>DASYXG010000307.1:0-13169 GCA_035935235.1 Allostellaceae bacterium
TGTTCGACGCCTTCGGCAAGCTGATCTTGATGCCGCAAGTTATCGAGGCGACCCAGCAGATCGGCTATCCGGCAGACCTTCTGCGCCCGCTCGGGATCATCATCCTCCTCTGCACGGCGCTCTATGCGATCCCGCGCACGGCGATCCTAGGCGCGATCGTCCTCACCGGCTTTCTCGGCGGCGCGGTCGCCAGTCACCTGCGCCTCGAGGACCCGCTGTTTACCCATGTCCTCTTCGGCGTTTATGTCGGCGTGCTGGCGTGGGGCGGGCTCTATCTGCGCGACGAGCGGGTCCGCGCCCTCATCCCGCTGCGCCGCGCCTAAGCCGCGAGCTTCTCCCGCGCCGCTTCCTTGAGCAGCGCCGCGCCTTTCTCGGCGATCATGATTGTCGGCGCGTTGGTATTGGTCGAACTGACTGCTGGCATCACCGAGGCATCGATGACGCGCAGCGCCTCGAGGCCATGGACGCGGAGCTGGTCGTCGACGACGCTCATCGCGTGGCTGCCCATCATGCACGAGCAGCTGGCATGGTAGACGGTCGAGCCGTTCTGCCGTGCGTAATCGAGCAGCTCGTCATCGCTCTGCACGCTCGGCCCTGGCACGTTCTCCTGCACGATGTGCTTGGCCAGCGCCGCTGCGGCGAACAGGCGGCGCAGGAACTTCAGCCCGCCGACCATGGCACGCTGATCGGTGTCCTCGGCGAGGTAGCGTGGGTTGATCGCCGGCTGGTCGTGCGGGTCGGGCGAGCGCACCAGCACATAGCCGCGCGACAACGGCCGCATCTGCCACGGGCCGCCGGTGATGCCGGGGCGATCGTCCGCGCTGCGGCGATAATGGCGTGGCAGGCCTCGGGCTGCTCTGTCATCGGCGACGTCGTCAGGTGGCCGCCCTTGCCATGGATTTCAGCCTCTTCGCCGGTCCATCTCTCCGCCTGCTTGAAGAATGGCAGCACGTCGTCCCAGCCCCAGCCGCGATTGCCGAGCTGCGCCCAGTGGTCGTAGTCCTCGGGCTGGCTGCGGATGTAGATGAGCCCGTTGATCGACGATGACCCGCCGAGCACGCGGCCACGCGGATAAGGGATCGCGCGGCCGTTAGTGCCGGGATCGGCCTCGGCCTTGAAGCTCCAGGTGAGCTGCTTGTGGTCGAGCAGCTTCATGTAGCCGACCGGGATGTGGATTAGCGGGTTCCAGTCCTTCCCGCCGGCCTCGATCAGGACGACCTTGACACTCGGGTCTTCGGTCAGCCGATTGGCCAGCACACAGCCGGCCGAGCCGGCGCCGACGATCACGTAATCCGCTTGCATGTGCGTCACCCCCTAGGCGGCGAGTCTTTGCCGCGCCGCGGCCTTGATTGCCGCCGCGCCCTTCTCGGCGATCATGATGGTGGGCGCGTTAGTGTTGGTCGAGGTCACCGTCGGCATCACCGAGGCGTCGATGACGCGCAACCCCTCGATCCCGTGGACCCGGAGCTGGTCGTCGACAACCGCCATCGGGTCCTGGCCCATCTTGCAAGTGCAGGTGGCGTGAAACACGGTCGAGCCGGTCTGCCGAAGGTAGTGCAGCAACTCGTCGTCGCTCTGCATATTCGCGCCAGGCAGCATCTCGCCGACGAGATACGGCGCGAGAGCCGGCGCCGCGAAGAGCTTGCGCACCGCGTGCAAGCCGCCGATGGCGCAGCGCCGGTCGGTGTCGTGTGACAGGTAGCGCGGATTGATCGCCGGCGCCTGGCGTGGATCAGGCGATTTGGCCCCGACATAACCGCGCGACAGCGGCCGCATCTGCCACATGCCGCCGGTCATGCCGGGTTTGGAGTCGAGCTTGCGGATCGGCCCCGGCGCGAAGCTCGCATTGGCGAAGAGTATCTGCACATCGGGGGTCGCCGACTCCTCCAACACCTTGACCGAGGCGCAAACCAGCGAAGCGGCGTAAGTCAGCAGGCCGGAGCCCGAAAACACGTAGCGCATCAGCTCGCCGACAAACGGCAGGCCGCGGGACTTTTCGTTGGCGGTTGGCGCGCCCCGAATTTCTGCGGTGCAGCGGGCCAGAAAATGGTCTTGCAGGTTCTTGCCGACCCCGGGCAGCTCATGCACCACCGGTACGCCAATGCGGGCGAGATGATCGGGGTCGCCGATCCCGGAGAGTTGCAGCACCTGCGGCGAGCCGATCGCCCCGCCGGAAAGGATGACCTCGCGCGCGGCATCGACCCGCTCGACTTGCCCACCACGCGAGAACTCGATCCCGGTAGCGCGCTTTCCGGCGATGACCACGCGGTGCACCAGCGCGTTGGTGACGACCTGGAGGTTCGGCCGCTTGAGCGCCGGGCGGAGATAGGTGCGTGCCGCGCTCTGCCGCCGCCGACCACGGCGCGTCTGTTGCACCCAGCCGATATTGTCGGGCGCGCCGGGCGGCAGGCTGTTGACGTCCTCATGGTATTCGAGGCCGATCTGGGTGCCCGCCTCGATGATCTTGCCACAGAGAAACGGCCGATCCGCCGGGCGCGAGGTGAGCAGCGGCCCGTCCTTGCCGTGGAATTCGTCCTCGCCGCCTTCCCAGCTTTCCGCCTGCTTGAAATAGGGCAGCACGCCTTCCCAATCCCAGCCGCGGTTGCCGAGCTGCGCCCAATGATCGAAATCCTCCGGCTGGCCGCGCACGTAGATCATGCCGTTGATCGACGACGACCCGCCCAGCACCTTGCCGCGCGGGTAAAGGATCTCGCGGCCGTTCACCCCCTCATCGGCCTCGGCGTAATACATCCAGGTCCATTTCTTGTGGTCGAGCAGCTTGATGTAGCCGGCCGGAACATGGATCAGCGGGCTGGTGTCGCGCCCGCCCGCCTCGAGCAACACGACCTTGACGGACGGGTCGGCGGAGAGCCGGTTGGCGAGCACGCAACCGGCCGAACCGGCGCCAACGATCACGTAATCCGCCTGCACCGTGTCCCTCCCCAGTACAATCTGCTGTTACTCTAGCGCACAGATCCGCCGAGGGAACCGACGCATTGAAGTATTCAGACTTGACCCATCGCGTCGCCGGACGCGGCGCCGGCGCCTGGGCGGTGCATCGCCGGGCGATCGAACTGCGCGAGGCGGGCGAAAACGTGATCGCGCTCACCGTCGGCGATCCCGACCAGGCGCCGCCCGAGGTTTTGGTCGAGACCACCGTCGCAGCGCTGCGCGCGCACCGCACCGGATACTCACGGATGATCGGAACCGAGGCGCTGCGCCAGGCGATCGCGACGCGTCACGCCAAGCGCACTGGTCAGGATTGCACCGCCGCCAATGTCACCGTCGTGCCCGGCGCGCAGGGCGGGCTCTATTGCGCGCTGCAATGCCTCACTGGCGCGGGTGACGAAGTCATCGTGCCGGAGCCGATCTACGCCACCTACGAGGCGGTGATCGGCTCGAGTGGCGCGACGATGGTGACGGTGCCGCTGGTGCCCGAGCGCGGCTTTCATCCCGATCTTGACCGAATGGCGGCGGCGGTCGGCCCGAAGACCCGCGTCATCTGGATCAACTCGCCGCACAACCCGACCGGAGCGGTGTTCACCGCCGACGAAATCGCGGCGATCGCGGAGTTGTGCCGGAGACGCGACCTGTGGCTGGTCTCGGACGAAGTCTACGAGGATTTGGCATTTGCCCGGCCGCATGTCAGCCCATGGTCGGTGCCCGGCATGGCCGAGCGGACGGTCGTGGTCTCCAGCCTGTCGAAATCGCACGCCGCGCCGGGCTTCCGCGTGGGCTGGGTGATCGGTCCGCCGGCGCTGCAAACCCATCTCTTCAACCTGCTCTTGTGCATGACCTATGGCAGCCCTGGCTTCATCCAGGAGGGTGCGCTTGCGGTGTTGAGCCGGGAAGCCGCAGAGGTCGCGGCGCTCCGCGAAGATTACCGGCGGCGCGCGGCGATGATGAGTGCGCTGCTCACCGCGGCGCCCAACTGCCGGATCGTGCCGCCCGAAGGCGGCATGTTCGTGCTGCTCGACTGCCGCGGCACCGGTCTCGGCTCGGAAGCGTTCGCGCTGGAACTGCTAGAGCGCGAGCACGTCGCGGTACTGCCCTGCGACGGCTTTGGGCCGAGCGCTGCCGGGCATCTGCGCATCGCGCTCAGTGCGCCGGACGAGCACCTCGAAGAGGCTGGAAGGCGCATCGTCCGTTTCGCGCAGATACTGGCGCAGCAGCCTAGGTAGGCACTTCCGCCTGCAGCACCAGCGAAGAAGCGTCGCCTCAGTTCGCGGCGGCGGCGAGCTTGTCGGCCGTCTTGGTCTCGAAATCGCTGGCGTCGTGGCGCTCGTGCAGCTGCTCCGACGGTTCGCCGGAGAGGCGGTTGACCATGCGGCCGCGCCGCACTGCTGGCCGCGCCAGCATCGCGTCGCACCAGCGCTGCACGTTCTTGTAATCCTGCACCTGGAGGAATTCGGCCCCGCCGTACTGGTTGAACCGCGCCAGCCCGCCGTACCACGGGAAGCAGGCCATGTCGGCGATCGTGTAGTCCGTGCCGGCGACCCATTCGCTCTCGCCGAGACGGCGATCGAGCACATCGAGCAACCGCTTCGTCTCCATCGTGAAGCGGTCGATCGCGTATTCGATCTTGATCGGCGCGTAGGCGTAAAAATGGCCGAAGCCGCCGCCGACATAGGGCGTACTGCCCATCTGCCAGAACAGCCACGACAGGCATTCCGCACGCGCCGCCGGGTTGGCGGTGGTCGGCAGGAACTCGCCGAACTTCTCGGCGAGATGCATCAGGATCGCGGCCGTCTCGAAGACCCGGATCGGCTTCGGGCCGCTGCGGTCGAGCAGCGCCGGGATCTTCGAGTTCGGGTTGAGCGCAACAAAGCCGCTGCCGAACTGGTCGCCTTCGCCGATCTTGATCAGCCAGGCGTCGTATTCGGCGCCCTTGTGGCCCTTCGCCAGCAGCTCTTCGAACATAATCGTGACCTTGACGCCGTTCGGCGTGCCCAGAGAGTAGAGCTGGAACGGGTGCTTGCCGACCGGCAGCTCCCTCTCGAATTGCGCACCGGCGGTCGGCTTATTGATGTTGGCGAACCGGCCGAGTGCCGGCTTGGCGATCCAGACCTTGGGCGGCGTGTATTCGGGGGTATCGGTCATTGCTGAAGCTCCAGGGTTCGAGGGCGCACGCGGATACGTGCACGGTCGACGCATCCTACACGATAGGTAGGCGCCGGCATCAAGCCGCGAGCTTTTCCCGCGCTCCGGCCTTGATCATCGCCGCGCCCTTCTCGGCGATCATGATCGTCGGCGCGTTGGTGTTGGTCGAGCTCACCGCCGGCATGATCGAGGCGTCGATGACTCGCAGCCCCTCCATCCCATGGACGCGAAGCTGATCATCAACGACGCATGTCGGGTTTTGTCCCATCATACAGGTGCAGGTCGCGTGGTAGACCGTGTTGCCGTATTGGCGGGCGTAATCGAGGATTTCGTCGTCGCTCTGCACCTTGTCGCCCGGCAGGCTCTCGATCCCGAGGAATTGCGCCAGCGCGGGCTGCTCGAACAGCTTGCGGATGTAGCGGATCCCGCCGAGGACCGCGCGCCGGTCGGTTTCCTCCGAGAGGTAGCGCGGGTTGATCGCCGGCGCGTCGCCCGGCTTATTGGTCTTGGCCATCACGTAACCACGCGACAAGGGCCGCATCTGCCACATCCCGGCGGTGAGCCCGGGTTCACGTTCGAGCTGGCCGACCGTGCCGTTGACGAAGCTCCCGGGCGCGAACGAGCACTGGATGTCGGGGGTCGCCGATTCCTCCAGCACCTTGACCGAGGCCGCGACAAGCGAGGCGCTGTAGGTGAGCATGCCCTTGCCGGTGAAGAGGTAGCGCAGCACCTCGCCGGCGAGCGGCAGGCCGCGCGATTTCTCGTTGGCGGTCTGCGCGCCGTGCACTCGGCGGGTGACTCGGACGACGTAATGATCCTGCATGTTCTTGCCGACGCCCATCAGCTCGTGCACGACCGGGACGCCGATCTTGCCGAGATGCACGGGGTCGCCGACGCCCGATATTTGCAGCAAATGCGGCGAGCCGACAGCGCCGGCGGACAGGATCACCTCACGCCCGGCATCGGCGCGCTCGATATTACTGCCGCGGGAAAATTCGACGCCGACCGCGCGCTTCCCTTGGAAGACGATGCGGTGCACCAGCGCCTTGGTAACCAGCTGAAGATTGCCGCGCTTTAGCGCTGGGCGCAGATAGGTGCGCGCGGTGCTGGCGCGGGTGCGCCCGCCGCGGGTCTGTTGGCACCAGCCGATACATTCTTTGTGGAGCCGCGTCAGATCGTTGACGTCCTCGCGGTATTCGAGGCCGATCTGCTTGCCGGCCTCGACCGCGGCCTCGCAGATCGGCGGCCGGTCCATCTTCGAGGTGAAGAGCGGCCCGTCCTTACCGCGCACCTCGCTGCCCTCGCCTTCCCAGCGCTCAGCCTTCTTGAAATACGGCAGCACGTCGTCCCAGCCCCAACCGCGATTGCCGAGCTGCTGCCAGTGGTCGTAATCCTCGGGTTGACCACGGATGTAGATGAGCCCGTTGATCGACGACGAGCCACCGATGACCCGCCCGCGGGGGTAGAGGATCGCGCGCCCATTGGTGCCTGGGTCTGCTTCGGCGTGGAAGCCCCAGGTCAGGGTCTTGTGGTCGAGCATCTTCATGAACCCAGCCGGGATGTGGATGAGGGGGTTCCAGTCCTTGCCCCCCGCCTCGATCAGGATCACCCGAACGTTTGGGTCCTCGGTCAGCCGATTGGCGAGCACGCATCCGGCCGAGCCGGCGCCGACAATCACGTAATCTGCTTGCATTTCCTCACCCCTCGGACCCGGTCTGATATATCTGCGCTTCTACTCTAGCGCAGTGCGCCGGGATGAAAATCCGCTTCTTGCTCACCACGTTCATGCGTCGAGAGGGGAGCAGCGCATGGCAGTTGCGATAACCAATATCTATCGCTATCCGGTCAAAGGGCTTTCCGCCGAGCCGCTTCGACGCGTTGGGCTCAGTGTCGGGGAATGCCTGCCCCACGACCGCCGCTTCGCGATCGCGCTCGGCACTACCGAATTCGACCCGGCACAGCCGCAATGGCTGTCGAAACGCCACTTCATCATGCTGATGCGCGACGAAAAGCTGGCCCGGCTCACCACCGGGTTCGATCCCACTACCGGGGTGCTGTCCATCTTCGATACCGGCGGAACCGTGCTGCGGGAATCGCTCGGCGAGGTCGAGGGATGCCGCCGCATCGCCCGGTTCTTCGACGAATTCCTGGGAGAAACAGTTCCCGGGCCGCTGCGCGTGGTCGAGGCGCCGGGTCACGCCTTCGCCGACGCGCGGCAAAAGCCCAATGCTTCGACCGACAAATATGTCTCGCTGATCAACCTCGCGAGTATTCGCGATCTTGAAGCTACGATCGGCGCCACCGTCGAGCCGATCCGCTTCCGCGCCAATATCTATTTCGACGGACTGCCGGCCTGGGACGAACAAAGCTGGATGGAACGCGAGATCATGGCCGGTGGCGCGCGGCTCAGGGTTATTTCACCGATCACCCGCTGCGCCGCGACCGAGGTCAACCCGGCGACCGCCGAGCGCGATATTCCGGTCGTAACCGAGCTGATGCGTCACTTCGGCCATAACATCATGGGCATCTACGCAGAGGTGGTCGGCGCCGGCGACATTGCCGTTGGCGGGGATCTCCGCCTCGCCTGAGGCGCCAAATCGAACCGGCGATTTCGCGCTACAAACACTTCGATCGGGGCCGCAATGGCCTAGACCCAAGCCCTGCGGCTCCCCACATTTACGCGAGGCGAAACGGCCAAACCGCACCTCGTTTCGCCACGGGATAAACGGGATGACCGAAGAAGCCGAAATCCTCTTTGCCACGCTGCGCCAGTCCGCTGATTCGCCGGTGGCGGGGGCGATCGAAACGCTGGTGCGCGCCGCGCCGGACAGCGCGCTGTGCCGCATCAACGTCCTCAAATTCGCCGCCGAGCGCGATCTAGACGAAGAAAAGACCATTGCCGCCTTCCTCCACGCCGCGCGGCTTGGTCTCTTCGAATTGTCGTGGAACGTGGTCTGCCCGGGTTGCGGCGGCGTGCTCGGCGAGGGCGCGACGCTCAAGACGGTTGGCCACGACGACTATGTCTGCGCGCTCTGCGCCAGCGGCTACGAGCCCTCGCTCGATCAGATGGTCGAGGTGACGTTCACCGTCAGCCGCCGCGCCCGGCGCATCGCCGCGCACGACCCCAACGAGCTGCCCTTCACCGAGTATTTCCGGCAAATCTTCTGGGCGTCGGCGATGAACCTCCCGGAAGAGCTCGACAAGGTTGTCGATAGCGTCACCCTCGACACGCTCGAATTGCCGGCCGGCGAGAAGGCGCAATTGTCGCTGCAGCTACCGGCGCAGTTCCTGATCGTTTTCGAGCCGGTGACCCATGTCGCCCAGTTCATCAACGTGACGGGAGAACCGACCCGCGAGCGCCAGAATCTCTCGATCGTCTTCACCGGCATCAAAGCGCCGACCACGACGATCGAAATGCGGCCCGGCCCGCTGCGCCTAACATTCGAAAACCGGACGGCGGAACGTTTGCTGCCGGGTCTGTGGATCGCCGGCGACGAGCTGCACCACCTGCTCGATCTCCGTCATCCGTTCTTGAGCGCCAAGCGGCTGCTCGCCAACCAGACCTTCCGCGACCTTTACGGCACTGACACGCTCGACCCCGAACAGCGCCTCAAGATCACCAGCCTCACCTTCCTGTTCACCGACCTCAAAGGTTCGACTGTGCTCTACGAGCGGGTCGGCGACCTCGCCGCGTTCGACATCGTGCGGGCGCATTTCTCCGTGCTGCACGAGATTGTCGCCGCCGAGCACGGCGCGGTGGTCAAGACCATCGGCGACGCGGTCATGGCGACCTTCCATTCGCCCGACCGTGCCGTCGCCGCCGCGCTCCGAATGCGCGAGGCGATGGAAAAGCTGAACGCCGAGCGCGGCAGCCCGGATTTGCAGCTCAAGATCGGCATCCACGAGGGGCCGTGCCTCGCGGTCGTGCTTAACGACCGGCAGGATTTCTTCGGGTCGACCGTCAACATCGCCTCGCGCGTGCAGGGGCTGGCGACGTCGCCGGCGATTTGGGCAACCGGCCCGGTCGTCGAGAACGTGCAGACCACCTCGCTCCTGGCGAAGGAAGGCCTGTCGCCAGTTGCACAGCAGCGCGCGCTGCGCGGCATCGCCGATGACTACGCGGTCTACGAGATCCCATGACGAGCCGCGGTTGCCGATGATCGACGAACCAAAGCGTTAAAGCTCAGGAGAACCCGGAGACATCGATGCTCAGACTGGCCCTGTTCTTCCTCGTCGTGTCGCTCGTCGCCGCGGTGTTCGGCTTCACCGGTATCTCGGCCGCCACCGCCGGCATCGCTAAACTCCTGTTCTTCCTCTTCATCGTAATCTGCGTGGCTTTCGTCATCGGCGGCTTCATGCTGGGCTCTACCCTTTGGTGACGAAGGTTTCATTGCCGGAGACGCAGCGGTAGACTGCGGCCGGGCAGTTGCGAGGCAAAACCATGGCAGACGGCAAGACGGCGGCGCCCGATCGCGCGGTAACTCCGGTTGGGGTCAACCATCTCGTCCTCAATGTCCGCGACATCGAGGAGTCGCACAAATTCTGGACCGAGATCGTCGGCATGCAGGAGGTCGGCCGGTTGAAACCCGGCACCCCGGAGCGGCCGCGCCCGACGATGCGCTTCTATAGCGCCGATCACGAAGGCAAGCTCAATCACCACGACATCGCCCTGGTCGAGAACAAGGAGCTGCCGCCCCGGCCCAAGGATTGGGCGATGTTCGGCATGCCGGTGGCGGTCAACCACATCGCGATCACCCTGCCCGGCCGCGACGCGTGGCTGCGGCAACTCACCTTCCTGCAAAAACGCGGGGTCAAGTTCGAGCGCCGCACCAATCACGGCATGACCCGCAGCCTCTATATCAGCGACCCCAACGGCTACGGCGTCGAGCTGCTCTACGAATTGCCGCGCGACATGTGGGAAGGCGACATCGACGCCGCGCTCAACTGGGCGGAGAACTTGCCGACCGAGGGCGAAGCGGCGCTGGTCGACGAGATCGACAAGGCGCCGACTTTCGGCAAGCAGGCAGCGGAATAAGAAGGTTACGGGGAGGCAAGAATGGCAGCACCGGTCGGCATCAATCACGTCGTGCTCAATGTCCGCGACATGGACGCGTCGCACAAATTCTGGACTGAGATCGTCGGCCTGAAGCAGGTGGGCGAACTGCACCCGCGTGCCGAGATGGGCAAGACGCCGCGGATGCAATTCTACAGCGGCGACCATGACGGCAAATTCACCCACCATGACGTCGCGCTGGTCGAGAACCCGAACCTGCCGCCGCCCGCCGAATGGGGCCTCTTCGACCGGCCGGTGGCGATCAACCATGTCGCGATCGCGATGCCCAGCCGCGAGGCTTTTGTCGAGAAGCTCGCCGAGCTGCAGAAAAAGGGCGTCAAGTTCAACATGCGGGTCAACCACGGCGTCACCCACAGCGTCTATATCAATGACCCCAACGGCTACGGCGTCGAACTGCTCTACGAATTGCCGCGCGAGATGTGGGAAGGCGATATCGACGCGGGGATCAACTACTTCGAGCCGCTGCCAACCGAGGGGCCCGAGGCGCTGGTCGACGACCTCGAACACGCGCCGAGCTTCGGCAAGGCGGCGGAGTAACTCGCCGGCCACCTCACAGCACCCGAAAGTGCTCATCGCGCGCGCCGTCGTGATCCGGCGGGGCCGCGTGCTGCTCGGTCGCGGCGAAGACGAGGATTTCTGGACCCTGCCAGGGGGACATATCGAGCCGGGCGAGATGTCCGGCCAAGCACTGCTGCGCGAGGTCGCCGAGGAATTGGGTGTCGCCGATGCCCGGCTTGGCCGTCTCCTTTGGGTTGTCGAGAACCACTTTGTTTACCGAGGCGAGCGCCATCACGAAGTAGGCTTCTATTACCTCGTCGAGTTGCCGGCCGGCGCGCTGTCGATTTGCGGCGGCGAGTTCACCGGACCCGAGGCCGGTGTTTGCTTTCGCTGGTTCGCGTTATCGGAAATCGCCGGCTTCGACATCAGGCCGCGCTTCCTGTCTACGGGTCTCGGCGCGCTGCCCGACCAGCTCGAGCACCTCTGGATCGACGATATAGAAGCGGGCACCGCCTGACCCCAGCGAGGCGTCACCCGCCGCGCCCCACCACGCTGACATCGTGCGGGTTGATCAGATCCGGTGATGTCCAGCCGTCGAGGTCGTATTCGGCCATGCAGCTTTCGGCGAACGCCTTCCACTCGGCCGCCTGGCCCGTGGCGTTGGCGCCGAGAATCGCGAAGCGGCGGATTTCCTCGTGGCTGCCTGAATAGTTGACCTCGTAGAGCTCGTGCCGCGCGCCGAACTCGGTGCCGATCGAATCCCATAGCAGCTTCATCAGCTTGACCCGCTCGATGGCGGTGACGCCGCCCGAGCCGCGCACATAGAGATCGAGGTATTTGCGGATTTCCGGTGCCTTGAAGTCGTTGGCGTGCGAATTGAGGTAGATGAGGCTCGACGCCACGGTCTTTTCGATCTGGTGCTTGACTTGGACATAGGCGTCTGGCGCGAGCACATGATAGGCGGCGCCGGCGTTGGGGTCGGGCAGCACGTAGCCATCTCCCCACGGCGCCGGGTTGCGCGCCATCGCGTCGGTCAGCGCCCACATGTTGTGACGCCAGGTAATGACCTCGCCGATATTAGCCTCGACGCCGCGAAAACCGCTGGTGCCGGCGGTCTCGGTCGCCTTGATCATAAGGCCGGTGATGAAATCAAGCTTCACCGCGAGACGGGTACAACCCTGGAACTGGAAGCGCGGGACAAAGCCGCTGCGCGGGAAGAAGGTGTTGGCTTTCTCGATGTCGCCGTAGACGAACACGTCCTCCCAGGGGATGAACACGTCGTCCATGATGAAGATCGCGTCGTTTTCGTCGAGCCGGCTCGACAGCGGGTAGTCGAAGGGGCTGCCGAGCACCGCGGCGCGCTGCTCGTTTGAGACGCGGCAGATGAATTTCACCCCCTTGGCATTGGTCGGGACGAGAAACACCAGGGCGAATTTCGGATCCTGGATCGGCAGCAGCCCGACATGCGCGACAAAGGTGTAATGGGTCAGCGCCGAGCCGGTCGCGACGACCTTGGCGCCGGTGACGTAAATCCCCGCGTCGGTCTCCTTGGTGACATGCGCGTAGATGTCGGTCGGGCCGCCCGGCGCACCGGGCGCCATGTTGCGATCCACCGGCGGATGGACAATCGCGTGGTTCACATACGGCACCCGCTCCTGGCTGAAGCGATACCAGCGCCAAGCGTTCTCCTGATACGGGTCGTAAAAGTCGGCGTTGGCGCCAAGCGTCGCGAGAAACGCCGCCTTGTAATCGGGTGAACGGCCGAGCCAGCCATAGGTGATGCGCGCCCAGTCGGCGATCGCGTCGCGCGCCGCCACCAGGTCCTCGGCCGAGCGCGGCGCAACGAAATAGCGGTGGGTAAACCCGCCCCACTCGGTCGGGCAGGTGAGGACGTTCTTGCCCTCGGCATGATCCTTGTGCAGCGCGTCGTAGAGCCGGGCGATCATCCGCGCGGTGTTACGGAAGGCCGGATGCGCGGCGATGTTCTTGACCCGCTCGCCGTAGATGTAGACCTCGCGCCCGTCATCGAGGCTGTCGAGAAACTCCTTGCCGGTATAGGGCAGCACCGTTTCGGCCATGGTCGCCTCCCCTGCTCTTATGCGGGCGATTGTGGCATGGCGGAAGCGGCGCGCCCATAGCGCCGCCACGGCGATTGCTTGCTGCCATTTGCTGTTCCACACCAAAATCCAATGATCGAAAATCGCCTTTATCATATTGATTTTATTTTATTATTGCCTTTCGCGATATCCTTAGAAAACAGCAAAATAACAGCGGCGAAACAGCGAGATATCAGCGAGAGAACAGCGGCGGATCAGCGGAGATTTTCGCTGCTTTGCTGTTCCTGCCCCCTCACCGACCGCTCCACCCGATTGACCGTTCTTGATATGGAACATAACAAGAACATTTCAATGGGCCACTCAAAAAAATTTGGAACCCGCACGCGCCCTGGCGATGGCAGGGTCAGGTGGCGAGAACGAAGCCGGAGAGGCCGGTGAGG
>DASYXG010000308.1:0-25927 GCA_035935235.1 Allostellaceae bacterium
GCGCGCATCGGCAAGAACCGGCGACGTGCATGACGCCCCTGCCGGGAAATCGCTTGCCGGAACCCGGCGCCATGGTCGACGATCACCGGCAGAGGGCACATCCTCAGAGGATCCGGGCATGACCGAGCCTTATCTGCGCAGCGGCATCTTCCTCGCGCCGTTTCATAACCACGACGAGAACCCGACCCTCTCGATGGAGCGGGATCTCGAACTGCTCGAGCATCTCGACCGGCTCAACTACCACGAGGCGTGGATCGGCGAGCATCACTCGGGCGGTTTCGAGCTGATCGCCTGCCCCGAAATGTTCATCGCCGCCGCGGCGCAACGCACCAGGCACATCCGCCTCGGCACCGGGGTGGTGTCGCTGCCCTATCACAACCCGTTCATGCTCGCTGACCGCATGGTCCAGCTCGACCACATGACCCGCGGCCGCGCGATGTTCGGCGTTGGCCCGGGTGCCTTGGTTCACGACGCGCTGAAGATTGGCATCGATCCGTCGAACCAGCGGGAGATGATGGAGGAATCGTTCGACGTCATCGTTCGGCTGCTCAATGGCGAGCTCGTCAACAAGAAGACTGACTGGTTCAACCTCACCGATGCCCAGCTGCAGCTGCGCCCGTATACCCGGCCAACGATGGAGCTGGCGGTCGCCGCCGCCCGCTCTCCGTCGGGTTCGGTGCTGGCGGGAAAATACGGCGTCGGCATGCTGTCGATCGGCGGTACCAGCCCGATGGCGATGGAGCGCCATACCGCCAATTGGGGCCTCTACGAGGAGACCGCGCGCGCCAACGGCCACACCCCAAATCGCAAGGATTGGCGCGTTGTCGGCTTTTTCCATATCGCCGAGACGCGCGAGCAGGCGCGCAAGAACGTGCAATTCGGCGTGGAGCAATTCGCTCAGTATTTCCGCGACGTCGCCACCTTCCCGATCATCCCTGGCGATGTCGAGAACGCGACCGAGTGGCTGATCGAGACCGGTACCGCCTGTATCGGCACGCCCGACGACGCGGTCGCCTATATCGAACGACTGATGGAAGGCTCGGGTGGGT
This sequence comes from Allostellaceae bacterium, assembly GCA_035935235.1. Lineage (GTDB taxonomy): Bacteria > Pseudomonadota > Alphaproteobacteria > ATCC43930 > CGMCC-115725 > DATARH01. Next base: position 1,050 of record DASYXG010000308.1, read on the forward strand.
TTGGCGTCCTCTGCGAGCTGGCGCAGAACTGGGCCGATTGGGAGGCGACCAAGCGGCATTACGAGCTGATGGCGCGCTTTGTCCATCCCAAGTTCCAACAGAGCCGCGACCTGCTCCAGGGCAGCTACGACTATGCCGCCAACCGCCATGTCGAATTTGGCGGCCAGGCTGCCGCGGCGATCCAGAAGGCGATCGACCGGCACGAAGCGCGCCAGGGCAAGAAGGAAGCGGCGGAGTAGGGGACAGCCCTGTGCAGAGCCAGAACCGCTTCTTCGACGACATGGCTCGCGTCGCCGGCGGGGCGGCGAGCGCGCTCTCGGGTGTGCGCGAGGAGATCGAGGCGCGATTGCGCGGGCAGTTGGAGCGCATTCTCGCCGGCATGGATCTGGTGAGCCGCGAGGAGTTTGAAGCGGTCAAGGCGATGGCGGCAAAGGCGCGCGCCGAGCAGGAAGATTTGCTGCTGCGGATCGCCGCGTTGGAAGCAGGCGGCAAGCGCAGTGCGGCGCCGCGCGTGGTTGCAGCCAGAAAAAAGCGAGTTATCCCCTAAATTCTGGGGCTGGCGCGTCGTAGACCGCTACATCTAGCCTTGCAACTGTCATCTGGCTTTGGCAGCGTAGCCCCGCGGCGGGCGATCCAGAGTGCTTGAACAATTTTCTCGATTGCCGGCGCCGCAAAGTTGTTAAAAGGGGGCCGCCGTGCCGGGTGCGGCGGGGTGACCCGAGGAGGCTGCGATGACCTCTCTTTCTTACGAAGAAAATCGGCCGCACGCCGGCAATCCGATCGATCTCGTCGAAGAGATTGTCATCGCCAATGACTGGGCGCACGACCGCGCCGGGGATGACGAGTTGATCGTCGAGATTCCCGGTCGCTGGTGCGATTACCGGCTCTATTTCCTGTGGCAGGAAGAGCTTACCGCGCTGCACTTCTCCTGCGGCTTTGACATGAAGGTGCCGAAGCGTCGCCGCGGCGTGCTCTATGAGTTGCTCGCCCTTGCCAATGAGCGGCTGTGGCTCGGCCATTTCGATCTCGCCGCCGGCGACAACTCGCCGTCCTTCCGCTACGCCGTACTGATGCGTGGGATGGCCAGCGTGGGCAGCGAGCAGGTTGAAGATCTCGTCGATATCGCCGTCTCGGAATGCGAGCGGTTCTATCCCGCGTTCCAGCTTGTCGTCTGGGGCGGCAAACCCGCCGAGGAAGCGATGGCGGCGGCGATGATCGACCCGATCGGCGAAGCCTAGTCCCGGGGCGTCCCCCATGAGCGCCGGTACGGTCGTCCTCGTCGGCTGCGGTCAGATGGGCGCGGCCATGCTGCGCGGCTGGCTCGCGAGCGCAGCGGCCCGGCATTTCGAGGTCATCGAGCCCGCCGGTGCGCCGGTGGCGCTTGCCGCTTCGCCGCGCGTGAGCGCGCATTCTTCGCCCGACGAACTGACCGGAGACTTTGCCGTCGACGCGGTGGTGTTCGCGGTCAAGCCGCAGGTCATCAACGATGTCGTTCCGGCGTACCGCCGCTTCGTCCGGCCGCAGACCGTCTTCCTCTCGATTGCCGCCGGCAAGACCATTGCCGGTCTGGCGCGCCACCTCGGCGACGCGGCGATCGTACGGGCCATGCCCAACACGCCGGCCGCCATCAGTCGCGCGATCAGCGTCGCCTGCGCCAACCCGCGGGTCAGCCCAGCGCAACGGCTACTTTGCGAAGGCCTGCTCGCCGCGATCGGCGAAAGCACGTGGGTCGAAGACGAGACGCTGATGGACGCCGTGACTGCGGTCTCAGGCAGCGGACCCGCCTACGTCTTCCTGTTGATCGAAACCCTGGCGGCGGCGGGCGAAAAGGCCGGCCTGCCAGCCGACCTCGCGCTCCGGCTGGCGAAGGCGACGGTCGCCGGCTCGGGCGAGCTCGCGCGCTCCTCGGTCGATACGCCGACCAAGCTGCGCGAGGCGGTGATGAGCCCGGGCGGCACGACGGTCGCTGCGCTCAACGTGCTGATGGGCGATAAGGGGCTCGCCGAGCTGATGGAGCAGGCGATTGCCGCGGCGGCCCGCCGCTCACACGAGCTGGCGAGCTGATGGCCCAGGGACGCAGGCGCGCTCGATCCGGCGGCGCCGCACCGGGTGCAAGCGACGCCGACCGGATCATCGACGCCGCGATGACGCTGATCGCATCCGGCGGGTGGCGAAACCTGTCGCTGGCCGCGGTGGCGGAACAGACGGGGCTGACGGTCCTCCAGGTCTATCGGATCTTTCCATCTCGCACCGCGATCCTGTGCGGCTTCTTCCGGCGGATCGACGAAGCGGCGCTGGCCGCGCCGGTCGAGACCGAAACCGGCGAGCGGCCGCGCGATCGGGTGTTCGATCTCCTGATGCGGCGTTTCGACGCACTCCAGCCCTATCGCGCGCCGCTGACGGCGCTGCGCCGCGATCTTCCATTCGACCCGCTGAGCGCGTTGGTCGCGGGCGCAGCGCTCCTGTGTTCGATGCGGCTCACCCTAGAGACTGCGGGCATCTCCTGCGACGGCATCGGTGGGGTGATTGCGGTCAAACTGGTAGCGGCCGCTTATCTATTTGCATCGCAGACCTGGGCGCGCGACGAGTCGCCAGACCTCGCGCCGACGATGGCTGTGCTCGATCGCAGGCTGCGCGGGATCGAGCGATTTCTCGTGCCGCGACGGCGCGCCGGCGAACGCGGCGAGGCTGCCGCCTAAGCCTTCGGTTGGGCTGTCGAAGGCTTCATTGCCATTTTGTTGCATCGCGGAATCCTCTTGACGAAAAAAGAGGCAGCGGCCATATAGCCGATTGTGCACTGCACAAAACGACCCCTCTCTATAGTGGAATCCTGCCATGCCTGACACACGCAGTTTTTTCGATTTTGATGTGACCAAGATGTTCGCCGATTTTCGGTTGAAGCCCTTCGATGTCGAGGCGGTGTGGGCGGCGCAGCGGCGTAATCTCGAGGCGCTGAGCCAGGCCAATCAGCTCGCGGTCGAAGGGGCTCATGCGGTCGTCAAGCGCCAGATCGAGATGACCCAGCAGACCTTCGACGATCTCTCCACTCTGGTGCGCGATATGACGCAACCGTCCTCGACCGAGGATCGTATCGCCAAGCAGACCGAATACACCAAGAAGATGATCGACAAGGGTCTCAGCCACGGCCGCGAGATCGCCATGATGGCGACCAAGACCGGCACCGAGGCGGCCGAGGTCCTGCAAAAGCGGACGACTGAGGGTATCGACGAGCTCAAAGCGTTTGCTTGCAAGACAGCTGCTTGAGCTTCTGAAGATCGTCGGAGTGGGGAGTCAAGAACGGTCGTTGCCGCGCCTGGCAACGGCCGTTTTCGTCTAATCTGCTGTAGGATCGCCCGATGACGATCCCCTACGATACCTTCGCCCAGGTCGACATTCGGGTCGGCACCATCCTCGCCGCCGAGGATTTCCCCGAGGCCCGCAAACCAGCCTACAAGCTGACCATCGATTTCGGCCCGGAGATCGGGACCAAACGCTCCTCGGCGCAACTTACCGCGCACTATGTCCGTGACGCCCTGATCGGCCGGCAAGTCGCCGCGGTGGTCAATTTCGCGCCGCGGCAGATCGGGCCCTTCATGTCCGAAGTGCTGGTGCTCGGCTTCCCCGATGCCGCCGGCAACGTTGTGCTGGTTGCGCCCGACAAGCCCGTCGCGGACGGCGGCAGGCTGTTCTAGCCCGTGTACTATTAAGAGACGAACGGCAGCAGCAGTTCAGCTCCCGAAGCACCGGCAGCAATTGTCTCGGGCTGTCGTGCTTTGACCGAGCGACCGTCCTACTTCGCCTTCGCCATCAGGCTTCCAAAGGCGGAAAGATTGCTGCGCGTCTCCTCGTCGGTGGCCGCCGCCTGGGCCTTGTCGAGCATGGTGAGAATGGTCGGCTGGTCCGCCGGCAAAACGGTGGTCGCGATGACCGCGCCAGTGTCGCGGAGGGCGGCGCTGACCAGGCGGGCGTTGGCTGGCTTCATGCCCGGGACAATACACCCCAAGTAGGTGCGTACCATTTCCGCCTCGGCTACCCGCATTTTGTTGAAGCCTTCCATGCGCACCGGCGTGCGCTGCGCCGGCGGGAGCTTGTCCAGGAACGCAAGTGCGGCCGGGATTTCGCGCGCCATGCTGCGGAGCATGAAGTCGCTCGCTGCCGCTAATTGGTCCTCGTACTCGGTGAAGTTGCGCTGGAGCGCAGCCTCATCGGTAAGCGGGTTGATCGGCGGCGAGATGCCAAAAAACATGATCGATTTGTACACCCCGTTCGAGGCATCGAACCAGTCCATGAGCCACAGCAGATCGTCACCTTGAGCCGGTGGCAATGCCTCCAATTGCTTCAAGTTGAACACTTGAGCCAACAAGTCTGAGGCAGGCGGCTTTGAGAAATCCGGACGGCCGCCGCCTTTAAGGACGCCGGCGAGATATGCCTGGAGCTGAGTTGCAGCATCCTTTGCTTCGGCGGCGATGCTCGCGCCGTCGTCACGCGGAGTTTGCGCAAAGGCAGGCGAGGCCAGCGCTAACGCCATTAGCAGTCCCTTTAACGGCCACACCGCCACCGCGCAGACGAGAAGCGCTACCAACTCCCGCCGTTTCATCGACTTCCCCTGTGACGGGAACCAAGCCGAGCTGAACCTATCACGCCGATGCTGCCGAACAAGCCGCGGGGCATAGCACGGGTGAACGACCGGCGTGTTCTTAGCGGCATCTTTTGGGTGTTGCGGTCGGGGGCGCCTTGGCGGGACCTGCACCTATTTCGGCAGGTGCACATGCGCTCGCAGGCCGCCCTGCGGTGAGGTTTCGAGCTGCACGTCGCCGCCATGACTGCGCGCCACATCGCGGGCGATGGTCAGGCCGAGCCCGATCCCGCCGGTCGATGGATTGCGCGACGAGTCGAGCCGGATGAACGGCTGGAACACATGGTCGCGTTCGTTGGGTGGGATGCCCGGCCCGTCGTCGTCGACCAGAATATCGACCCCGTCATCGACCGCGCGGCTGGTCAGCCAGACATGGGTGCCGTAGCGGGCGCCGTTGGCGATGAGATTACCGAGACAGCGCCGCAAAGCATTCGGACGGATCGGCACGATAAGCTCGGTCGGCTGGTCGAGAGATAGTTCCGCGCCCTGGCGTCGCATCGTCGCCGCAAGGTCCGCGATCAGCGGCGCGATATCGGTCTCGACTGGCGTCTCCGTGCCTTCACCGCGCGCGAAATCGAGATAGAGCTGAACCAGCCGCTCCATCTCGATCACATCCGACTTCAGTTCCGCGACGATCGGATTGTCGCCGAGGAGTTCGAGCTCCAGCTTCATCCGCGTCAGCGGCGTGCGTAAATCGTGCGACACCCCGGCCAGCATCTCGGTGCGCTGGCGGATCTGGCGCTGGATGCGGTCGCGCATCTGGATAAAGGCGACTGCCGCCTGGCGCACTTCCAACGCGCCTTCGACCTTGGAGAACGCGACTGGCCGCCCTTTGCCGAACCCCTCGGCGGCAACGGCGAGACGGCGAAGTGACTTCACCTGGTTGCGCAGGAAGATCGCTGCAACGACCAACAAAACCGCCGATGAGCCGATCATCCAAAGGATGAAGATATAGGTTGTCGGGGTGGTGAGCCGCTTGCGCGACACCACCGCGCTGAGCACGCCGCCGCGGACCGGCGCCTGCACGAGGAAATCGCTGGAGTTGTTGAACGCCCCGGTTTGGCTTTCCGCGCCCAGGCGATTTTGCACCGCAATACGGAGCTGTTCCTCCGCTGCACTGTTGTCTCCGGGCGTGAGCGGGGCCACGCTCGCATTCTTGTCAAAGCTAAAACTGATCTCGGTGGTGAGCGACACCTGCTCCAGCAGTTTTGTCACATCGGCTTCCCCAGCGACGAATTTCATCGCCTCGATCGTCGCGCCGATGTCGCCGGCGACATCGGCCGACAGCCGACGCGACATGGTTTCCCAGTGTCGGGCGTAAAACGCCCAGGCCGAGACCATCTGAACGATGATCAGCGGCATCACGATCAACAGCAACGAGCGGCCGAACATCGTCGTCGGCAGCATCCGCTTGATCCAACTCCGCTGGCGGAGTGCGCGGCTATCTGGCAACACGGTGGGAAGATCGAGCGGCAGATCGTTCATCACGGGTGGCTCACTCGGGCCGCAATGCGTAGCCAGTGCCGCGCACCGTCTGCAGGAAGCGCGGGTTGCGTGGGTCCGGCTCGACCTTGCGGCGCAGCCGCGTCATCTGCACATCGACGTTCCGCACATTGCCGCTGAACTGCGCCGATTGCGACAGTTCCTCGCGCGATACTGGCTCTGGCGCGCGCTGCGCCAGGCTCGTCAGCAGCGCGCTCTCCGCCGCGGTTAGACGCACCAGATCGGCGCCACTAAACAATTCCCCGCGCGACACGTCGAAGCGCAGCCCGGCAAAGCGGAGCTCAGGAGCCGGCGCGGGTTCCTCGGCGGGCGCGGGGCGACGCTGCAGGACGTTGCGGATGCGCAGCACCAGCTCGCGCGGCTCAAATGGCTTGGCGAGAAAATCGTCGGCGCCTTGTTCCAAGCCGTTGACCCGGTCCTCGGGCTCGGCCATCGCCGTCAGCAGCAGCACCGGCACCGGCCTAGAGGCGCTCGACTCGTCGCGCAGCGCGCGGGTCAAATCCAGGCCGCTCTCGCCCGGCATCATCACGTCGAGGACGATGAGGTCAAAGGCGAAGCTTGCCAGATGCGCCCGTGCCTCGGGCACGTCGGCGGCGACCGTCACCCGGAACCCGTTATCCGACAGGTAGCGGCGAAGCAACTCGCGCAGCCGCGCATCGTCGTCGACGACGAGGAGGTGAGGCTCGGTTTCGCTCATCGCCTCATTATACAAGAATTGCGGATCAGCGGCGGGGCGGACGCTTTCGGTCAAAGCGATGGCGGTCGTCGGGGCTGGCGATGATGTTGAGCAGCACCTTGCGGAACCCCTCGACGGCCCCGGCGCCAGCCTTGCGGTAGGCGGCAGCGACCCGGGCGCGCTGTGGCGCCGATAGCTGCCGCTCGAGCTCACGTCCTTTCTCGGTCAATTCCAGTAAGCGCTGCCGGCGGTCCTGCGCGCCGCGATGTTGGATGATGAAGCCCTGGCGCACCAGCTGGCCGAGCACGCGATTGAGGCTTTGCTTGGTGATGCGCAGGATCAGCAGCAAATCGCCGACCGTCATCTGCGGCCGCCGTCCGACGAAATGGACGACCCGATGATGGGCGCGGCCAAAATCGTACCGGGTCAGGATCGCGTCGGGCTCGGCGGTGAAGTCGCGATAGGCAAAGAACAGCAGCTCGATGCCCTGCCGCACCTCCTCCTCGCTGAGGAAGGCCGCGGTCGTATCCGGCGGCGCATCCGATAATTTTATGTCAGCCATATTGACATATCTCGCAAGGATCAGTACAACGCGGCGTTCGCTGCGTTATAAAGTTTCGCAAATTCCCGGCGCGGGAGGAAATGTCCATGGCTGGTGATCTGCTCCCCTTCGATGATCGCGACGGCTTCATCTGGTATGACGGCCGCCTTATCCCCTGGCGCGATGCCAAGCTGCACGTACTGACGCACGGGCTCCATTATGCGAGTTGTGTGTTCGAAGGCGAGCGCGTCTACAATGGTAAGGCCTTTCATCTGGAAGATCATAACGCGCGGCTGGTCAATTCGGCGAAGATCCTGGGCTTCGAGATCCCCGCGAGCATGGACGATCTGGCGAAAGCGACAAACGAGCTGATCGCCGCGAACAAGATCGTCGACGGCTATGTGCGCCCCGTCGCCTGGCGTGGCGCCGAGCAAATGGGCGTGTCGGCCGAACTCAGTAAGATTCATCTGGCGATCGCGACATGGGACTGGCCCTCCTACTTCTCGCCCGAGGCACGGGCAAAGGGCATCCGCATGATGCAGTCGAAATGGGCCCGCCCGGCGGCGCATACGGCGCCGGTTCATTCAAAGGCGTCGGGCCTCTATATGATCTGCACCATGGCCAAGCACGAGGCCAATGCCGCCGGATACGACGACGCCTTGATGCTCGATTGGCGCGGTCAGCTGGCCGAGGGCACCGGCGCCAACCTCTTCCTCGTCATCAATGGCGAGATCCATACCCCGACCCCGGATTGCTTCCTCAATGGCATCACCCGGCAGACGGTGATCGGCCTCGCCAAGAAGCGCGGCCTCACCGTGGTCGAGCGCGCCATCGTGCCGAATGAGCTCGCCAAGGCACAGGAAGTGTTCCTGACCGGTTCGGCTGCCGAGATTACGCCGGTTGGCGAGATCGACGGGGCGATCGGCCAATACCGCTTTACGCCGGGCGCGATCTGCCAGCTGATGATCGACGATTACGACATCGCCACCGGCAAGCACACCAAGGCCGCGGCGGCGGAGTAGGCGAGCGCTATTCCGCCTTTCGCCACCGCTGGGTCGCGTCGTCGTCCTCGCTGCGCGCGGCGACCCAGCGCTCGCCTTGCGGCGTCTCCTCGCTTTTCCAGAACGGCGCGTCGGTCTTCAGCCAGTCGATCAGGAAACGGCAGGCGGCGAGCGCGGCCTCGCGGTGTGGTGAGGCGGTCGCCACCAGCACGATGCGATCGCCGGGCTTCAGCCTGCCATAGCGATGGATGATGAGGCTGGCGTCGAGCGGCCAGCGCTTGTTGGCCTCGGCCTCGATCTCGGCAAGCTTCTTCTCGGTCATGCCGGGGTAGTGCTCGAGGGTGAGCGCGGTGATCCGGTCGCTGCCGCCGATGTCGCGTACCAAGCCGATAAAGCTGGCCACCCCGCCGATCCGCGGATTGCCCCGCGAGAGCTCTTCGAGCTCGGCGCCAACATCGAAATCTTCGCGCTGAACCTTGATCACGGCGTCACCCTCCGGTCACCGGCGGGAAGATGGCGACCTCGTCGCCATCACGGATTTTGTGCTGCGGTCCGACATAATCCTGGTTGACCGCGACCCGCACTGCCTCGAGGTTCTTGAGCGCTTCGGCGTAACCTGGTCCACGAGATTTCAGCCATAAAAGCAATGAATTAACATCACGTACTTGAGAGGGTAGATCAAATTCCTCCTCGGCGGTGCCGATCTTGGCGCGCAACCAGGCGAAATAAAGCAGCCGCACCGTCCGCTCCCGCTCAGCCGATGATCTCGGCATAGGGAAGAAAATCGACTGTCGCACCCGGCTCCACGCCGTTCGCATCCTCGTTGAGGATCACGAACCCGTCGGTACGCACCACTGAGGAGAGGATACCCGCGCCGTCTTTCGGGTATTTGTGGGCGACAACCGCATCGTCTTCTCGCGTCAGGCTGGCACGGACATATTCGCGGCGTCCCGGACGCTTCTTGTAGGAGAAATCCGCGCGCACCCGGAATGTCGCCGGATGTTCTTCGGCGGCGCCGGCGAGGCGCAAAATCAGCGGCCGGCCGAGAATGGCGAAGGTCAGCGCCGCGGCGACCGGGTTGCCGGGCAGGCCGATCAGCGGCACCCCCTTGATGTGCCCGAGCGCGACCGGCCGTCCCGGCTTGATCGCCAGGCGCCAGAAATCGAGCCGTCCCAGCCGCTCGATCGCGACGCGGACATGGTCCTCTTCGCCGGTCGACACGCCGCCCGAGGTCACGATCAGATCGTGCTCCTTTGCCGCCGCGGTCAACGTGTCGGCGAGCGCGGCCGCGCGGTCGGGGCGGATGCCAAGATCGCTCACCCGGCAACCCAACCCGCGCAGCAGCGATGCCAGCATCACCCGATTCGCGTCGTAGATCGCCCCGGCCGGCAGCTCCGTCCCGGGCTCGCGGACCTCGTCGCCGGTCGAGAGCAGCGCGACGCGCAGCGGCTGGTAGACCGTAAGCCGATCACGGCCGAGCGCAGCGGCGAGACCGAGATCGGCCGGCTTCAGCCGCCGTCCGGCCGAAAGGGCCACCGAACCCCTTTCCACATCCTCGCCCGCATGGCGGCGATTTGCGCCCTTTTTGATCCCAGGCTTCAGGGTGACCTTGCCCTCGGCGAGGATGCAGTCTTCCTGCATCATCACCGTGTCCGCGCCCTCGGGCATTGGCGCACCGGTGAAGATGCGGATCGCCTCGCCGTGCGCGATCGCGCGGCCGAGCGGGTGGCCCGCGGCGGCGCGTCCGGTCACCGGCAGCACCGTGTCCCGATCCGCCGCGAGGTCGGCATGGATGATCGCGTAGCCGTCGACCGCGCTGTTGGCGTGCGGTGGTACGTCCATCCCTGCGATGAGATCGGTGGCGAGGATGCGGCCCGCCGCTTCGGCGAGCATCGCGATCTCTTCGCTCACAACGGAATGCACGCGCTCGGCGACGAGCGCCAGCGCCGCGCCCACGCTCAACAGCGTCCCGCCAAAGGCAAAGCAATCGTCGCTCAGCTGCGCCATCGGCTTAGCCCATCCTACCGAGGATGAAATCGGCGATCGCCACGACATCGGCAAGGGACAGCACCGGCAGCGGTGCTGACAACGCCACGTCGGAGGCGATCGCCACGATATGCGGATCGTCGGGATAGAGGAACGGTTTTCCGACCGAGGGTCGGTGCACTTCAAGCTTTGGATGAGGTTCGTGCTTGAACCCCTCGATTAGCAGAAGGTCGACCGGCGCCATCCGCGCCACCAATTCATTGAGCGACGGCTCGGGGGCATCGCGCAGCTCGCGCATCAGCGCGAAGCGGCGCGACGAGGCGACCATCACCTCGCTGGCGCCGGCCTGGCGGTGCACCCAGGAATCCTTCCCTGGCTGATCGATGTCGAATTTGTGGTGCGCGTGTTTGATCGTCGAGACGGTGACGCCGCGCGCCACCAGCTCCGGGATCAGCGCGGCAAGGAGCGTGGTCTTGCCGCTCCCGCTCCAGCCGGCAAGGCCGAAAATCCGCATCCCCTCACGCGAGACGCTGGGTCTTCCCGCCGGCGTCGGCACGCCGCGGCCGGGCGATATGCGACAACCCCGCCCACAGATAATCATACCCGGTGATCAAAGTGAGGATCGCGGCCAGCCACAGCAAGGTTTCGCCGATCGCGACAACCGGGATGACGTGCCAACCGGCATCGCCGACGATCAGCACGCCGATCGCGACCATCTGGATTGCCGTCTTCCACTTCGCCAGACGGGATACCGGCACGCCGACGCTCAGCCCGGCGAGGTATTCGCGCAGCCCCGAGACCAGGATTTCGCGGCACAGAATGACGAGCGCCGGCAGGATCGTCAGGCCGCTTAGCCGACCAGTCGCGGTCAGCATGAAGAGCGTCGCCGACACCAGGAGCTTGTCGGCGATCGGGTCGAGGAAGCGGCCCAATTCCGATTGCTGCTCCCAACGCCGGGCCATATGGCCGTCAAGCCAGTCGGTAATCCCTGCTGCCGAGAATAGCGCGCAACAGAACCACCGCGCCGAGTCTCCCGACACATAAAAGGTGCCGACGACCAGCGGGATCGCCAAAATCCGCGACAGCGTCAGCAGGTTCGGCAGACTGGTCAGCGGCACCCCGGCCTCCAGACAAGCAATTCCATGGGGAAGCGAGCTTATCTTAAGCGATCCCCGTGAAAGTGGTCATAGACCTTTTGCGCGACAGCTTTGCTAATGCCGGCGACGCGCTCGATCTCGGCGAGCCCGGCGCGGGCGACGGTGCGCGCCGAGCCGAAATGGTGCAACAACGCTTGCTTGCGGCGCGCGCCGATCCCGGCGATCTCGTCGAGTGGCGAGCGCCCGAGCGACTTGGCATGCCGGGCGCGATAGGTGCCGATGGCGAAGCGATGCGCCTCGTCGCGCAGCCGCTGCAGGAAATAAAGCACCGGGTCGCGCGGCTCGAGCGAAAATGGTGTGCGGCCGGCCACGAAAAAGCGTTCGCGCCCGGCATTGCGGTCCGGCCCCTTGGCGATGCCGACGAGCGCGACATCGCCGATGCCGAGCTCGTCCAGCACCCCTTGCGCGATGCCCAATTGGCCGAGCCCGCCGTCGATCAGCACCAGATCGGGCCAGGTGCTGCCCGTCCGCTCGGGGTCTTCTTTCAGCGCTCGGGCGAATCGCCGGTACAGCACTTCGCGCATCATCGCATAGTCATCGCCGCCGAACGCGTCAGGATCGGCGGTCGCGGCGCTTTCAACCGGTGCGGCGCGCTCGCCGCGGATTGTGAACTTGCGGTATTGGTTTTTCATCAGCCCTTCGGGACCGGCGACGATCATCGCCCCGACCGCGTTGGCGCCCTGGATGTGGCTGTTGTCGTAGACCTCGATGCGGTTGAGCGGGCCGGCCAAGCCGAGTGCCGTGGCGACGCCGTCAAGCAGCTGGCGCTGCGTGCTGCTCTCGGCCAGCCGGCGGCCGAGCGCTTCACGCGCGGTCGCTTCGATCCGCTCGATGAGCTTCTTCTTGTCGCCGCGCTGCGGCACCGTGAGCGTGACCTTGTGGCCGCCTAGCGAGAGCGCCTCTGCCACCAGCGCCTGCTCGACAAGTGGGTGACTCAGCAAGACCACCGGCGGTTTCGGCCGGTTGTCGTAGAACTGGCCGACAAAACTCGTCAGCACCTCCTCGACTCCGAGCTGACGGTCATGGCTCGGGAAATACGCGCGGTTGCCCCAGTTCTGCCCGCCGCGGAAGAAGAACACCTGGACGCAGGTATGCCCGCCGGCTTGATAGGCGGCGATGACGTCGGCATCGTCGATGCCGGGCACGTAGATGTCCTGATGTCCCTGCACCATCGACAACGCGCGGATGCGATCGCGCAACATCGCCGCCGCCTCGAAGTCGAGCGTTGCGGCGGCCGCTTCCATCTCGACCACGAGCCGACCCTGCACATCGGCGCTGCGGCCAGAGAGGAAGCCTTTCGCCTCGTCGATCAGCGCGGCGTAGTCTTCGGGCGAGATGCGCCTGACGCAGGGCGCGCTGCAGCGCTTGATCTGGAACAGGAGGCACGGCCGGGTGCGGTTTGAGAACACGCTGTCGCTGCAGGAGCGCAGCAAGAATGCCTTCTGCAAGGTTATGAGGGTGCGGTTGACCGCGCCGGCCGAGGCGAACGGCCCGAAAAACGTGCCGCCCTTGTCGCGCGCCCCGCGATGCTTGGTCAGCTGCGGATATGTGTGATCGGCAGTTATATGGATCAACGGGAACGACTTGTCGTCGCGCAGCAGAACATTAAAGCGCGGCAGCAACCGCTTGATCATGTTGCATTCGAGCAGCAGCGCTTCGGCCTCGGTCGCGGTGACGACGATTTCGAGCGCCGTGGTCTCCGCCACCATCCGCCGCAGCCGATTCGAGAGGCCGGCGACGTGGGTGTAGTTCTGTACCCGGGCTTTCAGGTTGCGCGCCTTGCCGACATAGACCGCGTCGCCCTTGCGGTCGAGCATGCGGTAGACGCCGGGTCCGGCGGGCACATTGCGCAACGCCGCGCGCAACACTGCGACGCCGTTGGCGATCCCGCCGCTCGCCGCCGGCGCGCTGGCCGCCTCTGCTGTCGCTATGTCCAGCCCATCCGGGCCGCGCCGCGGATCGAACGTTTCGGGCGCGGGTTGGCGGCGCGGGCGGGGCGTTCGCTTAGCCTTATCGGCGCCGGTGATCTCGCTGTCTTGCACGCTCGTGGGCATATCCACCGAACCTGGGGATAAGTTTGTCGACAAACTCGGTTGCACAACGTCCGATCGCAATGGAATCTAGCCTTTGATCGAATTGCCTAAATAATAGGCAGAAACATTAAACATCTGAATCTCAATATTTTTTTCGATTTCGATTGTTAACGGCTTGTCACAATTGACCCTAAAGGCCTGAATCAATGCGCGTCACATGTCGGTCATATCTGCTGTGAACAACTTTAGCATCGGGATCCAGTTTCGTGGCGAATCCGGGGCTTAGCTGAGGCATATTGTCACCCACGCGGCTGGCGCATTTTCTCTCACGCCTATTCTACTAGGTGAGTTTCACGCGGCTGCGCCCAGCCGAGATGCTGGCCGCCATCCAACGCAATCATCTGTCCGGTCATCGCCGGCGCCGCCAGCAGGAAGCGCAACGCCGCCGCAATCTCTTCGGGAGAGGTGCCCCGCTTCAACGGCATAGACCGACATTGCTGCAGAAACTGTTCGTGGCTCTGGCGTGGGCTCGGCAGGGTTGGGCCGGGGCCGATACCATTGACCCGGATGCGCGGCGCCAGCGCCAACGCCATCGTCTGGGTCAAGGTCCAAAGCCCCGCTTTGCTAAGGGTATAGGAGACGAAGTATGGCGTTAGGTTCCAGACTCTCTCATCCAACAGATTGACGATCAACCCGCCGAAATCTCCCGGCAGGTGACGGGCGAATTCCTGGATCAGCACGAACGGCGCCCGCAAATTGACCGTGAGATGGCGGTCCCAGGCCGCGCGGGTGACGTCATCGACCGTGTCGTTCTCGAACACCGAGGCGTTGTTGACCAGCACCCCGATCGGCCCCAGTTCGGCGGCGGCGCGCGGCAATAGGGATGCGACGGCGCCCTCGTCGACCAAGTCGGCGGCGAGGGCTATGGCCTTCCCGCCCTTGTCTCGAATGGACATGGCGACCTTCTCGGCCGCTCGTCCCGACGCATGGTAATGCACGGCGACCGCGAAGCCCACCTCGGCCAGGGCGAGCGCGCAGGCTCGGCCGATCCGCTGGCCTGCGCCGGTGACCAGCGCCGCCTTCGGGATTTCCGGCGTCGGCAGCGCACCGCTTGGTGTTTCGTCAGAACCGGCGGGCACGGCGGTCCTTCTTCGCCCGCATCTTGGCGCGCATCACGTCGCGCGCCGAGACCCCCGCGCGCCCGGCGATCGAGCGCCCGCGCGCGCCCTCGGTGCGCCCAATTCCCGCCGGTGCGGTGCTCGCCGCGAGACCGAGCTCGGCCTGCTCCAGCCGCTTGATTTCGTCACGCAGCCGTGCGGCCTCTTCGAACTCGAGGTCGGCCGCCGCCGCGCGCATGCGCTTTTCGAGATCGGCGATGACCGCCTTGAGGTCCTTACCCTGATAATGCGCTGCGTCGCTCTCGCCCAGTCCCACGGTGACGTGATCGCGCTCGTAGACGCTGTCGAGGATGTCGGTGATGCCGCGGCGAATGCTTTCCGGGGTAATGCCGTGCGCGGCGTTGTATTCCTGCTGCTTCTCGCGCCGCCGCGCCGTCTCGGCGAGCGCCGCCTTGAGGCTGTCGGTCATGTGGTCGGCGTAGAGGATCGCGCGTCCGTCAATATGCCGGGCGGCACGGCCGATCGTCTGGATCAGCGAGGTGCGCGAGCGCAGATAGCCTTCCTTGTCGGCGTCAAGGATCGCGACCAGGGCACATTCAGGGATATCAAGGCCTTCACGCAACAAGTTGATGCCGATCAGTATGTCGAACACGCCAAGCCGCAGATCGCGAATGATTTCGATGCGCTCGATCGTATCGACGTCGGAATGCAGGTAGCGCACCCGAAGCCCGGCCTCGTGCAGGTATTCGGTGAGCGCCTCGGCCATCCGCTTGGTCAGCGTCGTCACCAGCGCGCGCTGCCCTTTCGCGGCGACCTCTCGGCATTCGGCCATCAGATCGTCGACCTGGTTCTCGGTTGGGCGGATGATGGTCGGCGGGTCGACGAGACCCGTCGGCCGCACGATTTGCTCGACAAAGACGCCGCCGACCCGCTCCATCTCCCAGCGCCCGGGCGTCGCCGAGACAAAGATCGTCTGGCCGCGATAGGCGTCCCATTCCTCGAACTTGAGCGGCCGGTTGTCGGTGCACGACGGCAGTCGGAAACCGTATTCGGCGAGCGTTGTCTTGCGCGTCCAGTCGCCGCCGAACATGCCGCCGAGCTGGGGCACCGTCACATGGCACTCGTCGACGATGACCAGTGCATCGCGCGACATGTATTCGAAAAAGGTCGGCGGCGGCTCGCCCGGTTTGCGGCCGGTGAGATAGCGCGAATAGTTCTCGATCCCGGCGCAACTGCCGGTCGCCTCGATCATTTCGACATCGAAGGTGGTGCGCTGCTCCAGCCGCTGCGCTTCGAGCAGCCGCCCCGCCGAATGCAGTTCGTCGAGCCGGATCTTGAGGTCGCGCTTGATCTGCTCGATCGCCTGCAGCAGCGTCGGGCGCGGCGTCACATAATGGCTGTTGGCGTAAACCTTAATCGATTGCAGCGCGGTGATCTTCTCACCGGTCAGCGGGTCGATCTCGTGGATGCCCTCGACCTCGTCGCCGAACAGCGAGACGCGCCACGCCCGGTCCTCGTAATGCGCCGGGAAGATCTCGATCGTGTCGCCGCGCACTCGGAACGTGCCGCGCACGAAATTCGTGTCGTTGCGGCGGTATTGCATCTCGACGAAATGGGCGAGCAGCCGGTTGCGGTTGATCCGCTCGCCGGCTGTGACCGTCTCGGTCATCTGCGAATAGGTCTCGACCGAGCCGATACCATAGATGCATGACACCGAGGCGACGACCACTACATCGCGCCGCTCGAGAATCGCTCGCGTCGCCGAGTGGCGCATCCGGTCGATCTGCTCGTTGAGCGATGATTCCTTCTCCACATAAGTGTCGGAGCGCGGAACATAGGCTTCCGGCTGGTAGTAGTCGTAATACGAGACGAAATACTCGACCGCGTTCTCCGGGAAGAAGCTCTTCATCTCGCCGTAGAGCTGCGCCGCCAGCGTCTTGTTTGGCGCCAGCACGATCGCCGGCCGCTGCAGGCGCTGGATGACATGCGCCATCGTAAATGTCTTGCCCGAGCCGGTGACCCCGAGCAGCACCTGATCCCGCTCGCCGCGCGCCAGCCCCTCGCACAATTCGTCGATCGCCTGTGGCTGGTCGCCGGCGGGCTTGAATTCGGACGAAAGCTGAAACGGCTTGCCGATATCGCCCGTGGGGCGCTCGGCGACAAATAACGGTTCGAGCATGGTGTTAAAGATAAGCGCGACGCGGCCAAACTGCCAGCTTGGATCGCATCGACGAGGTCTCGGCTTGCATGCTAAGTTTGCCCTCGGCACGGCACTCGGAGCGCCGTTGTCGACACCCCCCGGAGATGACGCGATGCCCCCGCCTAAGACCCAGCGGCTCCTGCTGAAAGGCATGCAGGGTGACGACGTTCGCGACGCTCAACGCAAGCTTAACGTCCGGCTCAATCTAGAAACGAGGATTGCCGAAGACGGGATATTCGGCGACGACACCGATACCGCGGTACGTGATTTTCAGCGCCGAAATTCCCTCTCCATCGATGGCAAGATCGGCGAACAAACGTGGACGGCTCTCAACACCAAAATCGCCGTGGTCATGGTCAAGGTCGAGGACCGGCCGCGCATTCGGCCGTTGCTCGACACGATGATTGATCAGGGTCTGCGGTCGCCTCCGTCGCCACCACGATCTGGGATATCGCAAGCGTGGGAGCGCCGCGTCATCCAGCGTAACAGCAAGGGCCCGTATTTGAAGTTCGGGTCGGATAGCGGCGATACCAGCGCCGGCGGCGGCGACCGGATCTATCAGGTCCAGGGTCAGTTCGGCCGCACCTTTAGCCCGTGGATCGACTGGCGCCATCCACGTGGGGCGCCGCCATCGGATTCGTTCAACAGTTGGGCGGCGCTCATCGCGATGACCTGGCGAACCTCGCAGGACGATGGGCATTTGGAATATGGATCGCTTTTCCAGCTAAACCGAAGCTATGCCGACCCTAAACGAACAGCCCAGGTCGCCTTTCAGGTGTTGTGGGCGGATCTCGTGCACCACAATCGCTATCACCTCGCGTCGTTTTATTTTCAGCCGTCGCTGACGCTCCCCTTGCTCGACAACCCTGATTGGATCATTGGCGCTGCACTGGGTTACCAAGCGCAGGTCGAAATCGGCGGCGAGAACTGCAGCATCTTTGTTCAGGGTCAGCTCGCCGGCGCTATCGACCTCAATACAAGAGAATTCACCTTCGGGGCCGGGGTGCTCGTCGGCGCAAGCGTCAACATTCCATCGAGCAGCAACAAGCTGCACTGGAACGTGTGCAAGTCCTGGTGACTTCGAAGGATTTCGCCCTGGCGACGTCCCCGTGCGCCTCTCTTCACATCGGCGGGCGCTGGCACTAAAATCCAGCGGTAATTCCCGGGAAAGTGAGATCATGGGTTTTCTTGCCGACCGCCTCGCGCGGGTCAAAGCCTCGCCCACGATGGCGATCACGGCGCTTGCCACCGAGTTGAAGGCGGCGGGCCGCGATATCATTAGTCTGTCGGTGGGTGAGCCTGACTTCGACACGCCCGAAAACATCAAGGAAGCGGCGATCGCCGCGATTCGGCGCGGCGACACCAAGTACACCGTGTTCGACGGCCGGATGGAGTTGAAGCAGGCGATCGCAGCCAAGTTCAAGCGCGAGAACGGGCTCGACTACGAGCCAACCCAGGTCTCCGTGTCGAGCGGCGGCAAGCAGGTCCTCTACAACGCGATGGTCGCCACGCTCTCGCCCGGTGACGAGGTGGTGATCCCGGCGCCCTATTGGGTCTCCTATCCGGAGATGGTGCTGCTTGCCGACGGCAACCCGGTGCCGGTCGCCTGCCCGCAAAATTACGGGTTCAAGATGCGGCCGGAGGATCTCGACGCGGCGATCACGCCGAAGACCAAATGGCTCATCCTCAATTCCCCGTCGAACCCCAGCGGAGCGGCCTATACCGAGGCCGACCTGCGTGCTGTCGCCGATGTGCTGCTCAAGCACCCGCATGTCTGGGTGATGACCGACGACATGTACGAGCATCTCGTCTACGACGATTTCGACTACAAGACGATCGCCCAGGTCGAGCCGCGCCTCTACGAGCGCACGCTGACGGTCAACGGCGTCTCCAAGGCCTATTGCATGACCGGCTGGCGCATCGGCTATGGCGCCGGGCCCAAGCAGCTGATCAAGGCGATGGGTGCGATCCAGTCGAACTCCACCGCCAACCCGTGCTCGATTAGCCAAGCTGCGGCGATCGAGGCGCTGAACGGGCCGCAGGATTTCATCGCCCCCAATGCGGCGGTGTTCAAGCAGCGCCGCGACCTTGTGGTCGACGCGCTTAACAAGATCCCCGGCATGCATTGCCCGCGGCCGGAAGGCGCGTTCTATGTCTACCCGTCGGTCGCCGGCCTCATCGGCAAGAAGACGCCGCAGGGCGAGACCATCAAGAACGACGAGGATTTCGCCAAATATCTCCTTGCCGCCGAAGGGGTCGCGGTGGTGCACGGCGAGGCCTTTGGTCTCGCGCCGCACATCCGCATCTCCTATGCGACGTCGAACGCGACGCTCGAGGAGGCTTGCCGCCGCATCGAGCGCGCCTGCCTGGCGCTGACCTAAGCCGCGGCTGCACGTCCGGATACGGTCAACGCACGATTCTGCTTGCGCGACCTTTGTCGATCCGTATGCTTTGTATTGCAAAGTAACCGCGAGACATCATGCGCGACTTGGATAGGGCCTTGGCCGATATCGTCGCCATCCGCACGCAGCTGGCGCGCGACACTCTGTATCACGGTTACGGCCCTGCCACGCTCGCCGCGACGGGGCTGCTCGCCTTGCTGATGGCGGTTGTCCAGATCGGCTGGCTCGACGATCCGACCGGCCATCCGGGCGCCTATTTTGGCTTGTGGATTGCGACGGCCGTAGCCGCTGTCGCACTGGTCGCGGTCGAGACAATAATGCGCTCGCGGCGGCTTTATTCGCGCCTCGCCGACGATCTGATCAACAATGCGATTCAACAATTTCTGCCGTCCGGCGTGGCGGGGCTGCTGCTTTATCTCGTGCTGGCACGCTATCAGCCGGAGAGTTTGTGGATGGTGCCGGGCTTGTGGCAGGTGGTGGTCAGCCTCGGCATTTTCTCGGCGTCTCGGTCGCTGCCGGGCGCGGTCTCGGTCGTCGCGGTCTGGTATCTGTTTTGCGGCCTTTCCTGTCTTGCAACCGCCAGCAATGGTCATTCACTGTCGCCATGGGCGATGGGTTTTCCGTTTGGCGTCGGCCAGCTGCTGTTCGCCGCGATCGTGCATCGCGGTCTTGGAGCGACCGATGCGGAGGGCTAAGCCGGCAAAAACCGGGGCTGGCCGCTTTGCCTATGACGGGCTCGATCGGGTCATTCACGAAAAGGCGCGGCTCGGCGTGTTGACCTCGCTGGTGGCACATCCGAGAGGACTGGCGTTTGGCGATCTCAAGCAATTGTGTGGCCTTACCGATGGCAATTTGAGCCGGCATCTGCAGGTCTTGCACGAGGCGGGGCTGGTCGCGATCGAGAAGGGCTACGAGGCCAAGCGGCCACACACTGTGTGCCGGCTGACCCCTGCCGGTCGCCGGCGTTTCCTCGATTACCTGGCGGTGCTCGAGCAGATCGTCCGCGACGCTGCCGATGCGGTCGAGAGCCAGCCCGCGGCTGCGGCCCGGCTCGGTACCGCGCCGGCGTAAAAAATTTTATCCGGGGACTTTGCAATGACAAGTACTTTGCTATCAGAAGGTCGGCTCCACGTCGCGATCATCATGGATGGAAACGGCCGTTGGGCGGCCCGTCAAGGAATGCCCCGTCTCGCCGGACACCGCGCGGGAGGCGAGGCGCTCCGGCGAGTTGTTGAAGCGGCGCCCGGGCTCGGCATCGGCACGCTGACCCTCTACGCCTTCTCGTCGGATAACTGGCGGCGGCCACCAGCCGAAGTCGATGCGTTGATGCGGCTATTTCGGCGCTTTCTGCGGACAGAGCCCGCTAGTCTCGCGGCGGATGGTGTGCGCCTCAGTGTGATCGGCCGGCGCGACCGGCTGCCCAGAGGGCTGGTGTGGGCGATCGACGCCGCCGAACGAATGACGGCCCCAGGCGCGACCTTGCATCTAAGGATCGCGATCGATTACTCGGCGCGCGCGGCGATTTTACGTGCGGCCGCGAGCTTCCCCTCCGGCGCCCTGCCGACGCCCGAGGCGTTTGGCCAGCTGCTCGGCGGGTATCCCGACAGCGCTTGTGGGAATGTCGATCTGCTGATCCGCACCGGCGGCGAAAAGCGGCTGTCCGATTTTCTGCTGTGGGAAAGCGCCTACGCGGAGCTCTGCTTTGTCGACCGGCCGTGGCCTGAATTCGGCGCAGCCGATCTCGCCGCCGCGATCGCCGATTTTCGGCAGCGCGAACGCCGCTTTGGTGGACTCGCGGCCGAGACGCGCGTCCTAGGAGCGGCCCAATGACCGGCCCCTTCCGGCGGCCGCTTCGAGTCAAGCTCATTCTCCCAGCGTTGATCGAGGCAACCAGCCCTTACTGGCGACCGGTCAAGTACTCGCTATTTCCACCACTTGGGCTCGCCACTATCGCCGCCTATCTCAATCCCGACGACGAGCCCGAGCTCGTCGACGAGCATGTCATGAGCCTCGATGCAGGCGACGCCCCCGATCTGGTGTTGATCCAGGTCTACATCACGAACGCCTATCGGGCCTACCGGATCGCCGACGCTTACCGCGCCCGAGGGGTATTCGTCGCCCTCGGCGGACTCCATGTGACCTCGTTGCCGGACGAAGCCGCGCGGCACGCGGATACTGTGTTTCTTGGCCCCGGCGAGCAAACTTTCCCGGTTTTCCTCGCGGACTTTCGCGCCGGGATAGCGCAGCCGCGGTATGTGTCAACCGCGGGACGCAATCTCGATCGCCTGCCCGCGGTGCGGCGTGATCTGATCCGCCGCAGCCTTTATTTAGTCCCGAACTCGCTGGTCGTTACCCGTGGATGCCCTCAGTATTGCGACTTCTGCTACAAGGATGCCTTCTTCGCAGGAGGCCGCTCGTTCTACACCCAGCGTGTGGACGATGCCTTGGCCGAGATCGCCAGACTGCCCGGACGGCATCTTTACTTCCTCGACGATCACCTGCTCGGCGACCGACGCTTTGCACAGGCGCTGTTTGACGGCATGCGCGGCCTCAACCGCCTGTTTCAGGGTGCCGCGACGGTGGACAGCATTCTGCGCGGTGATCTCATCGAGCGCGCGGCTGAGGCGGGGCTGCGTAGCATCTTTGTCGGGTTTGAGAGCCTGTCGCCGGTAAACTTGTCGACCAGCAACAAGCGTCAGAATCTGGGGCGAGACTACCAGGCAGTCACCGATCGGTTGCACGGCCTGGGGATCATGATCAACGGCAGCTTCGTGTTCGGTATGGACGATGACGGCCACGACGTGTTCGAGCGCACCGTCGACTGGGCCATAGCCCACGGCCTCACGACAGCGACCTTCCACATCCAGACCCCGTATCCCGGTACGCGCCTGTTCGCGCGGCTGCAGCAGGAAGGTCGGGTCGTTTCCCACGACTGGAGCCTGTACGACACCCGACACGTGGTCTACCGCCCGGCGCGGCTCGCCCCCAAGGCCCTCAAGGGCGGTTACGATTGGGCCTATCGCGAGTTCTACCGGTGGCCTTCTATCGCTCGCGCATCGCTCTTTCACGGAACGCTGAAGCATCAAGCCAAGCATTTTTTGTATGCCGCCGGATGGAAGAAGTTCGAGCCGCTGTGGGATCTCGTGATCCGCACCCGGCAGCTCCGCCGAATGACGCCGCTGCTTGAGGCGGTTCTGGCAAAAGTTACCGGAAAGTCGCCGCTCGAAGGCCCGCGGGAGCGCATTGTCGACGCCGCGCCGCCGGCGCGAACGTCCTCGCGGCGGTAGTGCATTATCTCTGCACGGCAAGCCGCTATCTAATCCACTCGCCGCGGTGCTCCACCGTTCCGCCGCGCCTCGATCGCCAGGCCACCGCTGCTCGCATTTGAAATTTCCGTTGCCATTGGGCAGGGCGGCGCGTCACGATCCCGTCACAACGCGGTACCGCCGCGGGCGGCCGCTGAGGGACGGAATGGAGACGCCTATGGCTGATGTGGGCCATCGCTGTGTGGTTCTGGTAGGCCCCTATCTCTCGGGCAAGACCTCTCTCATGGAAGCGATGCTGCATTCGAGCGGCACCACCGCGCGGCGCGGCACCATTCGCGACGGCACCACGGTCGGCGACCATGCCGCCGAGGCGCGGGCGCGGCAGATGTCGACCGAGATGAACGCCGCCGAGGCGACCTATCTCGGCGACAAATGGACGATCCTTGATTGCCCGGGCTCGGTCGAATTGGCCTATGACGCACAGCAAGCGATGCTCGCCGCCGATATGGCCGTGGTCGTCTGCGAGCCGGAGGCCGAGCGCGCGGTGACGGTGAGCGCGTTGCTGCGCTTCCTCGACCGCAACAACGTCCCGCATATGATCTTCATCAACAAGCTCGACACCGCCGGCGCGCGCGTGCGCGACGTGCTGGCGGCGCTGCAATCCTATTCCGAGCGACCGTTGGTGTTGCGCCAAATTCCGCTGCGCGATGGCGATGCGGGGCCCACGGGCTATGTCGATCTGATCAGCGAGCGGGCCTACAAATACCACCCCGGCAAGGCGTCCGACCTGATCCAGCTGCCCGCCGGCTTCTGGGACCAGGAGGGCCAGACCCGCACCGAGCTCGTGGAAAAGCTCGCGGATTTCGACGATGCGCTGCTCGAAAAGCTGCTCGAGGATGTGCAGCCCTCGAAGGAAGAAATCTACGAGCACCTGAAGAAGGAGGTCGGCGCCGCGCAGATCGTGCCGGTGCTGGTGGGATCGGGGTTGCAGGACTACGGCGTTCGCCGGCTGTGGAAGTCGCTGCGCCATGATACGCCGGGGCCGGCCGCCGCGATGGCGCGGCTCGGCATCGCCGTTTCCGGCGAGCCGATGGCGCAAGTCATCAAGACCTATCACCTGCCGCATACCGGCAAGCTGTCGCTGGTGCGCGTTTGGCGCGGCCCGATCGCTGAGGGCGCGGTGCTCAATGGCTCGCGCGTCGCGGGCGTCGTGCGTGTCACCGGCGCGACGCACGAGAAGGTCGCGTCAGCCAGTACCGGCGAAGTCGTCGGCTTCACCCGCATGGAGGAGATCGCAACGGGGACGGTGCTGACCCCCTCGGGCAAGGGCGAGCCGCTGCCGCAGCCCGATAAGCCGCAGCCGGTCTTCGGTCTCGCCGTCCATGCGGAAAAGCGTGGCGACGACGTCAAGCTGTCGGGCGCGATCGCCAAACTGATCGACGAGGACCCGGCGCTCGAATTGGAGCAGAACCAGGAAACCCGCGAGATGGTGTTGTGGGGTCAGGGCGACGTGCATATCCAGATCGCCATCGACCGGCTGCGCAACCGCCACAACCTCGCCGTCGTCGGCCACCCTTCGGTGGTACCCTATCGCGAGACGATCCGCCGCGGCATGCAGCAGCATTCGCGCTTCAAGCGGCAGTCGGGCGGACACGGCCAATTCGCCGACATCACCGTCGATATCAAGCCGCTGCCGCGCGGCTCGGGGTTCACCTTCAAGGACAGCGTCGTCGGCGGCGCCATCCCGCGCAACTACATTCCCGCGGTCGAGGAGGGGATCGAGGAAGCGCTCAAGACCGGCCCGCTGGGCTTCCCGGTCGTCGATCTCACCGTCAACCTGCTCACCGGCCAGTTCCACGCGGTCGACAGCTCGGACATGGCGTTCAAGACCGCCGGGCGCCAGGCGATCCAGGAATCGCTGGCGAAATGCGAGCCGTTCCTGCTCGAGCCGATCGACTCGGTCGAGATTTCGGTGCCCAACGCCTTCACCGCCCGGGTGCAGCGGCTGGTGTCGGGCCGGCGCGGCCAAATCCTCGGCTTCGACGGTAAGGCGGATTGGCCCAATTGGGATGTCGTGCGCGCCCATCTGCCGCAGAGCGAGCTGCGCGATCTCATCGTCGAGCTGCGCTCGCTGACCCTCGGCGTCGGCAGCTTCTCGCACAAATTCGACCATATGCAGGAGCTGACCGGGAAACCGGCCGAGAAGGTCATCGCCTCGCGGGCGTCGGAGGCGGCGCAATAATCACTGGCCGGCGCGAAACGCCGCATCCTGCCGCCCTCGCGAAAGCGTGAGTTGGCGCGCATTCTTGGCACGCCCAAATCTGACGCGTAGCGATGGCAGGGTGTTGCGATGCTGATA
>DASYXG010000309.1:0-3066 GCA_035935235.1 Allostellaceae bacterium
ATGAAGCGGGAGAAACGCTAGCCAGTATCGCGCGGACCTATGATTGCTCACCACCGGCGATCAGCTACATCGTTAGCCGTAACCGAAATAAGCCGGCAAATGAAACACCACCGCTGCCGGCCCCGGAGCCGCAACTGATCAAGTCTAACTTCAGCGGGATATTGACTAATGATGCTATCGCGCCGGTAGAGGTGAAAGCCGCGCCGGCTGCTGCTGTCGCCGCCGCGACATCGTCGGTTGATGTGGCGCGACAGCGCGATAGCGTCGAGCGAGCGCAGCCGGTGGCGGCCGCCAGCCCGGTCACGCAAGGCAACGGCGAGCGGCAGCGTCCGAAGCTGCACCTCGGCTTTGGCAACGGCAACGGCAACGCTCCCGGCAACGGCGCGCAGCACCAGCAGGCGCAACCAGCGCCGCCGCCGTTCCAGGCGCCGCCGCGCAACCCGTTTGACAATGGCTCGAGCAACCGTGACTTCGGCGCAATGCGCGACCCGACGCCGCCCAGTCAGATGGCGCCGCAGATCGCTCGCGACGAGGCCCCGGCGCGCAAGAACGGTGGCGCCGCGCTCGACCAGGAACTGCGCAGCCGCATCGATGGAGACATTACCGCTTTCCTCGCCGCGTTCGATGCGGTGCTGAGTGCCGATACTCAGGAGAGCCGGTTTGGCCTCAAGGAGGCGACCGACCGGCTGCTGCGCGCCGGCGCGCGCACCCGGATCGAGCTCGAACGGCTAGAGGCGAAGGTACCGCTGCCTCCGCGTGACGGCGGCGGCGGGCATGCCGAGCCGGCTGGCTGGCGCTATCGCTAAGCGTCGGGCAAGCACAGAAAAGGAAGGGCGCCCGGCCGGGCGCCCTTTTTTGTGAAGCAGGTTGGTTCAACCCTGGTTTCTGCCAATCTCGACGCCGAGGTATTGCGTCACTCCGTGCCGGTTGAGCAAAAGGAGCGCGGTCTTGTTCGGCGAGTTGGCGATCTCCTTGAGCCGGTCGGCCGCCTCTTGCGGTGTGCGCACCGGCTGCTGATTGATCGAGACGATCACGTCGCCTCGGCCGAGGCCGAGATTGTCAGCGACGCTGCCGCTTTCGACCTGGGTGACGAGTACGCCGGTTACCTCATGTCCCAAGTGAAGTTCACGCCGTACATCATTGGTTAAAGCCGAAAGTTGCAACCCCATCGCATCGGCGTGACTTTCGTCGCCCGGCTGGTTGTCCTGGTCCGCCGAGGCCACCTGGGGGTTCTCCGGCATCTCGCCGACGCTCATGTCGACCGTGCTCTGATGCCCGTCGCGCCATAGCGTCAGAGAGGCTTTCGACCCTGGCGCCATCGCGGCGACGAGTCGCGGCAGATCGTGCAGCTTGGCGATATCGGTGCCGTTGAAGGCGAGGATCACGTCGCCCTGCTTCAGACCCGCCTTTGCGCTCGGGCTATTGGGGCTGACCACCGCGACGAGCGCGCCATGGGCGTTGCCGAGCCCGAGGCTAGAGGCGATCGCCGGGGTCACCTCCTGGATCTGCACGCCAAGCCAGCCGCGTTCGACCTTGCCGTGCGCCTCCAGCGCCGCGACCACCTTCTGAGCGGCATTCGACGGCACCGCGAAGCCGATGCCAACGCTACCGCCATTGGGCGAGTAAATCGCGGTGTTGATGCCGATCACATTGCCGCTGAGATCGAAGGTCGGACCGCCGGAATTGCCGCGGTTGATCGGCGCGTCGATCTGCAGGAAGTCGTCGAACCCTCCGGCGTGGATATCGCGGCCGCGTGCCGAGACGACACCGGCGGTCACCGTGCCGCCGAGCCCGAACGGATTGCCGACGGCGACGACCCAATCGCCAATCTCGGCCTGATCGCTATTGCCGAAGGTGACGTGAGGCAGCGGCTTGTCGGCATCGATCTTGAGCACGGCCAGGTCGCTGCGCGTATCGCGGCCGATGATCTTGGCGGCGTATTTGGTGCCGTCCTGCAGCGTGACCTCGACCTTGGTGGAATCGCCAACGACATGGTTGTTGGTCACGATGTGACCCTCGGGGTCGATGATGAAGCCCGAGCCGAGGGCGATGCGCTTGGTGTCGGCGTCGTCGCCAAAGCGATGCGAGAACGGCTGGTCCTCGCCCTGTTGCTGCTGGTCGAAGAAGCGACGCAGCATGTCGTCGAAGGGCGAGTTGCCGAATTGTTGGGGAAGCTGGTTGGCCATCTGGTCGGGTTTGGCGGCCTCGGTGACCGAGATGTTGACCACCGCCGGCAACACCCGCTTCACCAGCGGTGCAAAACTTTGCTGCGAAACCACCGGGGAGGGCGCCGGGGTGGGGGCAGTTGTGCCGGCCGGGGTCTCGGCCCAGACCAGCGGGCTTAGCGTCAGCGCGGCGCCCAAGCCAATTCCGGCGACCGCGGCGCGGCGCCGGTTCGACCAGCGCGGGCGCCGGTGCATCGAGGATTGAGGCATGTCGATCGGTCTCCCAGGCCGAGCCGGTTCCCGCGGCAGCCGCGGTCCGTCGCTGTCGGCTTGGCAGGAAAGTGGCCCGTGAAGCTAACAGCGAGGTTTCGGCAGGATTAATTCGCTGTAACCTGGGGCTATATCCGCTCAGAGGAGGAAAAATTCCATGGCGCGTTACCGCGAACTCAGCACCGCCGAGATGAACCCGGCGCAGAAAGCCGTCGTCGACGAGATCGTTTCCGGCAAGCGCGGCCGGTTCGGCGGGCCATTCCAGCTGCTGATCCGCGCGCCGGAGGTGTGCAAGCACCTGTCGCGCCTCGGCGAATATCTGCGCTGGGGTTCGTCGCTGTCGCCGGCGCTGTCGGAGCTGGCGATTTGCCTCACCGCGCGGCATATCCGGGCCAATTACGAATGGCACGCGCACGCGCCGCTGGCGATCGAAGGCGGCGTGCCGGCGGTGGCGCTCGAGGCGATCCGCACCGGCAAGACACCGAGTTTCGCGGCCAAGGATCAGGCGCTGGTCTACAGACTGGTTAGCGAGCTGATCGACACCAAGCGCCTGTCGGATGCGAGCTTCGCCGAGGGGATTGCGGCGTTTGGCGAGCAGGGCATCGTCGAGCTCGGCACGGTGATCGGCTAC
>DASYXG010000310.1:0-28016 GCA_035935235.1 Allostellaceae bacterium
CATGATGTGATGCGAGCAAGCGCTTTAGTCGCCACCGCTCTCTGGGCCGGGTTTTGGGCACCCGAGGCCCAGGCGTTATGCATCTACCACGGCGTTTTGTACGCGAAGCCAACGCTCGGCCAGGAATTTCTGGACTCGAAATGGGTGATCAGGGCGAAGGTTTTATCGGCGCAAGATCATTACTCTGATGCCAAGGACCCATGGACGACTTACGGCATCGCAGTACAACAGGTCTTCAAGGGGAATCCGCCTAAGGGCCTTGTGTTTTTCACGTTTCGCAACAGCGGCGGCTTCTACTTGGATAACGGCATGTCGCATAACATTGGCGGCGACTACCTGCTTTTCCTAAATTCCAGCGAGCCTTCTGAAGGCGAGCCGGCCGCAATGAGGGGGACGGTCTCGGCGAACTATTCTTGCGGCCAATCAAAAGACTGGCGGGACGTCAGCGCTTCGGATTTGGAAGCGTTAAAATCACTATCGAGTCGCCATTGAAAGGCTCCGCTGACCAAAAATTGACTTCCCGCGCTCCGCGCGTATAGTTCGCGCCCTTCCCGAGAACGTGGGCGAGAGCCCCGGCCGCCGCTTGACGGCGGCACTATCGGGACAACAACAACCACAATGGATTCAACAAGATGAGCAAGCGTAGCGAGTCGAAATACAAGATCAACCGGCGCCTCGGCGTCAATTTGTGGGGTCGGGCAAAGAGCCCGATTAACCGGCACGACTACGGGCCGGGCCAGCACGCGCAGCGGCGCAAGAAGCCGTCCGATTACGGGACCCAGCTTGCCGCCAAGCAAAAGCTCAAGGGCTACTACGCCAATATCGGCGAGCGCCAGTTCCGCCGGCTCTACGAAGAGGCGGCACGGCGGCGCGGCGACACCGGCGAGAACCTGATCGAACTGCTGGAGCGCCGGCTCGACGCGGTCGTCTATCGCATGAAGCTGGCGCCGACCCCGTTCGCGTCGCGCCAGCTGATCAACCATGGGCATGTGATGGTCAATGGCAGGCGGGTCAATATCGGCTCGGTCGTGCTGCGCGATGGCGACGAGATCGAGCTGCGGCCCAAGGCCAAGGAGATGGCCCTGGTGCTCGAGGCGACGCAATCGAGCGAGCGGGATGTGCCCGATTACCTCGAAATCGACCACGACCGCATGAAGGGCCGCTTTATCCGCGCGCCGAAGCTGGCCGATGTGCCCTATCCGGTGACGATGGAGCCGAACCTCGTCGTCGAATTCTATTCGCGCTAATTTACCGTTTCCGTCATCTCCGGGCGCGTCCCGGGGATCCACGTGGATGGCCGGAGCGAATCCGGCCATGACGCATTTTGCCGGCGCTAAACCAGGCCAAAAACCAGCGCCCAGGGGGTTGCGATGCTGTGGCTGCACCTCTCGATCGTCCTTCTTCTGATCCTGCTGAACGGGTTCTTCGCGATGGCCGAGATCGCGCTGGTCTCGGCCCGGCCGGCGCGGCTGCAGCCGCTCGTCGACGCGGGGAGCGCCGGTGCGCAGGCGGCGGTTGAACTCAAGGCCGACCCGTCGCGATTGTTGGCGACGGTGCAGGTCGGGGTCACCGTGATCGCGGTCCTGTCCGGTACATTCGGTCAGGCGACCCTGGGCGCACCGCTGGAGGACTATTTCGCGGCGGTTCCGGGCTTCGTCGGCCGCTATGCGCACGCCTTTGCGATGGCGATCGTCGTGGTCGGTATCTCCTATTTTTCGCTGATCCTCGGCGAACTGGTGCCAAAGCGCATCGCGCTGCTTGACGCCGAGCGCATCGCCAGCGCGCTCGCCCGTCTGATGCGGGCCCTCTCGGTGATCGGGGCGCCCATCGAATGGGTTTTGAGCGCGACGGCCGATCTGCTGCTTCGCCTTGTCCCGGTACGCGGCGAGCCGGCGCCGCCGGTCACCGACGAGGAGATCGGCTTCATGCTGCGCGAAGGCGTCGCCACGGGTCACATTCCGCCAGCCGAGACAGCGATCGTCGAGATGGCGCTGCGGCTCGGCGACCGCCGGGTGAGCGCGGTGATGACGCCGCGCACGCAAATCGAATTCCTCGATCTCGACGATGGGGTCGAGGAGCTGCAACGGCGCATCCGCGAGAGCAATTTTTCGCGGTTCCCGGTGGTGCAGGGCGGCACGCATCAGCTCGCCGGCATCGTACAGGTCAAGGACTTGTATGACGCCGCGCTCGGTGGCGCCGCGTTCGACATACGCGCCGTAGTGCGCTCACCGCTCTTCCTGCCCAACACGGTCACGGTGCTGCGCGCGCTGGAGGTGTTCAAGAGCTCGGGTGAGTCGCTCGCCCTCGTGGTCGATGAATATGGCGACCTCGAAGGGTTGGTGACGCTCCATGACATCTTGCAGGCGCTGGTCGGCGAGTTGCCCGGCGGCGAGGATAGCGACCCGCGGGTGGTTCATCGCGACGATGGCAGCTGGCTCTTCGACGGCATGGTCGCACTTGACGAGGTCAAGCAGGCACTGCGGCTATCGCAGCTCACCGGCGAGGACGCCGATTTCCACACGCTCGGCGGCTATTTGATGGCGCGCCTCAATCGTGTGCCGATGGTGGCCGACCGGGTCATCGCCGGCGGTTACCGTTTCGAGGTCGTGGAGATGGATGGGCGCCGGGTCGACCGCGTGATGGTCGTGCCGGTCGAGGCTAAGGAGCCATAAGCGGCGGTTCGATCTCGCGGTCGCCGCTCGCCGACAGAAGCTGGGTCGGAAAGCCGGCAGCGATCAAGGCGGCGACGATCGCCGCGACGTGGCGGCGGCTTTGGGTCTCGATGACAAGATCGAGCTCGGCGCGTTTGACCGAAGAGTCTTGGAACAGGCGCTGATGGTGGACCTCGACGATATTGCCGCCGTGGCTGCCGACGACCCCGGCGACCCGTGACAGTGCCCCCGGCACGTCCGGGAGTTCGGAGCGCAGCCGCACCAGGCATCCCTCGCGCACCAATCCGCGCATCAGCACCGACGCCAAGAGACGCGCGTCGATATTGCCGCCAGTGATGACGATGCCGACGCGCTTACCATGGAAGCGCTGAGAATTTGCTAGAAGCGCCGCGACCCCGGTGGCGCCGGCGCCTTCGGCAACCAGTTTCTCGCGATCGACAAGATGTTCGAGCGCGCGTTCGATCTCGCTGTCCTCGACCAGGAGAATCTCGGCGACCAGCGCGGCGACGATTTGGCGGGTCAGCTTACCGGGTTCCTTGACCGCGATGCCTTCGGCGAGGGTCGCGGCCGCGGTCGCGATATCGGGCGTCTTACCGTGAACGACGTCGTGCATCGCCGGGTAGAGAGCGGACTGTACACCGATGATCTCGATCTTCGGATTCAGCGCCTTTGCCGCCACGGCGATGCCCGAGATCAGCCCCCCGCCGCCAATCGGCACGATCAGCGCGTCGAGATCAGGTTGGTCCGCGAATATTTCGAGCGCGATCGTGCCTTGTCCGGCGATCACGTCCCTGTCGTCATAGGGGTGCACCGGCACGAGGCCCCGCTCCTTGGCCAAGGTGTCAGCGGCACGTCGCGCGGCGACGAGATTGTCGCCCTCGATGACAACCGTCGCGCCGAGCATTTGCGTGCGGTCGATCTTGGTGAAGGGCGTCCCCTCGGGCATCACGATCGTGGCCGGGATGCCGAGCCGGCGCGCATGATAGGCGACGCCCTGCGCGTGGTTGCCGGCGGACATCGCCACCACTCCGGCGCCGCGTTCGTTGTCGTTGAGGGTCAGCAACTTATTGAGCGCGCCGCGCTCCTTGAACGAACCGGTCGGGTGCTGCGTTTCAAGCTTGAGCCAGACCTCACAGCCGGTGCTCTCCGCTAGCGCCGACGCGGGAACGAGTGGTGTCTTGGCGATGGCACCGGCGAGCGCTTGCTCGGCCCGTTTGACATCATCGATCGCGACCGGCAGCGCGCTCATGACGCCGGCGCCAGGGTCAAGGTCGATTGCACGGGTGCGGTTCCGGGAACCAACCAATCGAAGGCGCGCCATCGGCGCAGCAGATCGGCGTAGTGGCCCGAGAGCGGGTTTCCCGATTGGCCCGGCGTTATCATCATCCGCGCCTCGCCCGGCGCCGCCATGTCGGTGATGATGCGCAATGCGGCGCCGAAACGCTGCTCGAATGGGTGCGCGGGATCGGTGATCTCGCTAGGCCCGACATTGACCGTGTCTTTCGCGCCGGGAGTCGGGATTGTCACGCGCAGCCAGTCGCGCAACATTGGAATGCGCTCCCACACGGCGTTCGGCAAATAGGCGATGTGGGCGCGGCCCCACTGCCATTGGGCCATCTCATTGCCATAGGCCAGGCGGAGCTGGTCGAGCGCGGTGTCGAGCGCCTCGCTCAGCCGCGCGTCGCAGGTCTGGCGTTCGGGATGTTGGGGGTCGGCGCACCAATCCGGGCGCTGGGTCAGGATTGCTTCGATCACTTGCGGGCGCAAATCCCAATAATCCGTGGCGGCGTTGCCCAGTTTGGCGAAGAACACCGCATGGGCGAATGCTCGCAGCCAGGCGGTGAACAGCAACGGCTCGACCTTATCGGCGTCCATATGGAAATCCCATTGCTGGAGCCGCTGCACGGCTTCGCGCGCCATATCGTTAGACGGTACGACCTTGGTCAACAGCGGCACCAGCCGGCGGGCCATGATCGACAAGGTGTCGGCCTGGATCGCCGCGCTGGTTTCGGGCGACTGCTTGTCCGTCGCGGTCAACAGCTGGGTAATCCGCTCGGCGCGATCGGGTAGGTCCCAGTCGCGGCTGATAAAATAGGGGTAGCTGTCGGGCACGATCTTGTTGTTGGCGCTGACAAAAAAGCCCGTGGCGGGATTGATCGCCTGGGGTAGCGCCTCGAATGGGACGAAACCCTGCCAATCGTAGTCGCCGCTCCACCCCGGCACAGGCAGCCAGCCATTGCCGCTCTTGCGGATCGGGATGCGGCCGGCGGCGATAAAGCCGATCGTGCCGCTCGTATCCGCGAAGACCATGTTCTGTGGCGGGCCGACAAAATTCCTCAGCGCTTCACGGAAGCCGGTCCAATCGCTGGCATGATTGATGTCCCACAACGCCTCGGCGCTGCGGTCGTCATCGTCGAGAAAAGTCGCGGACAGCGCGATTGCATAGCCCGCATCGAAAGTTCCGGCCGGCAGCATGTCAGAAATCACCGGCCCATGCCGGGTCGCGCGGATAGTGATCATCACGGGAGCTGCATCGCGGACGGTGATGGTTTCCTGCCGCGTGCTGAAAGCGGCGTTGCCGTCGGGGGTGAGGTAACGCGTCGGGTCTTTCGGGTCGAGCTTCTCGATAAAGAGGTCCTCGATATCTGCCGTGGTCGTCGTAAAGCCCCAGGCGATCTTGTCGTTATGGCCGACGACGACCATCGGGTTGCCAGCGACCGTCGCTCCGGACATCTCGTGTCCCGGCGTCTTGAGCCGGGCGAGATACCAGACGCCGGGCGTGCTGAAACCGAGATGCGGGTCGTTGGCGAGGAGGGGCTTACCGCTGGTGCTATGGGCGCCATCGACCACCCAATTGTTGGATGCATATCGCGGGCCGAGCTGGGCCGGCAGCGCGGCATAGAGACTGCCAAGCGGCAGACGGCGGTAAAGCGGCGCTAGCGCCGCCAAGGTCGTCGGACCGTCGCTCGGGTAATCGGGGTAGAGAAACGCCATGTCCTTCGTGGACACAGTCTGGGCGAGCCGGGCGCGCAGCAATTCGCCGCGATAGTTGCCGCCGAGCTGGAAGTCCATCAGCTTGCCCCAAACCAGCGTATCGGCAGGCGTCCATGTCTCAGGCTTGAAGCGAAGCATGACGAATTCCGGCGGCAATAAGAGCGCGTGCGTCGCCACATACGCGTTGACCCCGGCGCAATAGGCCTCGATGCCGCTGCGTGCCGCGGGCGAGAGCTTCGGCCATGCTGCTTCGGCGGCGCGATAGAGGCCGAGGACGCGCATCTGCGTATCGATCGGGACCGCCGCCTCACCAAAGATCTCGGCGAGCCGGCCAGCGCCGTAGCGGCGCTGCACCTCCATCTGGAACAGGCGATCTTGGGCGTGAGCAAAGCCGAGCCCGAAGGCCGCGTCATCGTCGGTCGTGGCGGTGATCGTCGGCACTCCAGCGGCGTCGCGAGCGATTGTAACTTCGCCATGCAATCCGGGGACAACGATGCGGCCATCGGTCTGCGGCAGGGACGAGCGTAGAGCGAAATATCCGCCGCCCGCGAGGACAGCGACGGCGATGAGGAGTGTCGCCAGCGTACACCGTAGAATTCGCCACACGCGCCAGCGGCCACGCGAGCGGCCCGAAGCCCTCACGGTTCACAGCCGCGAGGCGGGAACTGATCGGCGCGTCTCACATGCCCAATTCGCGCAGGATCTTCGCGCGGTCGGCGTCGAGATCGGGCGCAGGCTCGCGTGTCTCTGGATCGTCGAAGGCGGAGAATTTCATCGGATTGCCGACGAGTTTCAGCGGTCCGGTCGTCGGATCGTCAACCTCGATTAGCATGTTGCGCGCCGCGGCCTGCGGGTGCGCGATTGCTTGGGCGACGTTGTTGACCGGCCCACATGGAAGCCCCGCGGCATCGAGCACGCCGATCCA
Source organism: Allostellaceae bacterium (assembly GCA_035935235.1). GTDB lineage: Bacteria > Pseudomonadota > Alphaproteobacteria > ATCC43930 > CGMCC-115725 > DATARH01. Next base: position 6,592 of record DASYXG010000310.1, read on the forward strand.
ATGCTCGGTCGTGTGGCCCGACAAAATAGCTTCGAGTTCAGCCTTCAGCTGCGGCTGATGCTGATTGCGCAGCGGATTGGTCTTGTAGTCCGGGTTCTGGGCGAGCTCGGGATGGCCGAGCGCCTCGGTCAGTTTGACCCAAAGTCCGTCATTGCCGGCGGCGATGATGATGTTGCCGTCCTTGGTGGTAAACGCCTCAAACGGGGTGATCGACGGGTGCCGCGCGCCCATCGGGCCGGGAATCTCGCCTGAGGTCGTGTAGCGCATGATTGCGTTTTCCAGGAGCGCGAGCTGGCAATCGAACAGTGCGACATCCACCTTGGTCGCCTCGCCGGTTTTCTCGCGATGCAGTAGCGCGGCGTTCAAGGCGATCGTCGTGTAGAGGCCGCCCGCGAGGTCTCCGACCGAGGTGCCGATGCGAACCAGCGGCCCGTCGGGGATACCGGTGATGCTCATGATTCCGCCCAACCCTTGCACCACCATGTCGTAAGACGGGTAGTGTGAAAACGGACCGGTGTGGCCGAACCCGGAGGCGGCGGCATAAATCAGCCGCGGATAGCGCTTGTGCAGTGTCTCCCAGCCATAGCCGAGCCGCTCCATCGTGCCGGGCCGGAAGTTCTCGACGACAGCGTCGGCCTTGTCCAACAGCCGCTCGAAAATCTCGCGGTCCTTCGGCGCCTTCAGATCGAGCGCGATCGATTCTTTGCCACGATTGACCGAGGCGAAATAGGTCGATTTGCCGTTGGTGAACGGGCCGTACTGGCGCGCGTCGTCGCCGCCATTCGGCGCCTCCACCTTGATCACCCGCGCGCCCATCTCGGCCAGGAGCAATGTGCAATAGGGCCCGGCCAAGATGCGCGACAGATCGACGACGGTTATGCCCGAAAGCGGGCCGGGCTGAGCCATGCGTAAAAATCCTCTCGACGTGTCTGGTGTGGTGAATAGCGCAGGGCGGATCGAGCCGCAATCCGGTCACGCCATCGCCCGGTGACGGCGTCCCGGCAAACCGGCTAGAATGTTGCTCGGCCGATGAGTCGCGGAAATTGGGCAATGCTCCGGCGCAACGAGATCGAGCAAGACGAGGCACGGCGCACCAATGCGTCGATGGGCCTGATCGTTATCCTTCTGCTGGCGATCGTGGGCGTACTGCTGACCCGAGAGCTGCGTTTAAAGGGCCAGATCGAGGATTGTCTGATGCAGGGGCGGCGCAATTGCCTGCCGATCGAGCTGCCGACCCGCAATCCTGACTAGCGGCATGACCGAGCCCAACCGGGTACCGCCCGGCAGCCATATCTTCTCCTGCATCGACGGTCATACCTGCGGCAATCCGGTGCGACTCGTTATCGGCGGCGCGCCGCTGCTCGGTGGTGCGACGATGAGCGAGAAGCGGCAGGATTTCGTGTCACGTTTCGACTGGGTACGCCGCTCGCTGATGTTCGAGCCGCGCGGTCATGACGCGATGTCGGGGGCGATCCTCTATCCGCCGCTGCGCGAGGATTGCGACATCGCCATCCTCTATATCGAGGTGACCGGTTGCCTGCCGATGTGCGGCCACGGCACGATCGGCAGCGTCACCTTCGCACTGGAACATGGGCTGGTGATGCCGCGAGAGGAGGGCGTGGTAGCCCTCGACGCGCCGGCCGGGCGAGTCACTGCCAGCTTTGCCCGCAACGGCGCGCATGTAGAGAGTGTGCGGCTTTTCAATGTGCCGAGCTACCTCGCGGCGGCCGAATTACCGGTCTCGGTCGACGGGTTGGGCGAGCTCACCGTCGATATCGCCTATGGCGGCAATTTCTACACGATTGTCGAGCCGCAGAAGAATTATCCAGGGCTCGACGAGGTGTCGATCGACTGGCTTTTGCGCTGGAGCCCGATCTTGCGCCGGCGCGTCAATGAGGTGATCGCCGTCGTCCATCCCGGCGATCCGACCATCGCGGGTGTGAGTCACGTCCAATGGACCGGCGCGCCCCATGATCCGAAAGCACATGGCCGCAATGCGGTGTTTTATGGCGAGCGCGCCATCGACCGCTCGCCCTGCGGCACTGGAACGTCAGCGCGAATGGCGCAACTCGCGGCCAAGGGACGCCTAAAGCCCGGCGATGATTTCGTCCATGAGAGTGTTATCGGCACGCTGTTTGACGGCCGGGTCGAGGGCGCGACGCGGGTCGGCGCATACGATGCGATCCTCCCAAGCGTCGCCGGCTGGGCTCGCATCCACGGGCTCAACACGATTTTCGTCGATCCGCGCGATCCGCTCTGCGGCGGCTTTCAACTCATCTGAGCAGGAGCCGCCGCTAGTGATCGGTCACGGCGTGCCGCCGCCGATGATGTTGAGCACGTTCGACGCCGGCAGTTCCTTAGCCGAGGTATGCAGGGCAAGCAACTGCTTCACCAGGTCGAGCAGCGGCATGGTCCGCCCGCCACCGCCCGTATCGGAGGCGACATAGAACGTCTTATGGTCGTAGTCGACCGAGAGCGGGGAATCGCCGGTGTACTCGTTGGTGAGAACGAACATGCTCTCGCAATGGTAGCCGGGGGCGATTGCCTCGGCCGACATCGGGTTGTCGGTGGGGGCGCAAGGCTTGGTCGGGTAAGCCAGATACGGCTCGCCGATCTTCACCTGGATGACCCGGCGTTCCGGCCCGGTCTTGTAGAGGTAGCGCGCGGCGATGCTGCCGAGATGATGCATGATCGCCTCGGTCGACCGCATATAGAGGCGAACTTGGAGTCTCGCCGTGGCCGGGAGCGGCGGCAGCGCGGCGATTTGCGCGGCGGTTGCCGCCTGACCTTCGCTTTGTAATTTAGCGACATAGGCGGCGCGGATTTGTGCGATCCGAGCGGCGAGGTCGGGCGCGAGGAAGCCGCCAGTGCGAACCAAACCATCGGTTTGCGCCTGTTCCTCTGTGCTCGGCGGCTCTTTGGAGCCGCATAGGAGAGACGGGTGAATGTTGCCACGCAGGCCCGGCGGCGGGTCGAAGCAAGGCCGATAAACGACCATGTCTTTTTCGATCTGATAGAGGCCTGGGGGCTTGACCTCCGCCGGCTTGGCGGCCGGTCGCGGCGCCTCCGGCTGTTTGGTCTCGCCAGGCTTCTCGCCAGGCCGGACTGGCGTTAGGTGCAGCCCGGCGGTCGTCAGCTGGGTGATGTCCTTTAGATCGTGAAGCTGAGCAGCGCTAATCGGTGGTCCGACGATCTGGGCGCGATGCATCTGTTCGATATCGAGCCCGAGCGCCAGCAGATAGTCCGCGACCGCCTCGAACTGATCGAGATCGAAATCGCTACCGACGTAATTATGAAATTCAAATTTTTGCGCGGGGTTGCTGTCGGAAACGGTCAGCGAGATATGATCGATGAAGGCATAGAAGAGCACCGAGCGAGAAATGCCTTCATCGAGGAAGAACCGGTATTCCTGCCCGGTCAGGGGTTTCAGCTCACCCTGATAAAACTCCTGGGTATCGAGCACGGGCACGGTGAAGGTGGGGCCGCCGCTGAGCGAGCCGGTGATGCCGAAAACGTCTGGTGATACCGCTCCTTTGGGCCGATGCATGGACTCCCCAAACGGAATGGTAAGCGTCTGGGAGCCGCTTTCCGACGCCGTGCCGGTGATGCTCGACAGCGTGGTGAATTGCATCGGCCGCCTCAGGCTGGCGCGAACGATGTTGAGCAGCAGCGCCTGCTGCTGGGCCTGCTCGGCTTCGCTGTTGAAGCCAACCGCGCGTCCGGAAAAGCTGTCGACGATGCCGCAGCTGCTGAGCGTCAGCGCCGCCAAGGCGCCGCCGATAATTCTGCCAAAGCTCCCACGAGACCCCCGCTCTTCCGGCCACCCGCCAGCAATGACGGGCTCGCCGAAAGGTAGAATGGCTTCGCCGCCGATGTCTAGGTCGGCGCGAGCGTCGGGAGCTTGGTAAGGGCGGGCTAGCGGTGTGCCGCGTTGTAACGCGTGAGGATGTCAGTTCCGGGACACAGATCGGCCTCGCCGAGCGCATTAAGCGGCGCTTCGACGGTCTCCAAGAACTGATGCAAGTCGCCGTGATCCTGCTCGACATACAACAGCCCAGTGACCACCTCACCGGCGGCGTGGCGCTGTTGCAAATACGTCATCGCCTCAACCCGGTCATGCGGGTCGTAATCGGGCGCCAGCTTGTGCAGCCGCAAGATCGATCCATCGTGCTGCACCACGGTTTCGACGGTGCCCGGCGCGTAGTTTGCGGTGATTGCCTCGCGCCCAACCATGAAGTCGAGGCTGTTGACCGCTTCGTTATGCGCGCGGACGTATTCGTAGCTCTTGGTCGATTCCGGGTTGTTGTTGAATGCGACGCAGGGCGAGACGACGTCGATGAAGGCGGCGCCCTCGTGTTCGATCGCGCCTTTGATCAGCGGTACCAGCTGATGTTTATCGCCTGAGAAGCTACGCGCGATATAGCTGGCGCCGAGTTGCAGGGCGAGACCGATCATGTCGATCGGGGAGTCGGTATTGACCGGCCCGCGGCGGGTCTTCGAGCCCTTGTCGGCGGTCGCTGAGAACTGGCCCTTGGTGAGGCCATACACGCCGTTGTTCTCGACGATATAGACCATGTTGACGCCGCGGCGGATGCAATGCGCGAACTGGCCGAGCCCGATCGAGGCGCTGTCGCCATCGCCCGAGACGCCGAGGTAGATGAGGTCGCGGTTGGCGAGATTGGCGCCAGTCAACACCGATGGCATACGGCCGTGCACGCTGTTGAAGCCATGCGATTTGCCAAGGAAATAGGTCGGCGTCTTCGACGAACAGCCAATACCGGACAGTTTGGCGATGCGATGCGGCGGCAGGCTCAGCTCGAAACAGGCCTGGATGATCGCGGCGCTGATCGAATCGTGCCCGCAGCCGGCGCACAGCGTCGAGATGGCGCCCTCGTAATCGCGGTGGGTATAGCCGAGGTCGTTGGTCGGCAGCTTCGGATGATGGAGTTTCGGTTTGGTGATGTAGGTCATCAGCTGCGAGCCTTGCGCGATGGGGCGAAAGTAACCACGGAAACGATGTCGGCGATCGCCTTGACGATGAAACGCGCGGTGATCGGCGTGCCGTCGTAGTGCAGGATCGGCACCAGCTTCGCCGGGTCGATTTCGAGCTCGGTGGTGAGGAGCGTGCGCATCTGTGCGTCGCGGTTTTGCTCGACGACAAAGACGCGCTCGTGGTCGCCAATGAAGTCGGCAACCTCATCCGAGAAGGGGAAGCCGCGCAACCGCAGCGCGTCGAGATGGACGCCGCGCGCTTCGAGCGCTTCGAACGCTTCTTCCATCGCTACTGTGGTCGAGCCAAAATAGAGCACGCCAAACTTGGTCGCCTCGGGCGCGGCGCGTTTTTCGGGCTGAGGCACAAGCCGCTTGGCGGTGTCGAACTTGTGCAGCAGGCGCTGCATGTTGTCGACGTAGTCGTGGCCCTCTTCGCTGTATCGGGCGTAGCGGTTTTTGCTGGTGCCGCGAGTGAAGAAGGCGCCGCGGTTCGGATGCGTGCCGGGCAACGTCCGATACGGGATGCCATCGCCATCGACATCGAGGTAGCGGCCGAACTCGACCCCGGCCTCGAGTTGTTCGTAGGTCATCACCTTGCCGCGGTCGTACTTGCGGTTCGGGTCCCATTCGAGCGGTGGGATCAGCCAATCGTTCATGCCGATATCGAGGTCGAGCATGACAAAGATCGGGGTCTGCAGCCGGTCGGCGAGATCGAGCGCGTCAGCGGCCATGGTGAAGGCCTCGTGCGGGTCCTTCGGGAAGATCAGCACGTGCTTGGTGTCGCCGTGCGAGGCATAGGCGCACGAGAGGATGTCGGCCTGCTGGGTGCGGGTCGGCATGCCGGTCGATGGACTGCCACGCTGGATGTCGAAGATCACCGCCGGGATTTCGGCGAAGTAAGCGAGGCCGATGAATTCCTGCATCAGCGAGATGCCCGGCCCCGAAGTCGCGGTAAAGGCGCGTGCGCCGTTCCAGCCAGCGCCGACCACCATGCCGATCGACGCCAATTCGTCCTCGGCCTGGACGATCGCGTATTTGTGCTTCTTGTCGTCGCCCTCGCGGCGATAGCGGTGGCAATGCGCCGAAAACGCCTCGGCGAGCGACGATGACGGGGTGATCGGGTACCAGGCGCACACCGTCGCGCCGCCGTATACCGCGCCAAGAGCGGCGGTATCGTTGCCGGTGACGAAAATGCGGTCGCCGACCTTGTCCGTCTTCTTAAGTCTGATCCCGAGGGGGCAATTGAGTTCGGCGAGAGCCCAATCGCGGCCGAGGTGCAGCGCGTTGAGGTTGGCCTTGACCAGCGGCTCGCGGCCCTTGAATTGCTCGTTGATCAGCGCCTCGGTCGCGGCGACGTCCATGTCGAGAAGCGCCGACAACACGCCGAGATAAATGACGTTCTTGAACAGCTGCCGCTGCCGCATGTCCGAATAGGTGCGGTTGCAGATTTCGGTCAGCGGGGCACCGATAACGTTGATGTCGTCGCGGAACTTCGATTGCGGCAGGTCGCGCGTCGAATCGTAGAGCAGGTATCCGCCTGGCTCGATCTCGGCGATGTCCTCGTCCCAGGTCTGCGGGTTCATCGCCACCATCATGTCGACGCCGCCGCGCCGCCCGAGATGACCGGACTCGCTGATCCGCACCTCGTACCAGGTTGGCAGACCCTGGATGTTCGATGGAAAGATGTTGCGCGACGAGGCGGGGACACCCATGCGCAGCACTGACTTGGCGAATAGCGCGTTAGCGCTCGCCGAGCCGGAGCCGTTGACGTTGGCGAATTTGACGACGAAGTCGTTCGTCGCTTCTATCGGCTTCGGCATTGGGGCCCAGCTTGTGTGATGTCGATGAGGAATTTGCGCATGTCCCAAGCGCCGGTCGGGCAGCGCTCGGCGCACAGCCCGCAATGCAGACAGACGTCTTCGTCCTTGACCATGATCCGTCCGGTCTTCAGCGAATTTCCGATGTAGAGATCTTGCGTCAAATTGGTTGCCGGAGCGCTAAGCCGCGTGCGCAGCTCGGTTTCCTCGCCGTTATCGGTGAACGTGATGCAGTCGACCGGGCAGATATCGACGCACGCATCGCACTCGATGCAGAGCGGCCCGGTGAACACCGTTTCGACATCGCAATTGAGGCAGCGCTCCGCTTCGAGATAGCCGAGCTTCTCGTCGTAGCCAAGTTCGACCTCGACCTTGATGTCCTTCAACGCGACCGCGGTGTCGCGCAGCGGCACCTTGTAGCGTACGTCGTTGGAGATGTCGTTGTCGTAGCTCCACTCGTGGATGCCCATCTTCTGGCTGACCAGCGTCACCCCTGGCGGCGGCCGCTCGTTGACGTCCTCTCCGTGGCAGAATTTGTCGATCGAGATGGCGGCGTCGTGCCCGTGGGCGACAGCCCAGATGATGTTTTTCGGGCCAAACGCGGCGTCGCCGCCGAAGAATACGTTGGGGATCGTCGATTGCATTGTGCGCGGGTCGACCTTGGGCATGTCCCAGCGGTCGAATTCCATCCCGATATCGCGCTCAATCCACGGGAAGGCATTTTCCTGGCCGATCGCGACCAGCACGTCGTCGCACGGGATGTGCTGGTTGGGTTCGCCCGAGGGCACCAGGTTGCGCCGGCCTTTATCGTCGTATTCGGCTTTGACCTTCTCGAAGACAACGCCGGTCAGCTTGCCTCCCTCGTGGGTGAACTCGACCGGGACCAGGAAATTGAGGATCGGGATGCCTTCGTGCGTGGCGTCCTCTTTTTCCCAGGGCGACGCCTTCATCTCCTCGAAGCCGCTGCGCACCACGACAGTGACCTCCTCGCCGCCCAAACGTCGCGAGGAGCGGCAGCAATCCATCGCCGTGTTGCCGCCGCCGAGGACGATGACGCGCTTGCCGATCTTGTCGATATGGCCGAATGACACCGAGCTAAGCCAGTCGATGCCGATATGAATGTGCGCGGCGGCTTCCTTGCGGCCGGGGATGTCGAGCTCGCGGCCGCGCGGTGCGCCCGAGCCGACGAAGATCGCGTCCCAACCCTCGGCCAGCATCGCCTTCAGGCTCGGAACGAACTGACCGAAGCGGGTCTCTACTCCAAAGTCGAGGATGCGCTCGACCTCCTCATCCGTCACGTGCTCGGGCAGGCGGAAGCGCGGGATTTGCGTGCGCATCATGCCACCGCCCTTGGCGTCGCCGTCAAACATCACGCAGTGATAGCCGAGCGGCGCCAGGTCGCGCGCGACAGTCAGCGAGGCCGGTCCGGCGCCAACGAGGGCAATGCGCTTGCCATTCTTCGGCTGCAGCTTCGGCAGATAGGGCGAGACGTCGCCGCGATTATCGGCGGCGACGCGTTTCAGCCGGCAGATCGCCACCGGTTCCTTTTCGATGCGGCCCCGCCGGCAGGCGGGTTCGCAAGGCCGGTCGCAGGTACGCCCAAGGATGCCGGGAAAGACATTCGACTCCCAGTTGATCGCCCACGCCTCGGTGTAGCGGCGCGCCGCTATCATCCGAATGTATTCGGGCACCGGCGTGTGCGCCGGGCAGGCCCATTGGCAATCGACAACCTTGTGGAAGTAGTTCGGATCGTTGATATCGGTGGGCTGCAACAAATTTCTCCCGCCGGGCCAAACCCCGCCGGCCCGGGTCAACTATCGGCGCGACCGCGCGCCCGCCGTCGTGCGCCGGGGATGCGGCATAACGGCACAGCGGGCGCTTATACCTCTACCGGCCACGACCGTCATCCTTCCTTTTGATAGCAACTGCTCGTCCCAGTCCGGCGCGCGAAATCTGCCGTGACGGCCGCGCCGTCGCAATGTCCACGCCAGCATGGCAGCGGCGCATTCCCTATATGGGAATTGTCCCGAGCCTATCGCAAGCGAGACAAACGGACGCCTATGTTCCGGTGAGATGGGCGACCTTCGGCATCACCTCCTGCGCGAGGAGTTGCATCGAATCGCGCCAGGCCTCGGGGTTGTCGCTGTAGTCGAAGCAGAACAGGAGCAGCGAGCCGAATCCGCCAACCTCGTCGTACATGCGCTCGATCTTCTCGACCACGGTGCGAGGTGAGCCGATCAGCCAATTGTGACGGGCACAGTATTCCGGAGTCACGTCGCTGTCGGCGACGCTCTCGTCGTGCTTCAAGAACTGGATGACGCCGACATCGGTCAGCAGGGGCAGGAAGTATTCGCGCATCATCCGGCCCATCTGGGCGCCTACCGAAAGCCGCCAGGCGGCCTCGTCGGTATCGGCGACAAAAATCTCGCGCACGAGACGCCAGTCGGAGCGGCGCGGGGTCTTGCCGCTGCGCCGGGCGCCTTCCTCGACCGACTCCCAATGGCTGGCGACGTAGCCAGGGTTGAGGTTGAGACTCATTGGCAGAAAACCGTGCTCGCCGGCCAGCTTCAGCGTCTCCGAACCCTTGCTGACGCCGGCGACGCCGATTGGCGGATAGGGTTTCTGGAACGGTTTGATGTGCGCGCGCAGAGTGCGCAGCTGCGGTTCGATCAGCGACACCTGCCAATACTTGCCCACGTAGTCGAACGGCTCGTCCGAGGTCCACAGCTTGAGGATGATATCGAGCGCCTCTCGGGTCATCTCGCGGTGCTGGCCTGAATTGCCGTCGACGTGGAACATCGCCCAGTCGCTCGGCAGGCCGCTGGCGGCGACACCGAAATTGAGCCGGCCCTGCGCCATGTGGTCGAGCATCGCCACGCGGTTGGCCAGCTCGGCGGGGTGATGGTAGGGCAAGAGGAAGCCGCCGGGGGCAAGGCGGATGCGCTTCGTCTCCATTAGCGCCTGCGCGATCAGCAGATCAGGCGAGGGGTGCGGCTCCCACGGCGCGGTGTGATGCTCGCCGATCCAGGCTTCGGCAAAACCAAGCTCATCGGCCCAGCGCAGCGTCTGCAAATCCCAGCGGTGGCCGTCGTAGAGGCTGCGCTCCGGCGGATGCGAGGGCATCGTGAACAAGCCGTACTGCATGGGGAACCTCCTGGCTGGGCTAGCGGTCGGGTCTCCAAACCATCGTCAGATACTTGGTGGGAACGAACATCACTGGCGGCGGGTCGGGGCGCTCCACGAAGCAGAGCTTTTCGTATAAGGCCCGCGCGGGCAAGTTGTCCCGTGCAACCGACAGCCAAACCTCGCCGATTTCGCCGGCTCGCTTAGCTTCTTCCAGCAAGACCCGCATCAACTGCTCGCCGAACCCGCGGCGACGGTAGCGGCGCAGCACGCTCAACGCCACCACGCCGAAGGGCGCCGGACCGGCAGTGCGCTCGAGCATGGCATAGCCGATCAAACGTCCGCTGATCCAGGCGCCGAGTACCGGCGCGCCGCTCCCGATCCAGTCGGCAACGTAATGTTCGGCAATGACATTTGGGTCGACGCAGTTCTCCGCCAGCGTCGACCGCAGCAACTCGCCGGCGGCGTCGAGGTCGGCGACAGTTATCGCTGTTATCGTGGCAGTCACCGAACGGAGCATTGCGGGACAATTTTGGATCGCAATCGAATGAAGTCCACTTAACAACTCGCTATTCGCTGTTGTGGATGATTGTTGTTCTTGCTGTGGATGAAATTGTGCATACCGACTTTGCCTCTTCGCGATTTGTGTCCGATTGCTGACATGGAACTGTGTAAATGGATTGTAACTTGCTCAACAAATGTGCAAACGGGCACTTTTTTGCGCGAGTTATTAGCAAAACAGTTGCCGAGCAGCGAAACACGAATTATGAAGCCTGTCACCGGACGGGGCGAACCCCCAAGCGCCCCATCGGAGGGAGGTAACCATGACCGAGCGCGACGTTGAGGCGCACTTTCGGAAATGGCACATCGGTGAAGAAGCCACCATCGACCACCTGATACGCTCGCTAGCCCCCGCTGAGCCGCACGTTGACAACCGGGTCCATGATGCGGTGACCGAGAGCGGTTTGTGCGTCGAGGATCAGGTTCGCAAGACCTGGGATAACCGGGTCGTTGGCCTCGCGATTTTCTAAGCGAGGCCTTAGTTATTTTCTGACGGCCGCCAGCGGTTTAGAGAGCCGCCGAACGGGAAGCCGCGCGGCGATGCCGCAGGCGCGGCGATCCGCGTAAGATTGACCCGGCCTTCACCCCTACATAGGTTTCGCGCTGTGCGCGGGCCGTTTGGCGAGCGCGCGGCTTAGCGATCATGAGGGGATGGGCGATGAAACCGACCCGGCGCCCGGTCAACCCGTGCTTTTCGTCAGGGCCCTGCGCCAAGCGTCCAGGCTGGACGCCGACCGCGCTATCGGGTGCCTTGGTCGGGCGTTCGCACCGTTCGTCGGTCGGTCTCGCCCAATGTGTGGAGGTCATCGAGCGCTCGCGAGCGCTGCTGCAAATTCCCGCGGATTACAAAGTCGGGATCGTTCCAGCGTCCGATACCGGCGCGATCGAGATGGCCATGTGGTCGCTATTGGGCGCGCGCGGGGTCGATGTCCTGTCATGGGAGAATTTTGGCGAGACCTGGGTCGACGACATCACCAATCACCTCAAGCTGACCGATCTACGTCATTTTGGCGCGCCCTATGGCAAGCTTCCCGATCTGTCGGAGGTCGATACCGACCGCGACGTGGTGTTCGTGTGGAACGGCACGACTTCGGGCGTGCGCGTGCCAAACGGCGACTGGATCGCCGCCGACCGCAAAGGGCTGACGATTTGCGATGCGACTTCGGCGGCGTTCGCGATGCGCCTGCCGTGGCCGAAGCTCGATGTCGTTACCTGGTCGTGGCAGAAGGCGCTGGGTGGGGAGGCAGCGCACGGAATGATCGCGCTGAGCCCGCGTGCCGTCGAGCGGCTGCAGAGCTACACCCCCTCCTGGCCGTTGCCGAAAATCTTCCGCATGACGTCCAAGGGCAAGCTGATCGAGGGCATCTTTCGCGGCGAGACGATTAACACGCCGTCTATGCTGTGCATCGAGGACGCGTTGGACTCGCTGAAATGGGCCGAGAGCGTCGGCGGGCTCGATGGCTGTGTCGCTCGCGCCGAGGCGAACCTCGCCGTTGTCGCCGATTGGGTCACGCGGACGAATTGGGTCGAGTTCCTCGCCGAGGATCCGACGACGCGCTCATGCACATCGCCCTGCCTCATGATCTCCGCGCCGTGGTTTACCGCGCTGGAGCCGGAAACGCGCTTCACGACGTCGCGGCGGATGCTGACGCGGCTCGACAAGGAAGGGGTTGGTTACGATCTAGCTACCCACCGCGCTTCACCTCCCGGCATTCGCGTGTGGACGGGGGCGACGGTCGAGCGTGCGGATGTTGAGGCGTTGATGCCGTGGCTTGACTGGGCCTGGGCCGAGGAGAGCGCGGCCGCTAAGGCAGCCTAAAGTCCAAAAGCAGGAAAGGGGGTAAAGATCTGCGTCGCACGTTGGCGGCGTAAATTTTGCCTCGCTCTCTCGCCGCTCCATACGAATTTGCCGAGGTCTTGCATGCCGAAAGTGTTGATCGCCGACGAGCTCAGCCCGCGCGCTGTCGCCGTCTTTGCCGAGCGCGGGATCGATGCGGTTACCCGGATCGGGTTGCCCGCCGATGAGCTTGCCGCCGCAATCGGCGAATATGACGGTCTGGCGGTGCGCTCGGCGACAAAGGTGACGCCGACGCTGATCTTGGCCGCCGCGAACCTCAAGGTGATCGGTCGCGCCGGGATCGGCGTCGACAACATCGACGTGCCGGCCGCGACGGAGCGCGGCATCGTCGTGATGAACACGCCCTACGGCAACGCAATCACCGCCGCCGAGCACGCGATCGCGATGATGTTCGCGCTCGCGCGACAAATCCCAGCCGCCGACCGGTCGACCCAAGCTGGCAAGTGGGAGAAGTCTCGCTTTATGGGGGTCGAGCTCAGTGGCAAGACACTCGGCATCATCGGCTGCGGCAATATCGGCGCGATCGTCGCCGACCGCGCACACGGCCTTAAGATGAAGGTTATCGGTTACGATCCTTTTCTCTCGGCCGAGCGCGCGGTTGATTTGGGGATCGAGCGCGTCGCGCTCGATCAGCTCCTCGCGCGCGCCGACTTCATCACCTTGCACACGCCGATGACCGATCAGACCCGCGGCATGATCGATGCCAAGGCTTTGAAAAAGCTCAAACCGGGCGCGCGCATCATCAATTGTGCGCGCGGCGGCCTTGTCGTCGAGGAGGATTTGGCGGCGGCGCTCGACCGCGGCGAGGTCGCGGGTGCGGCGATCGACGTCTTTGTCGAGGAGCCGGCGAGGGAAAATCCACTGTTCGGCCGCGACAATGTTGTCGCTACGCCGCATCTCGGCGCGGCGACCGCCGAGGCTCAGGAGAATGTCGCGGTGCAAATCGCCGAGCAGATGGCCGATTTCCTGCTGACGGGCGCGGTGTCCAACGCGGTCAACATGCCGTCGCTTACCGCCGAGGATGCGCTCCGCCTGAAGCCTTACATGAAGCTCGCCGACCAGATCGGCAGCTTTGCCGGCCAACTGACCGAGACCGGTATCCAGTCAGTGGCGATCGATTATGAGGGCGCGATCGCCGAACTCAACATCAAGCCGCTGACCGCGACCGCTCTGACAGGACTACTTGCACCGCAATTGGCGACCGTGAACATGGTCAACGCGCCGGTGATCTGTCGCGAGCGCGACATCAGGATCAGCGAAACGCTGCGTCCCGAGCCCGGCGACTACCAGATGCTGATGCGGATCACCGTCGTCGCCGAGGATGGGCAGCGGACCATTGCCGGGACCGTCTTCGCCGGCGACAAGCCGCGCCTCGTCGCGGTCGACGGCATGCCGCTCGAGGCCGAACTCGGGCGGCACGTATTGTTCGTGCGCAACCTCGACAAGCCCGGCTTTATCGGCGCTCTCGGTAATGCCCTGGCCGCGAAGTCGATCAACATCGCCTCGTTTCACCTGGGGCGAACCGCGGCGGGTCACGATGCAATTTGCCTCGTCGAAGTCGACGAGGAATTGACGCCCGAGCTTTTGGATACAGTTCAGCGTTTGCCGAATGTCGTACAGGTCAAGTCGATGAAATTCTGAGGGTTAGAAATGCGAAACCCCGGCCGGGGGTAGGCCAGGGCTTCGCGTTCCGTCGACGAGGGCGGAACTTGGCTTGCACCGTCGAGGGTGGGGGAAGTGACGATGCAAACGGTATTCTGTGATTTCGCGCGAAAAGATGCAATGCAAATCCTTCAATTCAACTACAAAATTGTAGTTAAAGAAGTTTGAGCCTTGCGCTGTTCGTGCTTAGCCCGAGACAATTGCGCGCCAAGCCGCCACTTCCTGTCGTTAGTGGCGGCGCGAAAATGACGTTCAAGAAGTTCGGCGCTTCGTCTCGCTCCCTGACCCAGGCATCCGTCTTCGCCGCTCGGCAATCGCTTTCTCATGCGGCTGAGTGCAATATTAAGGCATGAACGACGCGCTGCACGCCGCCCTATTGCCGACCGGGCTCTATGACCTGCTGCCGCCCCAGGCCGAGCGCGAGGCTGACCTGACAGAGCAGCTGATGGCGGTGTTGGCCGCGCATGGCTACGAGCGGGTCAAGCCGCCCCTCGTCGAATTCGAGGACACGCTGCTGTCGGGTGCGGGCGCGGTGATGGCGAGCGAGACGTTCCGCACGATGGATCCGACCTCGCATCGTATGGTCGGGGTGCGCGCCGACATGACGCCGCAGGTCGCGCGCATCGCCGCGACGCGGCTCGGTCACCGCGAGCGACCGTTGCGGCTGAGCTACGCCGGGCAGGTGCTGCGCGTCAAAGGCTCGGAGGTACGCCCCGAGCGGCAGTTCGGCCAAATTGGCGGCGAGCTGATTGGCGCCGAGGGGCCGGCGGCGGACGTCGAGGTCATCGCCGTCGCCGGCGAGGCGCTGGCTTCGGCCGGCGTACCCAATTTGTCGGTCGATCTGACGATGCCGACCCTGGTGCCGGCGATCGCCGAGGCCTTCGACATCGCCGGAGAGCGCGCTGCGGCGCTGCGCGCTGCGCTGGACCACAAAGACGTGACTGCGGTGGCAGGCCTTCCCGGCGAGGCGGGACAGCTCCTCGCGCGGCTGGTCTCGGCCGCGGGCTCCGCGGCACGGACGCGCGCGGCGCTGGCCAAGCTCGATCTGCCCGCGCGAGCACACGATGAACGCGAGCGGCTTGGCGCGGTGCTCGACGGGCTCGCCACAGCGGTGCCGACGCTGAAGGTTACTGTCGACCCGGTCGAGAACCGCGGGTTCGAATACCATACCGGGATTAGCTTTGCCTTTTTCGCCCAGCTCGGCCGCGATCGCGGCCCGCTCGGCGAACTTGGTCGCGGCGGCCGCTATAAGGCGGGCGACCCGGCGGCGCCCGAACCGGCGACAGGGTTCACGCTCTATACCGACACGATCCTCTCGACCTTGCCGGCTGCCGCGCCGCAGCGGAGGGTGCTGCTTCCGCCCGATACCGACAAAGTCCAGGCGGCAACACTGCGGAAAGAGGGCTGGATCACGATCGCGGCGCTCGGCAAGGCGGCTCACTGGCATGACGAAGCGCGGCGCCTGGGCTGCGGTTTCTTGCTTGAAGATGGCGCACCGGCGCCGGTGCGCCGCGGGAGAAGCTGATGGGCAATGTCGCCGTGGTCGGCGCGCAATGGGGCGACGAAGGCAAGGGCAAGATCGTCGATTGGCTCAGCGAGCGAGCCGACGTCGTCGTGCGTTTTCAGGGTGGCCACAATGCTGGCCACACGCTTGTCGTCGGCAATGTCGAATACAAGCTGAGCCTGTTGCCTTCCGGGGTGGTGCGCGGAAAGCTGTCGATCATCGGCAACGGCGTGGTCGTCGACCCTTGGGCGCTGCTCGCCGAGATCGAGACGATGCGGGGCAAGGGGCTCGACATCTCACCCAAGAATTTGAAGCTCGCCGACAATGCGGCGCTGATCTTGCCGTCGCACGGCGCGCTCGACCGGGCGCGCGAGGAGCGGCGCGGGGACAAGAAGATCGGTACGACCGGACGCGGTATCGGTCCTGCCTATGAAGACAAGGTCGGACGCAGGGCGATCCGCGTTTGCGACCTGGCCGACAAGCAAGCGCTCGAGGATCGCGTCGACGAGGTGCTCCTGCACCACAACGCATTGTTGCGCGGCCTCGACGCGCCCGAGGTCGACCGCAAGGAATTGCTGGCGGCGTTGCGCGAGGTCGGGCCGAAGGTGCTGCCTTACGCGGACAGGTGCTGGCATGTCCTCGATGAGGTGCGCCGCGCCGGCCGCCGCATCCTGTTCGAAGGCGCTCAAGCCGCGATGCTCGACGTCGATCACGGCACCTACCCCTATGTCACCTCGTCCAACACCTTGGCGGGGCAAGCCGCGGCGGGATCGGGAATCGCGCCGTCGGCGGTCGGTTTCGTGCTCGGCATAACCAAGGCTTATACGACGCGGGTCGGCAGCGGGCCGTTTCCGACCGAGCTGACGGATGAGATCGGTCAGCAACTGGGCGATCGCGGCCGTGAATTCGGCACTAACACCGGACGGCGCCGGCGGTGTGGTTGGTTCGATACGGTACTGGTCCAGCAGGCGATCAAGTTCGGCGGCATCGACGGCATCGCATTGACCAAGCTCGATGTGCTCGACGGCTTCGACGAGATCAAGATCTGCGTCGGTTACGAGCGAGGCGGGAAGGGCTACGACCATTTGCCGGCCGGGGTCACCGCGCAGGCGGAGATCGCGCCAGTCTACGAGAGCTTCGCCGGCTGGCGTGAGAGCACCCGGGGCGCGCGCTCGTGGGCCGATCTCCCGGCGCAGGCAATCAAGTACATCCGTCGGATCGAGGAGCTGATCGGCGCGCCGGTGGCAATGCTCTCCACCAGCCCCGAGCGCGAGGACACGGTGCTAGTGCGCGATCCGTTCGCAGATTGATGAACCGATGAACCGCAAAGGTCGGATAACGGCCGGCCTATTGCTTGTCGCCGCTCTATTGCTCGCGACCGGTTTCGCCGGCGCCGCAGAGCCCGAATTCGTGACCCATCCCGGCCCATCGCGATGGCCGGAGGCGCTTTCCTCCGCTGCTGCTTTCGACCGGGCCTCGCGCGGCGAGATCCTGGTTTTTGCCGCGGCGCTGGATGACGCGGCGAGGCAGGACGAGGCGTCGTTGATAAAGGAGTTTCACATCGCGCAGGCTGATGTGGCCTCCGTGCGTCGGGTGGCCAAACGCCTATCGGGCATATTGCTCGGCAACTACCGAGTTGCTGCGACCTCGTGCGCGCCTGGGGAGATGTTTTGCGATCCCATCGCCGACGAGGATGCCCTCGCTGCCGCGGGTCGCCGGATGGCGGGTAATTTGCCCGCTGCCTCTGCGCCGTGGTACGCCGATGCGCGCGCCTTCTATGTCGTCATTGCCGCAGAGGCCATCCGCCTCGCGGCCATCTTCCCCCAGACGAGCAGTGAAATAGATACGTATTCATCGATCGAGCGCGATGGGTTTGAGCGAGAGGACAGGCATTTCCTCCTGACGTTTGACGACGGGCCGACGAAGCCGGGAGGCGCCACCGACGTGCGGGTGCCCGTGTTGGACGCCGCCGGGATCCATGCCGTCTTCTTCTTGGTCGGAGAACAACTGGAGGGGCGCCTAAAAGAGCAAGGAGCAACCAGTCTCAACGAGCTCTATGCCGGCCAATGCACCGCGCTGCACGGTTGGCGCCACCTATCTCATGCGACCTGGCCAGAATGGCAAGCCTCGGTGATACGAACCCGCGATCTCGTTCAGCATGTCTTCCCCGATCAGTATCGTCCCTGGTTCCGCCCACCTTACGGGGAGCGGCGGCCCGATAGCGGCCCGTTTTTTGCCCAGCATGGCCTCAGCGTCGCGCTATGGAATATCAATTCTCAGGATTGGCGGGAGTCGACGACCGCTGACGATGTGAAGCAGCAGGTCGCGAGATTGATGCTGGTGTGGCGGCGGGGCACCATCCTCTTCCACGACACGGTGGCGAAAGCGCCGTTAGCGGTGCCATGGCTGATCGATCGTTATCGCGAGGCCGGCGTCGTCTGGGACGATTGCCGCTGAGTGGTTTCCACGGCCAGCTGATCCGGGCTGATAGACCAGCTCTGTGAAATGGACGGATGCATAAAATGCTCAAAGTGAGTATATGATGACATCGAGCACTCGAGCGCGCGGCTAAGCCGATGTCCGCCTTCTTTTCCCCCTACCGCCATCAGTTCGTGCGTATCGCCGCCTGCGTCCCGCAAGTCGCGGTCGCCGAGCCGGGGAAAAACGCCGAGGCGATGCTCGCCCTGGTCCAGGCCGGCGACAAGGGCGGCGTCGCGCTGATGCTCTTCCCTGAATTGTGCCTGTCGGCCTATGCAATAGACGATCTGCTGTTCCAGGACGCGTTGCTCGACGCGGTCGAGGCGCAGATCGCGCGGTTGCTTGAGCTGAGCCGCAAGCGGGCGCCGGTCATTGTCGTCGGCGCGCCGCTGCGCCATCAAGGTCGGCTTTATAATTGCGCGATCGCGATCCATCGCGGGCAAGTGCTCGGCGTTGTCCCTAAGATATTCCTGCCCAATTACCGCGAGTTTTATGAGCGCCGGCACTTCACTTCAGGCGAGGCGGTGCGTGGTGAGATGACGACATTGGCCGACCAGGAGGCGCCGTTCGGCATCGACCTCCTGTTCGAGACAACCGGGCCAGTGGCCTTCACGTTCCATGTCGAAATCTGCGAGGATTTGTGGGTGCCACAGCCGCCGAGCAGCGCCGGTGCGGCAGCGGGTGCCGAGGTGTTGCTCAACCTGTCCGCCAGCAATATCACCATCGGCAAGGCTCAGATGCGGCGCCTCCTCTGCGCCTCGCAATCGGCGCGCTGCATCGCCGCCTATGCGTACTCCGCGGCCGGGGCGGGTGAGTCGACGACCGATCTCGCCTGGGACGGCCAGGCTGGCATCTTCGAGATGGGCGCCGGGCTCGCCGAGACCGCGCGGTTCAGTCCAAAAGCCGAAATGGCCATCGCCGATATCGATCTCGGCCGTATTCGTCAGGAACGGATGCGCACCAACACGTTCGGCGATAATGCCCGACTGATCAATGCCGATGGGCCGCCGTTCCGGCGCATCGCGTTCCCTCTCGCAATCCCCGAGACGGCGCGCGAGCTCCGCCGCGAGGTCGAACGGTTCCCGTTCGTGCCGTCCGATCCGACGATGCTCAGCGACAATTGCTACGAGGCCTACAACATCCAGATCCAGGGCCTGGCGCAGCGCCTCTCGGCGACCGGGCTCAAGAAGCTGGTTATCGGTGTATCCGGCGGGCTGGATTCGACCCAGGCACTGATCGTCGCGGCACGGACGATGGATTGGCTCGGCCTACCGCGGCAAAACGTGCTCGCCTATACGCTGCCCGGCTTTGCGACCAGCGCGGGTACCAAGAATAATGCCTGGCGCCTGATGAAGGCGCTGGGCGTCATTGGCAACGAGATCGACATCCGCCCGGCGGCCGAGCAACTCTTGAAGGATATCGGCCACGCCGCTGGCCGCGGCGAGAAGCAATACGACGTCACGTTCGAGAATGTGCAGGCCGGGCTGCGCACCGACTATTTGTTCCGCCTCGCCAACCACAACGCCGCGCTGGTCGTCGGCACCGGCGACCTGTCGGAGCTGGCACTCGGCTGGTGCACCTATGGCGTTGGCGATCAGATGTCGCACTACAACCCAAATGCTTCGGTGTCGAAGACGCTGATCCAGCATTTGATCCGCTTTGTCGCGCATAGCGGCGATGTCGATGCCGAAACGACGCGCATACTCGAGGATATTCTCGCCACCGAAATCTCACCGGAGCTGGTCCCGGTGGGAGAGAACGGGCTGATTCAATCGACCGAGAGCATTGTTGGACCTTATGCGCTGCAAGATTTCACGCTTTACTATGTGACCCGCTATGGTTTTGCTCCATCGAAGATCGCCTATTTGGCCTGGAACGCGTGGCATGACGCGTCGCGGGGAACCTGGCCAGCCAATACGCCTAACACGGCGCGGCGCGCGTACGAACTCGCCGAGATCAAGCAGTGGATGCGGGTGTTTCTCGTGCGTTTCTTCGAGCAGAGCCAGTTCAAGCGATCGGCTCTGCCCAACGGACCAAAGATTTCCTCCGGCGGTTCGCTGTCACCGCGCGGTGACTGGCGGGCACCCTCCGACTCACATGCCGCTGTGTGGCTCAACGAACTCGAACGAGGCGTTCCCGACGCCTGAGCGATGCCGACGCAGCTGACGGAGTGGCTTGACGCGGTTGTGCGATGGGGGCCGGCGGTTTCGGTCGCCATCGTGTTCGCGATCGCGTTGGCCGAGGCGGTCGCGCTGCCACGGCGCGTGTGGGCGAAAGGCATTTGGGTCGTCGCTGTCTTGGCTTGCGGCGCGCTTGCTGGCGGCGATTTGCGTTTGCAGCAGCAGCGAACCCAGACAGTCAGCCAGACCGCCGCAAGCGACGAACTCGCCGCGCTGCATGGGCTATGGGGTCAGTGGGACGCGGTGTCGCAGACTCTGCCGCCAGCTGGTGAAGCGGCCACGGCCTCATTCGATACGATCCAGGACGCGCTTGTTTCCCTGAGCATCCAGGTCGCTCAGATCGATCGTCAGATCGCCGCGTTGCGGCTGGAGTCCAAAGGCCGCTCGATCGACGACGATACCGCAGCCAAGCTCACTGACTATCTTCGCCAACTCGGCAGTTTTCCGGTCTTGGTGTCGTGTGTTCCCGACGACGTCGAGGCCTATGGCTATGCCAACCAGCTGGTCAACATCCTGCGCGCCGCCGGCTGGGACTCGCACGGGCCCGAGATCAGCGTGGTCCCCGGCGCGGCGGCCATGGGGGTCAGCGTCTTTGTTCGCGATCCGCGATCGCCGGGCGCCGCGAAAATTCTTCTCGACGCGTTTACGCGCTTCAACATTCCGTTTCAAAGTGGCGTCGCGGCGAGCGAGGCCATTCTCGACACCGCGACGGTCGAGCTGTTCGTCGCTAAGAAGCCCTAGGAGGTTCCATGTCGGCAGGCCGCGTTCATTTGAGTGTCGATGAGGCCCGCGATCTGGGCGAACGCGCGCTGCGTGGGATCGGCTACGAGCCCGACGAAGCTGCCATCGTCACCGACCATGTAATCGACGCGGCGCTGTGCGGTTACGAGTATTCCGGCCTCGCCAAGCTGCTCAACGTGCCCGAGCATCGCCGCTTCGCTTTGCCGCGGCAGCCGATGCGGCTCCTGCGCGAGACCGAGGTCTCGGCGCTTTACGACGGCGGCAACAATGTCGGCATGCTGGCGATCTATTACGCGGCCAAGGCGACGATTGAGAAGGCAAAGGCGCACGGCATCGCTCTGGTCGGCGTCACCGATACCTGGATGAGCGGGCGCAACGCCTATTTCGTCGAGATGATCGCGCGCGAGGGCCTTGTCGCGATACACACCGCGAGCAGCGGCGGCGCGGTGGCACCGCTAGGCTGAATCAAGCCGATCCTCGGCACCAATCCGATTGCCTTTGGCATCCCT
>DASYXG010000311.1:0-6168 GCA_035935235.1 Allostellaceae bacterium
GCACCACGCTCAACGCCAGCTGGGTGCTCGACTTATGGGGCTCGGTGCGACGTCAGATCGAGGCCAGCACCGCCAGCGCCCAGGCCAGCGCCGCTACGCTCGCGAACGCGCGTCTCGCGGCCCAAGCCTCGCTCGCCACCGCCTATATGCAGCTGCGTGTCGCCGACGAGTTGCAGCGGCTCCTGTCGGCGTCGGTGAAGGCGTTTACCCAGGCGCTGCAGATCGTCACCAATCAATATAAGAGCGGCACCGCCGACCAGTCGGCGGTCGATCAGGCACGCGCTCAGCTCGAGGGCACCAAGGCGCAGCTGATCGCGGTCGGGGTCAGCCGCGCCCAGTTCGAGCACGCGATCGCGGTGCTGATCGGCAAGCCGCCCGCCGAGCTCAGCATCGCTCCGGTCGACACCGTCGTCGCGGTGCCGTTGATCCCGTCGGAGCTCGCCTCGGCGCTGATCGAGCGGCGGCCCGACGTCGCCGCCGCCGAGCGCGACATGGCGGCAGCCAATGCGCGGATCGGCGTCGATGTCGCCGCCTTCTACCCGACCGTGAGCCTGACCGGCGATTACGGGGTGCAGTCCTCGATGCTGAGCAAGCTGTTCACCGCGTCGAGCCGGGTCTGGTCCTTCGGCTCGGACCTCGCCCAAACCATCTTCGATGGCGGGCTCCACAACGCCCAGGTCGAGGCTGATAAGGCCGCCTACGATCTGGCGGTCGCCAATTACCGGCAGGTCGTGCTGACCGCGTTCCAGCAGGTCGAGGACGAGCTCGCCGCCGAGCGGATCCTCAACCAGCAAGCCCAGGCGGAGGATGCGGCGCTGGCGGCGGCACGCTCGGCGGAGAAGACGATCAACAACCAGTATCTCGCCGGAACGCAGGCCTATACCGCGGTCATTGTCGCCGAGACCACCGCGCTCAACGACGCGGTGACGGCGGTCAACATCCGGCAAAGCCGGCTGGTAACGAGCGTCGCGTTGATCGAGGCGCTGGGTGGCGGCTGGGATTCGTCGCAGCTGCCGAGCCAGGAGAAGATCGAGAGCGACCAGCCCCTCAACTTCAACCCGCTGCCGCCGACCTTTCCGCCGGGTTCGATGAATGCGCCGAAATAATCACACCTTCAGCGCCGCGATATAGGCGGTGAGTTCGGCCTGCGCCGTTTCGAGCGCGGCGGCGGCCTTGGTGGAGGCGGTGGTGTTGGCGTCGATGGCGAGCTCGGCGGCTTTGAGCTTGTCGAGCGTGGTCTTGCGCATCGCCGGGTCGTCTTTGAGCGCGGTGTAATTGTCGCGCAGCCGGGTCTCGTCGTCGGTGAGGCGGGTGCGTTCCACGGTGAGCCGGTCGAGCTCCGCCTGGCGCTGGCTGACGGTGCGCCGCTTTTGAGCGAGATCGGCGAAGACCTGGTGCAACGCCGGGTCGAGGCTCCTCGCCGCGAGGTAGACGCCGATCTGGTTGTCGTCGAGATCGAGCAGCCGCACCTGCTCCTCGGTGGGCCGTTCCTCGACGATCGTCACCGCGCCATTGCCCTTGGGGTCGAGAGCGGCGGTGACGCGATAGGCGTCGCTGGTGCGGTCGGCCGTGGGCGGGGCGGCGAGCTGCCATCCGGTGAGGCGGCGCTGCTCGATGACGAGCGCCGGCGGCGGCGAGGCGGAATTCACCTGATAGGTCGCGGTGCGCCGCCGCAGGCGGGTGAGGCGCATCACCCCATCGGCGACGGCCGCCTTAACGATCGATTGCTGCGTGTCGATCGACTGGTCGACGGTAACCTTGGTGTCGACCGCGTAGCTGAGGAGTCGCTTGTCGCCGGCCGGGAGCGCGGCGAGGCGGGCGTCGCCGAGATAGGAGCTGCCCGCGTCGCTTTGCTGATAGAGGGTCAAGACGCCGGGCGGCAGGCCGGTATCGGCCGCGTTGGTAAGTTCGATCGCGGCGAGCGGATGATGCGGATCGGTCGCGGGCTGGAACAAATCGATCCGCCGCGCCGGCAGCTCGCGGTCGATCAGCGGCACAACCAGGCTTTGTCCGGCGGCGACGCTGATTTTGGTCGGGAGGGTGAAGGCGATCTGCGTTGCCTCGTCCTGGGTGGCGGCCGCCTCGACCGCGGCGGGCGGGATGGCTGGCGCGGGAGCGGGTGCCGGCGGAGGCGCCGGCAATCCCGCCGCCAGCGACTGCGCCTTGGCGGCCGGGGCGGGAGCGGGAGCCAGGTTCTCCGCCCTGGTCTGATCGGTGGCGAATGAGCCGGTGTCCGGCGGCGGCAGCGCGCGGTTGCCGGCTTCCACCGGTACGATGGGCCGCGACACGTAATAGCTTTGGTAGAGCGCCTGACGGAAGGTCACCGGATTGCCCGAGAGCAGGGTCAGCTCGACGTCGTTCCAGCTCTGACCGCTGAAATTCTCCAGCACCGCCCAGCCCTGCAAGTGCGCCGAGCCGGATGCCGGGTCGGCCGGCAGGCTGAGCCGGTAGGTCGCCTTCCAGAGCGGCATGGCGACGACATAACCAACCCGCACGGTGCGCTTGCCGGCGCCATGGATGGCGATGGTCAATTGCCGCCGGGCCTGCGCGCGATAGGCCGCGACCCGGGTAAGAGCGGTCCTGACCTGGGCGCCGAGCGCCGGATCGGTGAATTCGACCGCGTCGAGATCCTTGAGGGTCAGCTGGCGCAGCCCGTCATCGCCGAGCACGCTGACCCGGGTGCGGGTCTCACGGCTGCCATCGGGATTGCGCACCGCTTCGTCCTCGGCGTGCACCACCCGACCGATGAAGGGCTTGTCGCCGCCGATGCGGATTTCGGCGCCCTGCAGTGCGTTGAGGAGGTCGGTGAGCGAAGCCAGCGCCGACTGGTCGAAGGGCAGGTCGGCGAAGCCCTGCGCCAGCGGTTCGCGGCCCGGCAGGGTGATCGCGCCGGCTTGGCCGTCATTGTCATAGATGACCAGGCTCTTGAGCACGTCGTCGACCTGGTCGAGCGCGACATCGAGGGTCAAGGTCGCATCACCCTCGACCGTCGTCTCATATTCGAAATAGCCGACACCGCCGCTCGACAGCAGCACCCGCTTCAGGGTGAGTTCGGCCGCACCCGCCGGCATGCCGATCCCGATCAGTAAAACCAGACCGAGCGAGCACTCGCGCCATGATCGCAACATCGCCGCCTCCCCTTCGAGGTTTTGGCGATATTCCCGGGCGAGGATGGCGGATTTGCGACCGCCGCGAGGCGCTATCGCGGCAGGCGAAACTCTAGGCCGTCGGCGCTGGCGCCGCGATTTGGCGGTAGAGATGCGAGAGCAGCGCGGCGACGACGGCGATCCCGACAAACGAGACCGCGAGCTGCAACCCCTGGAAGACGATCCAGAACAGCGAGGGGAAGGCGGCGCCGATGCGGGCGATGACAAGACCGACAACAACAAAGGGCAGATAACACATCACCAGACAGACGAAGAGCCGCCAGAAATTGCCGGCGATCAAGTCCGAGGCGTCCATGAAGCCGATCGGGCGCTCGATCGCCGCCGCGGGAAAGATCAGCGAGACCCGCATCGCGCCCAGCGTAAGCGCGATGCCGCCGATCACGGTCAGTGGCATCGTCAGAAGGTGCGGCGGCAACACCACGACGAACACCAGGATGACCCAACCGGCGACGACGATCGCCGTGAGCTTGATCGTGGTGACGAAAAACGTGTTCCAGCCGGGCGGGATCAAGCCGCCCGAGACGGCTTCACCAAGCAGGACGAAACGGTGCCAGCGGACGACAAAGATGGTGCCGAATATCAGAATGCCCGCGGCGCTGACGAGTGTGGCGAGAAGATAGCCAAAGAACCCGCCGCCGGGCAGGATCAGCGCGACGAGCTCGCACGCCAGCACGATGGCGAAGGGCAGCAGCGCCATCTCGATGACGAGCTGCGCATTGTCAAGCACCGCCCGATACGCGGCGACGGTTTCCTCGGCGACATCGAAGCGGTGAGGCCCCGGCGGCGGCGAATAGCTCATGATCGTCCCCTCACGTGCTGCTCCGGCTTTGGTCGTCATGTTAATGCAATCAGAGCGTTCGGAGACAGCCCGAGTTCATTCACACAGAGGGTGAGGGACAAGCCTAAGCGGTTGACTCGTCACGCTATCGCGCCAAACACTGCGCGCGACTTTTCTTAATCTATGTTGAGGTTTTGCGGCGTGGCGGGAGCGGACGAGGCGCGACTCGGGGTCGATATCGGCGGCACCTTTACCGATGTCGCGCTTGAAGTTGGGGATAAGCGGTACAGCGCCAAGATGCTGACGACGCCGCACGCGCCCGAGCGCGGCGTGCTGGCGGTCATCCGCGCGGTGATGCGTGAGGCCGGGCTGACGCCGCCGGAGCTCTCGATCATCATCCACGGCACGACACTCGCCACCAACGCGATCATCGAGCGCAAGGGCGCCAAGACCGCGTTGGTCACGACCGAAGGGTTTCGCGACACGGTCGAAATACGCCACGAGAACCGCTTCGAGCAATACGACGTCAATATCGATCTGCCGCCGCCCTTGGTGCCACGCCGGCTGCGCTGCGTCGTGCCGGAGCGGATCGACGCGCGCGGGCGGGTGGTGACGCCGCTCGACGAGGCTGCGGTGGCGGCGCTCGCCGGGCGGCTCGAGGCCGACGAGGTCGAGAGCCTGGCGATCGGCTTCCTGCACAGCTACGTCAACCCGGCGCATGAGGAGCGCACCCGAGACGTGCTGATGGCGCACCTCAAGGGCGTCACGATGACCTTGTCGTGCGAGGTCTCGCCGGAGATGCGCGAATACGAGCGACTCTCGACCGCCTGCGCCAACGCCTATGTCCAGCCAATGATCGGGCGCTATCTGGTCAATCTCGAGGCCTTGCTCCACGAGGAGGGCTTCACCTGCCCGCTATTTTTGATGACCTCGGGCGGCGGCCTCACCACGGTCGAGACCGCGATCCGCTTTCCGGTGCGGCTGGTCGAGTCGGGCCCGGCGGGCGGCGCGATCTTCGCCGTGCACATCGCTCGGCAATGCGCGCTCGACAAGGTGCTGTCCTATGACATGGGCGGCACCACCGCCAAAATCTGTCTGATCGACGATTTCCAGCCGCAGACCAGCCGCGCCTTCGAAGTGGCGCGGGTCTACCGGTTCAAGAAGGGTAGCGGGCTGCCGCTGCGCATCCCGGTGATCGAGATGGTCGAGATCGGCGCCGGCGGCGGTTCGATCGCACGGGTCGACCAGCTGAGACGCATCACCGTCGGGCCGGACAGCGCCGGGGCCGATCCGGGCCCCGCCTGCTACGGCCATGGCGGCGACCTGCCCAGCGTCACCGACGCCGATCTGCTGCTCGGCCGCATCGACCCGACCGGGTTTTCCGGCGGGAAGATGGCCCTGGATCGCGCCGCCGCCGAGCGGGCGATGCAGCGCGAGGTCGCCGAGAAACTCGATCTGGCGCTCGATCTGGCGGCGTTGGGGGTCAGCGAGATCGTCGACGAGAACATGGCCAACGCCGCCCGCGTTCATGCGATCGAAAGCGGCAAGGACGCGCGCGGCCGCACCCTGGTCGCGTTTGGCGGCGCGGCGCCGCTGCACGCCGCGCGGATGGCCGACAAATTGGGGCTCGATCGCGTGCTGGTGCCGTCCAATGCCGGTGTGGGCTCGGCAGTCGGCTTTCTGCGCGCGCCGATCTCCTACGAAATCGTCCGCTCGCAATTGCAGCGGCTCGACAATTTCGACCCCGATAGCGCCAACAAACTGCTTGCTGCGATGTATGAGGAGGCCGAAGGGATCGTGCGGCGCGGCGAGCCGGCCGCGCAACTCACCGAGACCCGCTCGGCGCTGATGCGCTATCGCGGCCAGGGCCACGAGATCGCGGTTCCGTTGGCCGCCAAGACCTACCGCAAGGAGGATGCCGGCGAGATCGTCGCCGCGTTCGAGGAGGCCTACCGCCGGCTCTATAGCCGGATCATTCCCGGTGTCGAGGTCGAGGTGCTGAGCTGGGTGGTGCTGGTCTCGGGCCCGGTGCCGGTCGAGGACGCCGCTCCACCGGCGCCGCCAAAGGCGTTCGACGCCACTCCAGCGCGCAACCGCCCGGTGTTCGATCCCGAGACCGGGGAGTTCGTCGAGGTGGCGATCTACGAGCGAGCGGCGTTGACCGCGGGCGCGCGGCTGGCGGGGCCAGCGGTCGTCGTCGAGGATGAGACCTCGACAGTCGTC
>DASYXG010000312.1:0-1667 GCA_035935235.1 Allostellaceae bacterium
CGCCCCGCTTGCCGAGACAGTGGTCAAGACCATCGACAAGGGCCAGGCGAAGTTCCAGGTGCTGTACCCAGACGAGATGCCGCTGCGCGACAAGATCAAGACCATCGCCCAGAAGATCTACCGGGCGAAGGACATCGCCTGTGACGGCGCGGTCGAAAGCCGCTTGGCGGAATTGCAGAAGGGTGGGTTCGGCCATTTCCCGGTGTGCATCGCCAAGACTCAGTACAGCTTTTCGACCGACGCTAATGCCAAGGGCGCGCCAACCGATCACATTCTTGCGGTGCGCGAAATCCGGTTGTCTGCCGGCGCCGAATTCATCGTCGCTGTGTGCGGGGAGATCATGACCATGCCCGGCCTGCCGCGCGTCCCCGCCGCCAACAGCATCGACCTCACCGAGGATGGTCGGATCACCGGGCTTTTCTAGGCGCCGCGGTGGATGCGGCAGAGGTCAAAGCCTGGCGCAAGGCGGAACGCGAGCGGTTGATCGCGTTGCGGATGGCGCTGTCGCCTGCGGAGCGCCGCGCGGCCGGCGAGCGCATTGCCGCGCAAGTCGAGGAGCTCGTGGCGGAGCGACCGGGCGTGCTCGGGGTGTATTGGCCGTTCCGCGCCGAGTTCGACCCGCGGCCGCTGATCGACAAGCTCACCGCCAGTAGCCGCGCCGTCGCGCTGCCGGTGGTCATCGACAAGAAGGGTCCGCTCGAATACCGCGCCTGGGCGCCCGGCGAGCCGCTCATCGCCGGGGTGTGGGACATCCCCATCCCGGAAAAGCGGGAAATCGTGGGACCGGCGATGGTGCTGGCGCCGCTGGTCGGATTTGACCGCGACGGCTACCGGCTCGGCTATGGCGGGGGCTATTTCGACCGCACGTTAGCCTCGTTGTCGCCCCGTCCCTGGGCGATCGGCGTCGGCTTCGCGGCGCAGGAGATCGCGACGATCTACCCGCAGCCCTTCGACATCCCGATGGACGTGATCGTCACCGAAACCGGAATTCGGCGGCGCTGAAGGTTCAGCCGCGTGCCCGCCGCCCGCGACCGGCAGCCGCGCGGCTGCCGCGTCCAAGGCCCAGTTGCTTGGCCAGAGTGGACCGCTGCGCCGAGTAGGCTGGCGCGGTGAGCGGGTGGTCGCCGGCCAAGCCCCAGCGCTTGAGATAATCCTCGGCGCTGAGCCCGTGCCGCGTCGTCAAGTGCCGGCGAAGCATCTTGCCCTTCCAGCCGCAATCGAGGCAGGTCACTGAGTCGCGTTGCACCGAGCGCCGCACCGGCACCGCGGGTGTGAGCGCGGCGGGCGCTTCCGCCGACTGGCCGAGCCCGGCAATCGTCCGATACACCGAGGCGATCAGCTCGGGGATCTGGTCCGGTGCAAGATTATGGTGCGAGACATAACTGGCGATGATTTTCGCCACTTGATTTCTTGCTTCTCCGGCCATGGCCGCCTCCCTGTTCCATTTGACTATACAAGGGGAGGTGGCGGCTGCCTAGGCGCAGTATTACCGTTGGATGTACGATTCTTGATGAAATCCTGACATCAAAAACAAATCACGCCGCCAAACGCTGTTTGCGGATCAGCGACAATATTTCCGCGGCGGCGCGCGGAATGTTGGTGCCGGGCCCGTAGATCGCCGCGACACCCGCCTTTTTCAAAAAATCGTAATCGGCAGGCGGTATGAC
>DASYXG010000313.1:0-19185 GCA_035935235.1 Allostellaceae bacterium
TGAACACCATCATGCGGCGGCAGCGATGCCGACCGCGAAAGGAACCATGACCCCGGCAGCGATGCGATCCAGGGTGTTGACACGTCACCCGCAATTAAGGAACGGACGACAAAACATTGTCTCGCTGTCTCATCGTCAAAAGCCTGGCGGGGCCTCGGGTCGAATGCCCGCGCGACGTTCACTCAGCAGAACCCTTACCCAATCACCTTCTTCGCCGCCGCGATCAACTCCTTAGCGCGAAAAGGCTTCTGCAGGACCGACCATTCCAGAGGTATTCCGAAAGGATAGGCGGTCACGATCAGTACGGGTATCCCCGCCTCCCTGGCGAGCATGGCGATCCTCAGCCCGTGCCCGTCGGGAAGCCGTCCGTCGGTCACGACAAGATCAAATTTCCCGCGGCCAAGCAGCTCATTGGCCACGATCACGGTTTCGGCGGTTTCGACCTCGTATCCCGCATCGCCGAGCATTTGCTCCATCGTCGACCGAACATCGATGTCGTCCTCGACGAGTAGGAGACGGGACATGGCCTGGGCCTCGACCTACGATGGCATTGATAAACCCGTCCTGCGTGTTATTGGTTCCATCGGTGGGCTGCCTCCCATCGACGAGGGCACTACCGCCCTCAGCCTATTAGCGGAAGTCGCTCCCCCAGCCCTTCGATAGCATTCGTGATAGCGGCACTCAGCGCCGCGCGGCGGAACGGTTTTTCTACAACTTGGAAACCCTCGACGCTGCCCTCTGAGGCGTACCGACTGAACCCCGTGGTCAGGATGACCGGTAGCTTGGGATAGCGCTGACGCAGGCTTCTCGCCAGCTCTAAGCCACTCATGCCGCCTGGCATCACGATATCGGAGAAAACCAGGCCAAACGTGTCATCTGCCTCAAGCGCCGTCAGTGCATTTACGGCGTTATTCGCTCGCTCGACTCTGTATCCCAGATCCCGAAGCATATCCGTCGTAATCACTGCGACGTCCTCGTCGTCTTCGACCACGAGGATCTTGAGCGATTGTGCAGCGGCCGGCAGGGGAGCATCTGGCTGCTCCTCCTTGAATGGAGAAACCGTTTGTGCGCGGGGCAGATGAAGTGTGATCGAGGTGCCCTTTCCAACTTCGCTCGTGAGCTCGGCCATGCCCCCGCTTTGCACGGCAAATCCATAGACTTGAGAAAGGCCAAGGCCTGACCCGGTCTCGACGTCCTTCGTCGTGAAATAGGGCTCGAAAGCGTGGGCCAGCACTTCCGGCGCCATACCCGTTCCCGTATCGGAAATCGTCAGAGCGACGAAGTCGCCGTTCAATGACGTGCCTCCGGGCGTGCTCGGTGGAAACGAAACATTTTTCGCTTCGACCCGAAGGCAACCCCCAGCAGGCATAGCGTCCCGAGCGTTTACCCCGATGTTCAATAGCGCGAGTTCGAATTCGGCGGAGTCCACCGCCACCGGCCATAATTCGCCCGGCAGGGTGATAACCAGATCGATATCGCCGCGCAGCGACCGGGACAGCAATTCCGCGATTTCTCCAGTTCGCTCCCGCAAGTTCATGGGTTCGGGGCGCAGCGTTTGACGGCGCGAGAACGTGAGAAGCTGACGCGTTAGCCGTTGTCCGCGATCGGCGGCGAGGGCGATGGCATCTGCGCGACGCCGAGTGACATCGTCCGTCGCCCTATCGTGCAGCAGCTCGGCGTTTCCTCGCACGACCGTGATCAGATTATTGAAATCGTGCGCCACGCCTCCGGTAATCTGGCCGATGGCTTCCATCCGCTGAGCTTGCCGCAGTGCGGCTTCAGCCTGTCGCCGTTCCTCCATCTCCGCCGTCAAGCGCTGATTGACCGTTGCAAGCTCCCGCGTTCGTTCGACGACGGTCGTCTCCACGCGTCGTCGATGACCGGTGGCCAGCAGCAGCAACGCACCGAGCAGTCCCGTGCTGAACGTGCCAATAACGAGCACCGCCCAGCTTTCAAGGCCGTGATGTGTCGCCAGATAGAGAGCCGTCGGTACTGTATTGAGTTGGTACTGTCTGCCTCCCACGGCAAAGATTTGCGTGCTCAACGGCGAAGCGGAATCGGCGCCGAAGCCGTCATAGAGCGTGACGCCTCCCTCAATATCGATTAGGCGGGCATCGAGTGTGGGCGCCGCGCCGGTGAGCAGGGCGCTCATCAGCGGGCCCATTTTGAGGACCACCAGAACAAGGCTCGGTCTGGCGCTATTCGGCACGGCCCTGGCGAGCAATACGCCGTTTTGCCGAGTCTGATCCTGCACGAGCCGGATCGGCGCGCTGGCAGTGGCGGCAGGAGCCCCGATAGCCGCTTGAACCGCCGCCCTGCGAGCGGACTCGGAGAACAGGTCGAACCCGACCGCCCTCTGGTTTCCCTCAAGAGGGGCGACGTAAGTCACTGGAAAAAACTGGTCGCGGTCTTCGGCGCGGATGAGCCGGCCGGCGGCGTCGAGTTGCCGAATTTCGAATTGCGGGGAGCCTGCTTGTTGCGCCGCCTCGAAGGCGTCGCGCTCTTCCGCGGTGACCCTTGGCGCCCACTCGACGGCCTGGACCGTCGGAAACCGCTTCAACAACCCTTCG
The DNA here is from genome assembly GCA_035935235.1 of Allostellaceae bacterium. Taxonomy (GTDB): domain Bacteria; phylum Pseudomonadota; class Alphaproteobacteria; order ATCC43930; family CGMCC-115725; genus DATARH01. The sequence goes on from DASYXG010000313.1 coordinate 2,571, forward strand.
ACGAGGTTCTGGAAATCGGCTTGTGAGGGCATCGGAGGCCGACCCAGCGACCGCGCCAGCTGGTCGAGAAACATCCCTTGTTCTTCCAACGCGTTATGGACTTTGTCCGCGACCTGCTGAGAGGTAAGGCGGAACTCGAGGAGCGAGGCGTCGTGCTCCCATTGGCTGACGCGCATAAAAATCGCAACGAACAGCGCAAAGAACAGCAGAATCGGGACGGCCACAGGATAGAGACGGGACCGCCACAACGCACGCGGCTCGCCGGCGACCACGAGCATCAGCGGGAGTACCAACACCACGCCCAGCGTGTCGCCGATCCACCAGCTGATCCAGCTGGTCGACAAATCCAGTGTTTTGACAACACCGAGCGCCCATAGGCCGCTTAATGCCAGCGTCGCGCTGACGAGGCAGCACACCGGCGACAGCAGCACGAACCGCCGCAAGTCGCTACTATTGTCGAGAGGGGCCGGGTAATCGATCGCGCGTCGCAGCACCCAGCCGGTGATCCCGGCTTGAATGGTCGAGGCGGCCGCGATGTCAATCGCCGCGAGTAGCCCGAGCGTCGTAAAGCCGTGGTTGACCGAATATCCTACCGAGAGGTTGAGCAGGAGCGAGCCGATAAAAGTCCAGGGCAACGTCATCCGGCCGATGATCAACGCTGCCGCCGCGGAAATCCCGGCTGGCGGAAATATCGCGGACGCGTACCCGGGTGGGACCGCCAATTGCAGGCCAAGCCATCCGGTAATGACGTAAGCAACCGCGAGCGACAGACCGACCCGGAGGCTCGCGAGCGCCTTTATCTCATGCTGCATTCGCTCAACGGCCATCGGCGGCTGACCCCGCCGCAAGTTGACCAAAAAAGGAAATATTAGGCGCTGGTCGCTCAACCAACAAGAGGACGCACCAGCCGGTCGTGCGAACAAAACCCTAGCGGCTTCGCTGCGCTTACTCCTCTTCCCCCGTGTCGGCGCTCTCGTGCCAGCGGCGCAGGATCAGGCGCGACAGCTGGTCGAGCGCCAGGTAGATGATGACGCCGGTCAGCGACAGGAGGATCAACGCAGCGAAGAGGCGCGCGGTCAGCAGCCGGTATTGCGCTTCGAGGATGCGGTAGGCGAGACCGGTCTCGGCGCCGCCGGTGCCGGCGACAAACTCGGCCGCGACCGCGCCAATCAGCGCCAGCCCGCCGCTGATCCTGACGCCCGTGAGGAAATAGGGCAGCGCGGTCGGCATGCGCAGCAGCCATAGCGTCTGCCAGCGGGTCGCGCCGTAAAGCCGAAACAGCGCCACGAGGTTGCGGTCGGCGCTGTTGAGCCCGGCGGTGGTGTTGGCGACGATCGGGAAAAAGGCGACGATCCAGGCGCAGACGAGCAGCGCGATCATCGGGTGATCGTCGCTGCCGAGCGCCTTGCTCGCCACGTGAACCCAGATGATGAGCAGCGGCGCGATGGCGATCAGCGGCGTCACCTGCAGGATGACGACGTAGGGAAAGAAGCTGATCTCTATGAGCCGCGACAGCGAGAAGAGGATCGCGATGAGCCCGCCGATCAGCACCGCCGCGGCCAGCGCCAGAAGCGTCACCCCCAAAGTGAACCATAACGAGCCCAAGAGGCTGGGCCCGTCGGTCCACAGGCTTTCGGCGACCTCGATCGGGGTCGGCAGCACATAGGGCTTCATGGCGAAAAACCACACGATCAACGCCCACAGCGCGACAAAGAGCACGCCGACCACCAGAGGGCCGATGACGCGAACCGCCAGACGGTTCATGGCGCCGCAATGGCCTGGCCGAGCGCGGCCGAGACCCTGTCGCACATCGCCACGTATTCGGGCGTGGACCGCGTCGCGCGGTTGCGCTGCTGAGGCAAATCGACCGCGAGATCGGCGCTGACCCGGCCGGGACGCGCGGTCATCACCGCGATCCGGGTCGACAGATAGACCGATTCGAAGACGCTGTGGGTGACGAAGAGGATGGTCGGCCGCCGCTCCTCCCACAGCCGCAGCAGATCGTCGTTGAGGGCATGCCGGGTGATCTCGTCGAGCGCGGCGAAGGGCTCGTCGAGCAGCAGGAGCTCGGGGTCGGTGACGAGGCCGCGGGCGATCGAGACCCGCATCCGCATCCCGCCCGAGAGCTCGCGCGGATAGGCGCGCTCGAACCCGGCGAGCCCGACCGCGCGGATCGCCGCGGCGGCACGGTCCCGCTCGCGCGAGCCCAGCCGCCCGCCGATGCGGAACGGCAACAGCACGTTGTTGGTCACCGTGCTCCACGGCATCAGGGTCGGGTCCTGAAAGACAAAGCCGATGCCGCCGGAAGCGACCCGGCGGCCGCTCTGCCCGCCCATCGACAGCTGGCACGTGCCGCCGGTCGGTGGAACAAGCCCGGCGACGATGCGCAACAAGGTGCTCTTGCCGCATCCCGAGGGGCCGAGCAGGCTGAGGAACTCGCCGCGCTTGACGGTGAGGTCAACGCCGGCCAGCGCCTCGAGGCCGTTCGCGAAGCGCTTCCGCACCCCCCGCAAATCGACAATCGGCAGCGGCGAGGTGTCCGCCGCAGGGCCCGCCGCCGGCACCCGACCCGCTGTATTCAGGGCTTCATCCCGACGCGCTTGTCGACGAATTGTAGCGTGTAGGCCTTCTTGTAATCCATGCCGGCCGGGTAGAGCCCGGCCTTCGACATCGTGTCGTAGAAATCCTGCCAGCGCGCGTCGCTCATCGCGCCGATGCCGTCTTTCTTGGCGTCGCCGCTATCGACGATGCCGTATTCCTTGATCTTGGCGACGCCGTAGGCGATCAGGGCGTCGTTCATCTCGGGATTGTCTTTCTTGATCAGCGCATTGCCCGGCGTCGGATCGCCGTAGAGATAGGAATACCAACCCTCGATGCTGGCATTGACGAAGCGCTGCACCAGATCGGGCTTTTCCTGGGCGAATTTGAGCGAGGTCTGGATCACCGAACCGTAACTGGCGTAGCCGGCATCGGCGATCAGCAGCACTACCGGCTTCACCCCGGCCTGTTCGATGGTGTAGGGCTCGCTCGACAGATAGCCCTGCTGCACCGCCTTGGGGTCGGCCAGGAACGGCGCGACGCTGAAATTGTAGGGGCGGATCTGGTCGTCGGTGTAACCGAATTTCTGCTTGAGAAAGAGCCAGCTGCCGGTGCGGGTATCGCCGCTGATCATGATCGGCTTGCCCTTGAGCGCGGCGAAGCTGTCATTGCCCTCGTTCGGATGGGCGATCAGGACAGACGGGTCCTTCTGGAAGATCGCCGCCACCGCGACCATCGGAATGTTCTGCTGGGCGAAATTCAACGGCGCGAACGAATTCGAGGCGAGGTTGAAGTCAAGCACCCCGGCGGCGAGGAGCTGGGCGTGGTTCACCTGCGGCCCGCCCTGACGCAAGGTTACGTCGAGCCCGTATTTCTTGTAGATGCCGGTGGCGATCGCCTGATAGTAGCCGCCGTGCTCGGCCTCGGCCTTCCAATCGGTGCCAAAGCTGACGCTCTCGGCCCGCGCCACGCCGCACGCGGCCAAGACGGCAAGCAAGGCGGCGAGAACGCAACGCAACATTCGCGGCCACCCGGTGTTCATACTGGTGCGATCCATCGGCGAATACCCCCGCCGCCACTGTAATCGGCGGTTATGCGCCGGTCTACCGGGCGCGCTCGCCCGAGGCGCGTCCCTGGTGTATGATCGCGAAAACCGTGCCCGCCGCCGGCACGTGTGGCGGGCCGCATGAGCGGGGGTGGATGATGAAGAATCTGCTGGCCGTGATCGGCGATGGCAATGCCGGCCCGGTGCTCGAAGCCTCCTTGCAGGTCGCCCGGCGTTTCAACAGCCACATCGTCGGGCTGCACAGCCTGACCACCGAATACGCTGTGGTGTTCGGCGGCGAGATGGGGTTCTCCATCTCGTCCGAGGTCGATCGCACCCTCGAGCGCGAGGGGCACGAACGCCGTGACCAGGCGCGCCGCCTGTTCCGCGAGTTCATGACCGCGCATGACGTGCCGCTCGGGCCGATCCCGGCCGGGCATAGCGGGCCCAGCGCCTCGTGGCGCGAGGAGGACGGTCGGCAGAACGCGGTGGTCGGCATGATCGGGCGGGTCTTTGACCTGATCCTCGTCGAGCAACCCGAGAAGCTGGCTTCGATCGCCGAGGCGACGCTCGAGGACGCACTGTTCGAGAGCGGCCGTCCGGTGATGATGGTGCCCAAGACGCCGCCGGCGGCGATGGGCAATATCGTCGCCGTCGCCTGGAACGGCAGCACCGAGACGGCGCTGACCGTGGCGCTCGGCATGCCGTTCCTCAAACAGGCGAAGGAAGTCGTCATCGTCGCGGTCGGGCCGCAACACATGCCCGAGCCGGGACCGACCGGCGACGAGCTCGCGCGAACCCTCGAGCGGCATGGGATGAAGGTCAGCCTGCGCACCGCCTTTGGCCGGCAGAAGCCGCAGGGCGAGTCGTTTCTCGGCGAGGCGATGGCGGCGGGCGCCGATCTGATGCTCAAAGGCGCCTATACGCAAAGCCGCATCCGCCAGATGATCTTCGGCGGCGCGACCCGCCATATCATCATGGAATCGACGATCCCGGTGGTGATGTCGCGCTGAACCCCAAGGAGCCAAGAATGCTTGTTAGCCCGCTGCGCCGCGGCGCATTGCTCTGCGCCGCGCTGTGCCTCCTGACGATGCCCGCGCTGGCGCAGATGCCGCCCGGGGCCGCCTGCTATTGCCTCAAGCAGGCGGTCGACAGCAGCAATGCCGACATGACGGCCAAAAACGCGGCGCTCGCCGACGCGCGCGCGGCCCTGGACCAACTCGACCAGCAGCTCGCCGGCCTGCGCGCCCATGTTGACGTCAACAACCCGCAGGCGGTAGCGCAGTTCAAGCAGCTGTTGGAGCAGCGCGACGCCGCGGCGAAGCGCGCCGGCGGCGAAGCGTTGACCGAGGCCCAGGCAGCCTCAAATCGCTACAACGACGCGGTCGCCGCCTACAACGCGCAATGCGCCGGGCAACCCTTGCCGCCACCGCCATCGGCACCGTTCAGCTGCCCGATGCGCTAGGTCTGGGGTTCCTTGTACAGCTCCTCCGGCGCGACCAGCGGCCGGGCGATCTCGACCCAGGCGCCGTCGCGCCAGGCGCGGAAGAAGCAATTGCGCCGCCCGGTATGACAGGCGACACCGAGCTGGTCGACGAGCAACAGCACGGTGTCGCCGTCGCAATCGAGGCGCAGCTCCTTGAGGGCCTGGACCTGGCCGGAACTCTCGCCCTTGCGCCACAGCGCTTGGCGCGAGCGCGACCAGTAGCAGGCGCGACCCTCTTCGAGGCTGATCCGCACCGACTCACGGTTCATCCAGGCGACCATCAGCACCTCGCCGGTGTCGTGCTGCTGTGCGATCGCCGGGACGAGGCCATCGGCATCGAACTTGATCTGGTCGAGCGCACGGTCGATCGCGTCGGGCACGGGTCCGCTCCTAGCTCTGCCAGCGCAGCGTACGCGCCTTGACCGGGTTTTCGAAGGCCGGCCCTCGGCGCGGCGGCGCTGGTACTCCCGCTTCAACTGAAGATACCAGCGTGCCTGCGTGTCGGCATCGTCAATCAGCGACAGCACCGGAGCGAACGGTCCGGCGCTGTCCGATTCGATTCATGCTCCCGCGGCGGCGCAAGCGGCGGGGGCCGGGATAGCGTACCGCGTCCTGTGGCGCAATCGCGCTGCTATCATCGCTCAACGCCACAGGTTATTTTCGCCCGTGATGCGTATCATTCGTCATCCCGGCTCCGGCGCGAGGCAGCAACGCGGCGCGGTGCTGGCGATGGGCAATTTCGACGGGCTGCACCGGGGCCACGCGGCGCTGATCGGTCAGGCGCGCTCGCTTGCCGAGGCGCGTGGCGCGCCGGTGGCGGTGCTGACCTTCGAGCCGCACCCGCGCAACGTCTTCATGCCCGGCGGCGAACCGTTCCGCCTGACGCCGTTTCGGGTTAAGGAGCGCGAGATCGCCCGGCTCGGCGTCGATTTTCTGTTCATCCAGCATTTCGACCGCGCCTTTGCCGAGAAAAGCGCCGAATCGTTCATTGAGGAGGTGATGGTCGAGGCGATCGGCATCGCCCATGTCGTTGTCGGCCATGACTGCACCTTCGGCAACCGGCGACGCGGCACCCCGGCGCTGCTGCGCGAGGTCGGCGACCGGATCGGCTTCGGGGTGAGCGTCATCGACCCGGTGCGCGGCGGCGGCGCGGTCTATTCCTCGACCCGGATCCGCGAGCTGCTGAAGGACGGCAAGCCACGCGAGGCGGCGGCGCAGCTCGGCCGCTTCTGGGAGATCGACGGACGCGTGGCGCTCGGCGACCAGCGCGGCCGGACCATCGGCTTCCCAACCGCCAATCTCGGCCTCGGCGAATATCTGCGACCGGCGTTCGGGGTCTACGCCGTGAGGGTGTCGGGCGACGGTGTCGACGACCCGCTCGCCGGCCAGACGATCGACGGCGTCGCCAATATCGGCCTGCGCCCGACCGTCGGCACGCTGGTGCCACGGCTCGAAGCGCATCTCTTCGACATCAACCGCGATCTCTATGGCCGGCATTTGCGTGTCGCGCTGGTCGATTTCATCCGCCCCGAGCGCAAATTTTCGAGCTTCGACGAGCTTAAAGCGCAGATTGCCGCCGATGCCGCCTGCGCTCGGGAAATCCTCGCTGCGACCCCACGGGGTTAGATCAAATGCCAACTTCGCCAGACTTGACCGACGCCAAGGTATTTCATACCACGCCAATTGCGCCCAATAATTCCGTCAAAAACAATTTATGGTTGCAGACTCGCTCCCATACCCCGATAGAAGGTGGAGCACCGATGAGCAGGGCTATGCTCGAGGAGCTTCTAGGAACAAAGATGTTATTGCCGCGCTACCGCGGAAGAGGCGTTATGGGCTGGGTCGATCTGGTAACGCTTTTTGCGATCCTAAGCGGCGCGACGCTCTGGGGGCTAATCGCTTTGGGCATCGATGTCCCCATTCACGAGGGCTGGCAGATCCGCAGCATCTACGGCTTCATCGGCGTCTCCGCCCTTTGGCAGTGGGGCCGGCAGCGGTTGTTCTAGGCAACGTCGGCCCGGCTTCAGCCCTTGAAGTGCTTCATGAAGCGGTCGTAGGTCTCGTCCGGCGCTTCCTCGGGCACGTAATGGCCACAGGGTAGCGCGCCGCCCCACGCATCCTCCGCGTAGCTCCGCTTCCAGATCGCCAGCACGTCGCCATGGACGCCCTCGGTGTGGCTGCGCTGGCCCCAGATCACCAAGAGCGGCACGCCGATCTTGCGCCCGGCCTCGAAGTCGGCGGTATCCATTTCGAGGTCGCAGGTCGGGCAGGCGCGGTAATCGGCGCACGAGCCCTTGATCGTCTTCCAGTTGAAGCAGCGGACATATTCGTCGAACGCCGCGGGGTCGAAAAAGCCGAGCCCGATCCCTGGCTTCGACAGCTTCTTCTCCATGTACCAGCGTGCGGGCACCCCGGCCATCATCCGTTCCGGGAAGTCGTAGGGCTGGGCCATCAGCGCCCAGTGCCATGAGCGCAGCGCCCATTCCTTCGAGGTATGGGTCCAGATGTGATGGTTGGGCAGGATGTCGACCAGCGCCGCCTTCTTCACTCGATCGGGGTGGTCGAGGCACATGCGCGCGGTGGTGCGGGCGCCGCGGTCGTGCCCGGCGACAAAGAACTCGCGATAGCCGAGCTTCTCCATCACCTCGACCTGATCCTGTGCCATGGCGCGGAACGAATAGTTGATGTTGTTGGGGCCGGCATCGTCAGGGCCGACGCTGTCGCCATAGCCGCGCAAATCGGGGCAGACGACATGGAAATGCTCGGCCAGGCGCGGCGCGATCTTGTGCCACGACACATGGGTCAGCGGGTTGCCGTGCAGCAGCAGCAAAGGCGGGCCGTCGCCGCCGTGGCGCAGATGGATGCGCGCGCCCGCAAACGACGACGTGTCGATCTCGGTGCGGGTGAAACCTTCGAACATGCCGCTCTCCTATCGCTTACTTCGTGTAACTCCGGCTGAGATGACAGAGAATGTCAGTTCACGCGCCGATAGCTATTCCGCCGCGATCCGGGGTGGCTCGTGTTCGTCGAGCGCCGCGCGCAGTTTCGGGGGCGACATCGGCAGATCTCGCAGCCGCAGCCCGATCGCATCGGCAATCGCGTTGGCAACCGCCGCCATCGGCGGCACAATCGGGACCTCGCCGACGCCGCGTGCGCCAAACGGGTGCCGTGGATTCGGCACCTCGATTAGGATCGTGTCGATCATCGGCAAGTCGGAGCAGACCGGCACCCGATAGTCGAGGAAGCCGGGGTTCTCCAAACGGCCGTCCTGGTCATAGACGTATTCCTCATTGAGCGCCCAACCGATGCCCTGTGCCACACCGCCCTGCATCTGGCCCTCGACATAGGAGGGATGGATCGCCCGGCCCACATCCTGGATCGCCGTGTAGCGCAAGATTTTGACGTAGCCGGTTTCCGGATCGACCTCTACATCGCAAATATGCGTCGTGAATCCTGGCGCTTGGCCCTGCGCGTTGATCTGCACCTCGGCGCTGATCGGACCGCCGGTGCGCGCCCCGCGCGCGGCAATGGCAGCCAGGTCCAGCGGCTCGAAGCTGCCAGCGTTGGGCCCAGCCGGGAACACCTTGCCGCCCTTCCACTCGACCGCGTCTGCGCTGATGTCCCACATGATCGCGGCGCGCTTTTTCAGCTCCTCGATAACCCTTTCGGCTGCCTGCGTCACCGCCATGCCGCCGGCGAAGGTAACGCGGCTGCCGCCGGTCGAGGCGCTGAACCCGATCGCGGTTGTGTCGCCGACCACCGGCCGGACATGCTCGAACGGGATGTTTAGCACCTCCGCGACCATCATCGCCATCGAGGCGCGTGATCCGCCGATATCGGGATGACCCTCGGTGACGGTCACCGTGCCGTCCTCGTTGACGTGCACCGCGGCGCTCGACTCGCCGCCAGCATTGTGCCAGTAACCCGAGGCAATGCCGCGTCCCTGGTTGGGCTTCAGCGCGACCTTCATATGCTCGCTGGCGCGCGCTGCCTCCAGTGTCTTTTGATAGCCGATATTGACCCAGGTGACGCCGTGCGTCGATTTGGCACCGTCTCTGGCACCGTTGATTTCGCGCATCCGGAGTGGGTCGATCCCCAATTCGCGCGCCAGCTCGTCGACGCAGCTTTCCAAGGCGAACGACCCGATCGGCGCACCCGGCGCACGGTATGCCGCGACCTTCGGTCGATTACAAAGCACGTCGTAGCCAACGGTCAGTGCATTCGGGAAGTCGTAGACCGCCATCCCGCAGATGCAGCCCTGCTGCACCGGTGAGCCGGCGAACGCTCCTGCCTGGTATTTGAGGGTACTTTGCGCCGCGACGATATGACCGTCCCGCTTGGCGCCGAGCTTGACTTCGACGACGGCGCCGGAGGTCGGGCCCGTGGCGCGGAACACCTCCTCGCGGCTCATCACGATCTTGACCGGACGGCCCGATTTCTTCGAGAGCATGTAGGCAAGCGGTTCGAGATAGATGATCGTCTTTCCGCCAAAGCCGCCCCCGATCTCGGCCGGGATGGCGCGGATATTGGCGATGTCGGCGCCGCAAATGCGCGAGGTATAGGCGCGCACCATGAACTGACCCTGACTCGAGCTGAAGATGGTCGTCTGGCCATCGGCCCCGACCGAAACCAGACACGCGTGCGGCTCGATATAGCCCTGGTGCACAGGCTTTGTCGTGTATCGCCGCTCAATGACCACGTCGGCTTCCTTGAAGCCGGCCTCCACATCGCCTTTGGCGAAACTCACTACCTTGGCGATGTTCGACGGCTTTTCGGGCGGCGGCTCGATCCCCGCGGTAAAGATGTCGTCGTGGAGTAGCGGCGCGTCCTCCGCCATCGCCGCTTCGACATCGATGACGTGCGGGAGGATTTCGTATTCAGCCTCGATCAGGTCGAGCGCCTGCTCGGCTATCAGCTGCGAGGTCGCTGCGACCGCAGCCACGGGGTGGCCCTCATAGAGAACCTTCCCCTTCGCCATGCAATTGAGTGACAGGTCACGCAGATTATGCGGCGCGGCGCCGATACGCGCGCGCTCGGGCGTGATGTCGGGAAAATCAGCTCGAGTGATGACCGCCTTAACTCCGGGCAACGCCAGCGCCTTTTCGGTATTGATCGATACGATCCGGGCATGGGCATGCGGGCTGCGCTTGATGCGGCCCCACAACATGCCCGGCATTGTCATATCGGCGCCGAAATTAGCCCGGCCCGTGACCTTGTCGACGCCGTCGGGGCGGATCGGCCGGGTGCCGACTACCCGAAGCACGGTCTTGTCGAGATAGCTCACCTGCACCCTCCCATCGTTCCGTAGACGAAGCTCGACGTGACACTACGTAACCAAAATCGCGCTATTATCACCCATTAATTGGCAGGTCGGTACCTCGCGGCGCATTTGAGCATTTTCCCGACCGTTTGTTGAAGCCGCGGACGGCCGTCTCCGGTGGTACGTGCCGATAGTCACACGCCAACGCCACCCACCAACTCAGCCGCCGGACGCCGCGAAGGCCGGTTTGGGGCATGACCGGCCTGCTAAGACCGTAACGATGGATGACCGTTCAGAGTCGAAGGGCGGACCTAAGCGGACGCGGGCGCCAATGGCGAGGTTGCGCCGGAAGCGGACGTTTCAGGACAAATGGCCCGCGAGGTCCGCGGGTGCGCAGATTTTGGCGCGAAACGTCTCGTCAGTTGACGCGATTTCGATGGCGGCCTTTCGCAGGGTCGTCCAAAGCGTCGCTGCGTGAAGCGGCTGCGCCCGGCCCGCTCCCGAAGTCAGAAAAATTGTTGCGATACTGCAGCGGCGGTACGCCGAGGTGCAGCATGAAGGCTCGACGCATTCCGGCGACGGAGCTGAAGCCGCCGCGCCGCGCCACGGCTTTCATCGGGAGATCGGTTTCCACCAGGAGCAGCCGCGCCGTCTCCACCCGCGCCGCCATGACGTAATGGCCCGGCGTCTGGCCGGTCTCTATCTGGAACTTGCGATTAAAGCTGCGCTCACTCATCCCGGCGATCTTGCACAAAATACCCACATGCAGATCGCCGTCGAGGTGCGTTTGGCAATACTCCTGTACCTGCTGAATGGCGGGAATTGTGGAAAACTGCGCGCGAAGCTGGGAAGAGAACTGCGCCTGTCCGCCGGGACGTTTGAGGAACAGCACAAGATAGCGAGCAATACTCAATGCGAAGTCGCGGCCGTGATCCTCCTCGACCAGGGCGAGCGCAAGGTCGATTCCTGCAGAAATACCGGCAGAACTGTATAGATTACCGTCGCGAATAAAAATCGGATCAATCTGCACTTCGGTCGCGGGACAACGTCGAGCAAGCTCCGCGCCGAAGGCCCAATGCGTCGTCGCGCGCTTGCCGTCGAGCAGGCCGGCGGCACCGAGCGAGAAGGCGCCGGTGCAGATCGAACCGAATCGACGTGCTTGCGGTGTGGCTTGGCGCAGCCAGTCGAGGATCTCGGGCTGCGTCCCAGAGTCAGGTGCGCCGCCACCAGACACCAATAGTGTATCGACCGGCAGCGGCAATTCGGTCATTGCGCAGCTCGGCATGAACGCAAAACCGAGCGGGGTCGGCACCGGCTCGGCGGTCGGCGCCACCGTGATGACGTCATATAGCTTTTGTTTGCGGAGAAAGTTCGCGACGCCAAACACCTGCAACGGTCCGGCGACGTCGAGCGGCGCCACGCCTGGGTATATCAGCATTGCCACCCGTGCCGCGGCGCGCGCGGCCGCCCCCGGATTGATGAGCGACATCCTTTGAGGTGTCCGTCCTCGCTGTTGGCGCGGTCGATATAACACAAGGGGACTAGGGTCATTTACTGCCAATTCAAATGCACTTACTGCCAAGCAACCAATGGTTGGTTGCGCCGCAGGCCGACCCGGAGACCCTATCAGCGCGGACCGTGTCCAGCGCGGCGCCGGCTACGCGCCAAGGCGAGTCCTTCAAGAACAGGGGTTTGGATATATCGCGATCTGCAGCCCCAGGCGACTTCGCTCCGCGCGGCTCGCTCGCTACGTCGATGGCCCCGCCGGGCGATCCATGTCGGCCCGCAGTCCCGTGCTGAGCGCGACAACGACTCCACATGTGCTGGTGTGCATCCTAGGCATTTTCGTCGCTGGAGGGGTCTCTGGGGCGACCGGGGTGGCTCTGCCACTGATCGCTGGGCCGCTCTTTCTGTTGACCTACTCCCCGGTTGAGGCGGTGGCTCTAACAGCCTTGTGCTCAATTACCGGCCAGCTCTTCAGCATCGCCCTGTTGCGCCGCGCGATTGCTTTCGAGTTTCGCGTGCCATTGTTGGCTTCAGGGCTGCTCGGCGTCCCGCTTGGCGGCGCCTTGCTTACCCGGTTGGCCCCTTCGGTGGTGCATTACGGCCTGGGCGCGCTAATTGTGCTCGGAAGCGCATGGGGGTTGCTCCAGCCAACAGCGCGACACCCACGGCCAGCGACGGTCGCCGGCGAGCTGCTCGTGGGCCTGACCGGCGGCTTGACGGCCGGGTTGGTTGGCGCCTCGGCAGTCGTTCCGGCCGTGTGGTGCGCGTGGCGGGGCCTGAGTAAGGAACAGCAACGCGCGATGATGCAGCCATACATTCTGGCGATGCAATTGGCCTCGCTCGTCTCACTCACTGCGTGGGGTTCCCTCGGTGCCCCCCTACTGGACGACTATACGGTCGTGTTGATGCCGCTGATGATCGGGGTAGGATGTGGTGTCGCTTGTTTTCACTTCTTTTCTTCAGCGATGGTCACGCGCGCCGTGCTGCTGTTTGTGGCCGTCTCAGGACTTGTATTGCTGTTCGCGTGAAGCATTCACGCCCGTGAGAGTACCGCAGGCTGGCGCGAATCAACGTGACACGCCCCCGCGCCGTCAGCGGCCAGCTAAGCCGCGCCGCAATGGCCGACAAGGGGCATGACCGGCCGGCTGAGACCGCAACCACAAATGGCCGTTCATAGGTCGTGAGCGGGCCCTCGCTGCCGGTTTTGTCCGATGACGCCTTGGCGCCGAAAGCGGCCTTCGCCCAAACCGATGTCCTGGTCGGTGCGGAACCGCCGTCCTATCGCCAGGTTTTGCGCGCGACATACCGGGCGGATGCGGTGTATGGGGAATCCCCACCCACCAGGAGGCCAGGCGCGCCGACGATCTGCATGCGACGGCTCTTAGTGATCGAAGCCGAACAGCTCTTGCGCGTTGTGGTGCAGGATTTTGTCGGTGACTTCCTTTGGCAGGCCGAGCCGCTCGATATAGGCAAAGGTCTCCCGGTAGACCTCCCAATCCTGCAACACCGGATAGTCGCTGCCGGTCACGATGTGATCGGGGCCGAACGCTTCGAGGGCGCATAGGAACGCCGGCTTCGAGGCGTAGCACACTGTGTCGTAATAGAACCTTCGGGCGGTGACGCTCGGCGCCTCGGCGAGGTTAGGATGGCCTCGCGGGCCCTGGCCCTGTTTGTCGAGGCGGTTCATCAGCATCGGGATCGGCCCCCCGAGATGCGGAACGATGAATTTGATCCGCGGGTAACGGTAGGGGATCTGCTTGGCGATCATATGCAGTACGAAGGTCGCATCCTCGAGCGAGGTGCCGACCGACCCGCCGTAGTTGTAGTCGATGATGAAGGGTGAGCAGATGGCGCTGCCGGCCGGGTGCACGAACAGGACGGCGCCGCGGCGGTTCATCTCGGCGTAAAGCGGCTCGAACTCGGTCTCGGCGATCGAGCGGCCGAGGCACACGATGTTCATGTTGACGCCGACGCAGCCCAGCTCGTCAAAGCCCCGCTCCATCTCCTTCAGCGACGCGTCGATATGCGGCAACGGCAGCATGACGTAGGAGCTGATCCGGTCGGGGAAGCGACGTGCAAACTCGGCATAGGCGTCGTTCAGCATCTTGACCGCGGTGACGCACTCCGCCGCATCCGGCAGATAGGGCGGGTGGTTCGGTGACAGCACCTGCCGCCCGACGCCGGCGTCTTCCATCAGCCGGAAACGGGCCTCGATGTCCTCCTGCGTATCCGAGAACGGGTGCCGCGCCAGCCCGCGCTTTACCGCCAGATGTGTCGGCGAGGCAAAGCGGTCGCCCATAAACTCGCTGAAATTCTTCGGCGTGTAATGCGCATGCACATCGCAGATCATGACAAACCCCTCTTAATCAGCGGGCCGGGACTTTAGGGATTCACCCGCACGTACACCCCGGCAGAACCCGGCGCATGCGTCATGGCCTCCCGCATGCGCGGCGAATTGGGCGAGGAATGTTGCTGTTGCTCCTTCCACTCCGGGCTTTCGGGCACGGCCGTGCTGGCAAATTCGTAGACCGTGCTGTAGCCGACGGTCCCCTCCAGCACCCGATAGCGGCGAGCGTAGATCACTCCCGGCACCTTGCGGTAGCCCGGCACATATTCTCCGCTGTACCAGGCGTTCCACTCCGCATCGACCTCGGCGGGGACGGACATTCGGCCAATTTGCAATACCGGAGCCATGCCACGCTCGGGCATGTCAATGGCGTCCGGGTAAATCTGTTCCCCGACGATGCGCGTCAAATTCTTCCCGATCACCGACGGCGAGACCTTCTGTCCCCACGGCGTCCGCGGCCGGCTGGTAAATGCCGGCGTCTTCATCACCGCCACGCTTTCCAGTTCATAGCATGCCAGATACTTCGGGCCGCCTTTGACCGCCTCGTAGCGGGCCGCCGAGAGAACGCCGGGCACCGAAAGCAATTCCGGCAGGTGTTCCTTGTTGTACCACTCGTTGAATTCCGGCGCGTGCTGGGCGTCGATATCGACGTACACCATGAAAATCCCGCGGCCCTTTTGTTCCATCTGCCGTCTCCTCTGTGACCGTTGTTAGCGCTCGATCCCGGCCAGGCCGTTCTGGATCCCGACCGTCGCCCAGGGGCCCCACGGCATGGTGAAGAGCTTGAACCCCTTCTGGACGTAGAAGTTCGGGTCCATCCCGGGCGGGATGAAATACATCGCGGCAACGATGCCGTGCTTCGCGGCGGTCGCCGCGATTTTATCGAGCGCTCGCTGATAGATGTCGCACTGGTAGTCGAGTGGCACCCCCAGCTCGATCGAAAGATCGGACGGGCCGACCAGCAGAACGTCGACGCCCGGGACCGAGGCGATGGCATCGACGTTCTCCAGCGACTCGTTGGTCTCTATCATCGGCAGGATGACGAGCTCGTTGTTCACGGCATCCATGTAATCGCGGTAATTCTTGAACTCGCCCCACTCGCCGCGCACCCCGGCGTTGCTGCGGTTGCCGGCCGGATAATAGCGGCAGGCGCGCACGGCGGCCTCCGCCTCAGCCCTGGTGTTGACCATCGGCACGATGATGCCGCGTGCCCCGGCATCAAGCGCGAAGCAGATCTGATAGGCCTGGTTCGCGGCGACGCGCACCAGCGGCGCCGCCTGCTTGCCGCGGATGGCCTGGATCGACGGCCGCAGTTGCTTGATCTCCCAGGCGGAGTGCTGGGTATCGAACAGCAGGAAGTCGTACCCGGCGTCGGCCGGAATCGATACGTCAATGTCCGGTGTCACGGTGGTCCCGACGACGGTTCTACCTGACTCGATGGCGTCTTTGATGGCGTTCATCTGGCGTCGATGCCTCCCACAATGGCTCTAGACCGGTTCAACCGACCGACGGTGACGGGCGCGTTGGCGCGGCATTATCACACATTGGTGGGAAGTCGCCGCGCCGCATGGCGGTCATTTTGAAATTATCGGGCGCAGGATTTGAGACTTATGGCATTCCGCCTGATTGCCGGACAGGAAAGCGGATCAGGGCGTCATGCCGGCAGAGCCGGCGCCGGCCGCGCCACATAGTGTTCAAAGAGCACCGCCAGCGGCGCGTTGGTGTCCGACCGCGTGAGCGGATCACTGGCACATCGGCTTTCCATATCCCGCGAGCCCCGCGCGCTCACTGGACCTTGAATAGCAGATGCTGCCGGTTCGACGTGTGCGGGCGCACTTCACTCGGCCATCGTCCACGCTCGACGGCTTCGGCCCACTGTGGGCTCTGCAAAACCTGCGGATCGTCGATCTCGTAAATCGCTGTGTAAATCGGGCTAGGCGCGGGTAACTCACGCACAGCGCCAGCGATGGCGAAGTGCGCTGGCTCGCCCTTCATGCGGGTGATGCTTCGAACCCCGGGCACTTGCAGCAGATTTGGCACGTGTTCGGTGTCGTAGACTTCGTTGAACAAAGGCTCAGCCTCAGGCGTCACGTCCATCGATGCGAGAAACACGTAACGAGTTGAAATGGTCACAGCGGATATCCTCCACATTGGCTGATGAGGGGCGTGGAGCGTCATAGTGCTTCCCGGCGTCCTCCGGCGTCCAAACCGTCTGGCCTCCCGCGAAGGCGGTTCAGGGGCATGACCAGCCCTAGTTGCCGATTGCTGCAAGCGACCGTTGTCGGCTCATGAGCGGGCTATCCCCCCACCGCCTAACCAATGACGCCGATGCGCCGCAAGCGGCCGTTTGTGAAGGGTCGGCATGCACCCGATGAGATACGTCGCATCGTTCTCAGAATTTTCGCCGGACATCCCCAGCATCTATAGATCAAA
>DASYXG010000314.1:0-9919 GCA_035935235.1 Allostellaceae bacterium
GGCTATCGATTGCTCTGGCCAACGCGCCGCAAACGAAATGAACTCGCCATCCGATAGCGCGACGACAATCTGGCCCGACAGGTTCTGCAATAACGGCGGCATCGGTGTCGCGCCCTGACCCACACCGCGTTGCTCAGCGTCTTGAGATCAGCTCCCGAAATCGTCCCGGCAGCCATACTGACCGAGCCAAGGCGGAAGGCAGATCCGAGCTCGGCAAAGGTCCGGTTCCAGTAGGCGACGGCATCGTTGACGAGCGCAAGGCGTGCATCCGCCGGCGCCGATAGCACGGCGACACCCGGCACCCGCGTCCAAGGGATACCCCAGGCGCTGGCGGCTACCGCATACCAAGGCAGGCTCTCGGGAAGCAGAGCGGCCGCGCCGCTCGCCAGGAGCGCGCGGCGGTTCATGCCCATGGCGCCAGGCCTAAACGACACCGCGCTCCTTGAGGCGCGAAATGTCGGCGGCGCTGTAGCCGAGCTCGCCGAGGATCGCGTCGGTGTGTTCGCCAGCATCGGGGCTGGCGGTCTTGAGCCGGCTCGGGGTGCGGCTCAGGGTCACCGCCTGGCCGATCAGCTCGATGTCGCCGAGCTTTGGATGATGCACTTTATGGGCGATGCCGAGATGCTTGACCTGCGGGTCGGCAAAGACCTCGTCCATCTTGTAGATCGGACCCGACGGCACACCGGCCTTGTTGAGCCGGTCGATCCATTCGGCGCTGGGACGCGTCCTGGTAATCGCCTCGATCGCGGCGTTGAGCGCTTTGCGATTATCCGACCGCGCCCGGCCGGTCTTGTAGTCGGAATGTTCGGCGAGGTCGGGCCGATCGACCGCGCGGCAGAACCGGCCGAAGATTTCATCGCCCGCCGAGGCGATGTTGATATAGCCGTCGCTGGTCTGGAACACGCCGGTCGGGATGCTGGTCGGGTGGTCGTTGCCGGCCTGCTCGGGCACCTCGTGCGCGATCGTCCAGCGCGCGCCCTGGAAGTCGAGCATCGCGATCTGCGCCGCGAGCAGCGAGCTTTCGACCCATTGTCCCTCACCGGATTCCTCGCGTTCGAGCAGCGCGATCAGAATGCCCATTGCGGTGAAGATGCCGGCCGACAAATCGGCGACCGGGATGCCGACCCGCACCGGTCCCTGACCGGGCAGCCCGGTGATCGACATCAGGCCACCCATGCCCTGGGCGATCTGATCGAACCCGGGCCGGTCGCGGTAAGGGCCGCTCTGGCCGAAGCCGGAGATGCTGGCATAGACCAGGCGCGGGTTGATCACCTTGAGAGCCGGGTAATCGATGCCGAGCCGTTCCTTGACGTCGGGACGGAAATTCTCGACCACGACGTCGGCGTCACGCACCAGCTTGCGAAAAATCTCGATCCCGTCGGGCGCCTTCAGATCGAGCGTCAGGCTGCGCTTGTTGCGGTGCAGGTTCTGGAAATCGGGTCCGAGTCGCGGCCCGCCGAGCCCTTCGCCGGGCGAGGGAGGGGCCTCGATCTTGATGACCTGCGCGCCCCAATCGGCGAGCTGGCGCACCGCCGTCGGGCCGGCGCGCACCCGAGTCAAGTCGAGCACCTTGAAGCGGGCGAGCGGCATTTTCGGTTCGGGCATCGCGGTTCCCTGGCTATATGTCCGCCGGTATTGAGGCGCTGTGGCACACCGCGGTCAACGCCCGTCGTCGAGCGACAACAGGGTGGTGTTGCCACCCGAGGCGGTGGTGTCGGTAGAGACCGTGCGCTCGGTGGCGAAACGATGGAGGTAACGCGGGCCGCCCGCCTTAGGGCCGGTGCCCGAAAGCCGCTCGCCGCCGAATGGCTGCACCCCGACCACCGCGCCGATCATATTGCGGTTGACATAGCTGTTGCCGACGCCAAGCCGGTCGAGGATGTAACGCACCGTCTCGTCGATGCGGCTGTGAATGCCGAGGGTCAGCGCGAATCCGGTCGCCGCGATCTCGTCAATCACCTGGTCGAGCCGGTCGGCGCGCCAGCGCACGACATGAAGGATCGGGCCGAAGACCTCGCCGGTGAGCCGCTTCGCGCTATCGATCTCAAACGCGCGCGGCGCGAAAAAAATACCGTGCTCAGTGCCGGCGGGCAGGGCGCATTGGTAGAGAAGTTTGCCCTCGCGGCTCATGCGCTCGGAATGTTTTTCGAGCGCAGTGCGCGCCTCGCTGTCGATCAGTGGGCCGACATCGGTGGCGAGCAGCGCCGGGTCGCCGAGCGACAATTCCGCCATCGCCCCGGCGAGCAGCGGCAAGAGGCGCGGCGCGATGTCGACCTGGACGTAGAGCAGCCGGAGGCACGAGCAGCGCTGACCGGCGCTGTCGAACGCGGAGGTGAGCGCGTCGGTCACCACCTGCTCAGGTAGCGCGGACGAATCGACGATCATCGCGTTCTGCCCGCCGGTCTCGGCGATCAGCGGCACGATCGGCCCCGGCCGCTGGGCCAGCGCGAGGTTGATCGCCCGCGCCGTATCGGTCGAACCGGTGAAGGCGATTCCGGCGATGCGCGGATCGGCGGTGAGCGCGGCGCCCACCGTCTCGCCGCTGCCCGGCAGGAGATGCAGTACCTCACCGGGGACCCCGGCGGCATGCAGATGGCGGATCGCGGCGGCGGCGGTCAGCGGGGTTTGCTCGGCCGGCTTGGCAATGACGGCATTGCCGGCGGCGAGCGCGGCGGCGATTTGTCCGGTGAAGATCGCCAGAGGAAAATTCCATGGCGAGATGCAGGCGAACACACCGCGCCCGTGCAGGGAGAGGCGGTTGCGCTCGCCGGTCGGGCCCGGCAGCGCCAAGGGTTCGACGAAATCGGCGCGGGCGCGGGCGGCGTAATAGCGCAGATAGTCCGCCGCCTCGCGCACTTCCGACAGCGCCGCGGGGATCGCCCGCCCGCCCTCACGGGTGATCAGCGCCATCAGCGGGTCGCGGTTGCGCTCGTAGTAATCGGCGGCGCGGTCGAGGATCGCGGCCCGTTCCGTCGCCGGGGTTCGCTCCCAGGCCGGTGCTGCGCGCGATGCGGTGGCGAGCGCGGCCTCGACCGTCGCGGCATCGGCAGACACCACGGTCCCGAACTGCCGGCGCCGGTCGGCGGGATCGAAAACCGGTTCGCCGAGCCCGGTGATTTCCTGGCCGCCGACGATCGGCGCGGCGTGCGCGGGCCGCGAAAGCCCTTCCGCCATTCCTTTGCGCAGGTCGGCGAGCGCATGGCGGTCGGCGAGATCGATCCCCGCCGAATTGGCACGCTCGGGCTGGTAAAGGTCGTGCGGCAGCGGAATGTTGGGATGCGGCTTGGACTTGAGTCGCGTGAGCGCGGCGGCGGGATCGGCGACAATCGCCGCGATCGGCTGGCGCTCATCGACGATGCGGTTGACGAACGAAGCGTTGGCCCCGTTCTCCAAGAGCCGCCGCACCAGATAGGCAAGCAAATCCTCGTGGCTGCCGACTGGGGCGTAGACGCGGCACGGCCGGTTCACCTTCCCCGGCCCGACGATTTCCTCATAAAGCGCCTCGCCCATGCCGTGCAGGCGCTGGAATTCCCAGTCCCGGCGCTTGCCCGCGAGTTCCAGCACCGCGGCGATGGTGTGCGCGTTATGGGTGGCGAATTGCGGGTAGAACACCGCGGCGCCGGCCGCGAATAGCTGCTTGGCGCAGGCGAGATAGGAAACGTCGGTGGCGACCTTGCGGGTATAGACCGGGTAGGTCGCGAGACCGCGCTCCTGCGCGCGCTTGATCTCGCTATCCCAATAGGCCCCCTTGACCAGCCGCACCATCAGCTGGCGTTTGGTTTTCGCGGCCAGCTCCGCGAGCCAATCGATCACCGCCGGCGCACGTTTCTGATAGGTCTGCACCGCCAGGCCGAACCTGTCCCACCGGGCGAGCGGCGGCATTCCCGCCAGCGCGTCGATCAGGTCGAGCGAGAGTTCGAGCCGGTCGGTTTCCTCGGCGTCGATGGTGAGGCCGATGCCCGCCGCCTTCGCCTGCTCGGCGAGGTCGGCAAGGCGCGGCAGCAGCTCGCGCATCACTCGCTCGCGTTGCGCCATTTCGTAGCGCGGGTGCAGCGCCGATAGCTTGACCGAGATACCCGGCGCCTCCTCGGTCGGTTTACCGCCGGCCGCCTTGCCGATCGCCGCGATCGCCTGGCTGTAGGCTGCGTGATAGCGCTGGGCGTCGGCGGCGGTCTTCGCCGCCTCGCCGAGCATGTCGTAGGAATGGCGGTAGCCGTCGCGCTCGCTGGCTGCGGCGCGGTCGAGCGCCTCGCCGATGGTGCGGCCCATGACGAATTGGCGGCCGAGGATGCGCATCGCCGCCAGCACCGCCTGGCGCACCACCGGCTCGCCCGAGCGAGCAACGAAGCGATGGAGGATATGAGCGAAGTCGTTCGGGCCAGGCTCGTCGCGCAGTATCCGCCCGGTCAGCATCAGCGCCCAAGTCGAGGCGTTGACAAAGACCGAGCTGGAATGGCCGAGATGGCTCTGCCAGTCGGCGGCGGCGATCTTGTCGCGGATCAGCCGGTCGATCGTTTCGCTATCGGGGACGCGCAAGAGGGCCTCGGCGAGACACATCAGCGCCACCCCTTCGGGCGACGACAGCGCGTATTCGTGGAGGAAGGCGTCGATGCCGCCATGCGCCGGGCCCTTGTCGCGCACCGCGGCGACGAGGCGATGCGCGGTCGCCTGGATGCGCCGGTCGGCGGCAGGCGGCAGCTTGGCGGTGGCGAGGATCAGCGCGTCGGCGGCATCCTCGTGGCGGCGGTTGGCCTCGCCGATCGCCGCGCGCAGCCGGGTTTCGGGCGGCAGTGGTTCGGTAAAGACGAGGTCCATGCCTTGAGGATACTGCCGGCGGCTTCTAGCGGAAATCGCGGCTGTGGATGACGATGTCGGGCACGTCGATGTCGCGCGGATCATAGCCGGAGACGCGCTCGGGCAGAGCGAAGACCGATTTGCGGGCGGATTTGTCGATGCCGGTACGCGCACGCAAGGTCTGCAGGCGCGGGGTGAGGTCGCGCAAATCCTCGGCGACGATGTGGATGACGCCTTCCTCGCGCTGCAGCCTTCCCCGGCAATACAAAAGGGTCGCGCCGAGCACGGTGCGGCGGAAACGCTCGAGGATCGGCGGCCAGATAATCAGATTGGCGATGCCGGTCTCGTCCTCGAGGGTGATGAAGATGACCCCCTTGGCGCTGCCGGGACGCTGGCGGATCAGCACGAGCCCGGCGACCGCGACGCGGCGCTCGATCGGGAGAGTCGCGAGCGCGGCGGCGGTGACGATACCGTCCTCGGCCAGCTCGGCCCGCAGAAAGGCGAGCGGGTGACGCTTCAGGCTGAGGCTCGTGCTGCGGTAATCCTCGACGACGTGTTCGCCAAGCGGCATCGCCGGGAGCAGCGAGGCGGCGATTGCCTCATTTTTATTGTCATTCCGGGGGCCCCCGGGACGGCCTGCAGGGCCGACTACCCGGGGGGAGCCCGGAACCCATGAACCCGGACGGCCGGGGGAAACGGCACCGACCATGCCACGATACTTTCTGTCGGTGTTCATGGGTTCCGGGTTCGGCTCTGCGAGCCGCCCCGGAACGACAGCTAGTGGGGTGGCAAACAGCGGCAGCGGAGCCTCGCCCAGCGCCTTCAGCGCCCACAGACCCTGGCGGCGGTCGAGCCGCATCGAGCGCAGCGCGTCGGCGTGGGCGAGGCGCTCCAGCGCGAGGCGAGCGAGCCCGCTGCGCTGCCAAAGCGTCGACGCGTCCCGGTAGCCGTCGCCGCGCCGCTCGACAAGACGGTTGGCGTCGTCTTCCGAAAACCCCTTGATCTGGCGGAAACCGAGGCGCAGGGCGAGACGAGGAGAATCCCCTCCCCGCTCTTCAGGGGGGAGAGGAAGGGGCCCGTCGCAATGCGACGGGAGGGTGAGGTGGGCATGCGCCGAAGTTTTCCCCACCTCACCCCGGCCCTCTCCACCCCCGGGGGCGGAGAGGGAGAAATCATCGGTGTCCGGCTGCTCTTCCGATGCCTCCAGCGTGCAATCCCAGCGGCTGTGGTTGACATCGACCGGGAGCACCTCGACCCCATGCTCGCGGGCGTCGCGGACAATCTGCGCCGGGGCGTAGAACCCCATCGGCTGCGAGTTCAACAGTGCGCAGGCGAACACCTCGGGATAAACGCATTTGATCCAGGCCGAGACATAGACGAGGAGCGCGAAGCTCGCGGCGTGGCTTTCCGGGAAGCCATAAGTGCCGAACCCCTCGATCTGGCTGAAGCAGCGGGTCGCGAAATTGGCCTGATATCCGTTGGCGATCATCCCGCCGATGAACTGGTCGCGGAATTTCTCGATATCGCCGTTGCGCTTGAAGGTCGCCATCGCCCGGCGCAATTTGTCGGCCTCGTCGGGGGTGAACCCGGCGCCGACGATGGCGATCTGCATGGCCTGTTCCTGGAACAGCGGCACGCCTTTGGTCTTTTCCAACACTTGTCTCAGCCCGGGGGGGCATTCGATCGGCTCGATGCCGTTGCGGCGGCGCAGATAGGGGTGAACCATGTCGCCCTGGATCGGTCCTGGCCGGACGATCGCGACCTCGATGACGAGGTCGTAAAATTCCCGGGGCTTCAGCCGCGGCAGCATCGACATCTGGGCGCGGCTTTCGACCTGGAAGACCCCCAAAGAATCGGCCTTCGACAGCATGTCGTAGACCGGCTTCTGCTCGGGCGGGATTGTCGCCAGCTCGTATTGCTTGCCGTGATGGCGCTCGATCAAATCGAACGCCTTGCGGATGCAGGTCAGTATGCCGAGCGCGAGCACATCGACCTTGAGGATGCCCAGCGCGTCGAGGTCGTCCTTGTCCCATTCGATGACGGTGCGCTCCTCCATCGCCGCGTTATCGATCGGCACCAGTTCGTGGAGCGGTCCACGGGTGATGACAAAGCCGCCGACATGTTGCGACAGGTGGCGCGGGAAGCCGATCAGCAGGGCAGCGAGGTCGAGCGTCATGCGCAGATTGCGATCGCGCGGATCGAGGCCGGCCTCGCGCACCCGCTCGTCGGCGATGCCCTCGCTCGACCAGCCCCACACCATGCCCCCAAGCGCGGCGACGACATCGCCCGAGAGCCCCATCGCCTTGCCGACCTCGCGGATCGCGCTGCGCGAGCGATAGGTGATCAGCGTCGCGGCGAGCCCGGCGCGATCGCGGCCGTATTTCTCGTAGATGTACTGGATCACCTCCTCGCGCCGTTCGTGCTCGAAATCGACATCGATATCGGGTGGCTCGCCGCGCGCGGCGCTGATGAAGCGCTCGAACAGCACGTCGATCTTGTCCGGATCGACTGAGGTGATGCCGAGACAATAGCAGACGACAGAATTGGCCGCGGAGCCGCGGCCCTGGCACAGGATCGCGCGCGAGCGGGCGAAGCGGACGATGTCGTGGACGGTGAGGAAATAGCGGGCGAAATCGAGCTCTTCGATGAGAGCGAGTTCGTGCTCGATCCGCTCGCGAATTTTGTCGGACACCCCGCCGGGGAACTTCTCGGACGCGCCGCCCCAGGCTAATTGGGCGAGGCGCGATTGCGGCGTTATGCCCTCCGGCACCGGCTCTTCCGGGTATTCGTAGCGCAATTCGTCGAGACTGAAGCGACAGTGCCGGGCGATCTCGAGACTGGAGGTGAGCGCTTCTTCGTGGCCGCGGAACAGCCGGGCCATCTCGTGGGCCGGCTTCAGATGGCGCTCGGCATTGGCGGCGAGGCGGAATCCGGCTTCTCGAATCGTGCAATGCTCACAGATGCAGGTCAGCACATCCTGGAGCGGCCGCCGCTCGGGCGCGTGGTAGAGTACATCGCCGGTGGCGAGCAGTTTGATCCCGGTGTCACGGGCGATGGCGGCGAGGCGGGCGAGGCGCCGGAGATCGTCGCCACGATAGAGGTGATGCGCGGCGAGATAGGCGCGGTCGGGGAAATCGGCGGCGACCCGGGTGGCGAGCGCTCGGTGCGCGGCGAGGCTGGCGCGGTCGGCATTGTCGGGCGGCAGCAGCGCGATGACCAACCCCTCGCCATAGGCGGCGACATCGGCGTAATCGAGATGGCATTCGCCCTTTGGCGCGCGCCGCTTGCCAAGGGTGAGCAGCGTCGTCAGCCGGCCATAGGCGGCGCGATCCTCCGGATAGGCGAGGAGGCTGGCGCCATCGCGCAAATCGAGCCGCACGCCGACGACGAGGCGGATGCCGACATCCTTCGCTGCCTGATGCGCCCTGACGATGCCGGCGAGCGAATTGCGGTCGGTGATCGCAATGGCGTCGAGGCCGAGAAGCGCCGCCTGCCGCACCAGCTCGTCCGGGTGCGAGCCGCCGCGCAGAAAGGTGAAATTGCTGGCGACCTGCAACTCGGCATAGCCCCCGGTGGGGGAGAAGCCGCCACCGCCGGTTGTCCTGGCTCGCTTCTGGGCCAGAAACCGCAAACTGCCGTCGCCGATCGTGCGGGACAGCCGGCCAAACTCGGCAAAAGCTTTGGATTGCTTGGGGGGCAGCTCGGGCATCGATCTCAGGCGAAGATGCCGTGGACGAACCAGCGTGGCGGCGGGTCGCCGGGCAGCCCGGCGCGGAACAGCCAGAACCGCCGGCCAGCCTCGTCCTCGACCCGGTAATAGTCGCGGATCGCATCCGGGGAGCCACTGGCATCAACCAATTGTCCATCGGGCCGCCACCATTCCTCGGCGATGCGCTCGGGTCCGTCGGCCTGGGCGACACGGTGGGTGCGATGGCGCCAGGTGAAGCGAAACGGCGGGTCGTCGGGCAGTACCCAGAACGCCTCGACCGGCTCGGGCGGTGCGAACAGCCGTACCGGGCGCGGCGGTTTGAACCCCTCTCCACCCGTTTGGGGGGAGAGGGAGGGGCCCGCGCCGTAGGCGTGGGAGGGTGAGGTGGGCATCCGCCCGCGTTTCCCCCACTTCACCCCAACCCTCTCCGCCCCTGGGGGCGGAGAGGGAGAGGTCTTCCGGGTTTCGTCGCCAATCGGCACCGCGACTGATGCCCGCTCGGGGATGTGGCTTTCGCGCGGTTCGAGGCGGGCGATGGCGTCGAGGCCGAGCCTGGCGCCGAGTCGGTCGAAGAGCGGGGCGGTGTCGCCGGAGGTGCCCGCAGCGCCGATCATGTCGATCTGCTCGGGCGCCAAGGGTTCGACGGCAAAGGCGGCAAGGATCACATCCTCGATGCCGAGGCCGGGGTCGACCGTGTCGAGCTTGCCGACGAGCAGCTTGGCAAGGTGCGTAGGATCGCGGCTCGGCCGCGCGGTGCCGACGCGGATGTGCTCAACCCTGCCATCGACGCGGTGAAAGCCGAGATCGAGCCGGCGCGCGCCCATGCCCTCTCGCGCGAGGCGGGTGACGAGGTCCTCGGTCAGCCGCTCGGCAGCACGGGCGAGATCGGCGGGGTCGGAAATCGGCTCGGGCAGGCTGAGGCGCACCCGCCGGTTCGGCACCTCGCCCAGCGGCGACAGCGGCTCGGGCAGCTTCCCCAGCGCCTGGTCGAGCCGGCTCGCCACTGTTTCGCCAAAGCGACGGGCGAGTGCGTCGCGCGGCATCGCCATCGCCTCGCCGACCCGCCTGAGGCCGACCCGGTGCAGACCTTCGACGATGGCCGGGTCGAGGCGCAAGGCGGCGGTCGGCAGCGGTGCCAGCGCGGCGCCGGCCTGACCCGGCGGAACGATAAATTTCGCTGCTAAAACAGCTAATCTGCAGCGGGAGGGACTTTCCTCCTCCCTGCTTGCAAAGCGGGCCACCGCCCAGGCGGTGCCGAGCGTGTCGGCGATCGCCAAGCGATGCGCGATGCCTTGGCGTGCGAGCCGTTGCGACAGATCGGCGGTCAGCTCCGCCTCGCCGCCCCAGAGATGCGCCGAACCGGTGATCTCGATCTTGACCCCGTCGCTGCCGTCCGGCGCGGTCCACGGGCTGTAG
>DASYXG010000315.1:0-2914 GCA_035935235.1 Allostellaceae bacterium
GATCGGCTGATCGTGGAATGCCGGGCCGAAATAGGGGTCGGGAATGACCGCGAGGATGTCTTCGCCGGTGACCACCGAATGCACGCCGGGCATCGCCTTGGCGGCGCTGGTGTCGATGCCCTTGATGCGGCCATGCGGCACAGCGCTGCGCGCGATCTTGGCGTGGAGCATGCCGGGGAGGCGGAGATTGTGGATGTATTCGGCGCGTCCGGTGACCTTCTGGCGGGCCTCGACGCGCGGCAGCGAGCGGCCGATCTGGCCGGCGGGCATGGTCTTGGCGTCGCTCATGCGGCGAGCGCCTTTTGCAGGGCGCGGCGCAAATGCACCTCGACCAACACGCGCTTGTAGGCAGCCGAGCCATGCAGATCACCGACCACGGGCGCCTCGGCGGCGGCGCATTTGCCGGCCTCGCGCAGCAGCCTGTCATCGGGGCGCTGGCCGGCGAGCAACGCCTCGGTCTGCGGCAAGCGCATCGCGGTCTCGGTCGCCGCGCCGACCGCGATGCGCACTTCCGCCGGCCCCAGCGACACGGCGATGCCAAGCGCCGGCCAATCGTCGGCAGAGCGGGCGGTGACCTTGGCATAGGCGGCTTTGCGGCCGGTTTGCGGCGGGATATGGAGCGCGGTGATCAGCTCGTCATTGCCGAGCACGGTCGCCATGTAGCCCGTGAGCAGCGCCTCGACCGGAATATCGCGCTCGCCGCTCGGCCCAACCGCACGCACCGACGCGCCGAGCGCGATCAGCACCGGCGGCAAATCCATATGCGGGTCGGCATGAGCGAGGTTGCCGCCGAGCGTCGCAACGTTGCGCACGCGGACGTTGGAATGGGTCAGCAAAGTGTCGGCGATCACCGGCGCGACGTGCCGCACTGCGTCGGAACGCTCGATCCCCGCCAGCCGCACCATCGCGCCGATCGCGAGGCCACCGTCCGACGTTGCAGCGATGTCGGTCAGCGCCGGCCCGAGCGCTCGCAGGCTGACGAGACGCTGTGGCCGGTAGAGGCCCGATTTCATCATCAGCATCAGCGCGGTGCCGCCGGCGATCGGCCGGACGTCGGGATCATCCGGGTCGAGCAGCGCCAGCGCCTCTTTGAGCGTCGCCGGCTCGACCAGCTCGAATGGGGTCATCGCCGGCCCTGCCGTCCCCGATTGGTCGCCGGAGACTCTGAGTCGGATTCCAGCAGTCGAAGCACCTCTACATTCCCAAGTATTTTGGCGAGTGCCGCGGGTGTCTGACCGTCATCATTTTCCACGTCGGTCAAGGCGCCATGCTTCAAAAGAAATCGGACGACGTCTAAATGACCTTGCCCCGCCGCATGGTGAAGCGCGGTAAAACCGTCTTCGACAACGGCATTGATTTCGGCGCCGGAAATCAGAAGAACGCGAACCGCATCAACGTCTCCACGCACCGACGCCACCTTCAGCGGCGTGTTCCCAAACTGCCCACGCTGATTCACGTCCCTCAGTTCGATCCCTAGGTACTCGACGGATTCCTCGATACTCGCGAGAACCTTTTTCAGCTCATCCGACATATCGTCTTCCGACCGTCAGGCGTGGTTCCCTTCATGGCTGCGCGACTATAGGCTCTGGCGAATGAGGCTGGCGATCCCCGATCTGATCTCGAATTCGTATTTCACCGCGCTCGCGGCGGTCGAGCTCGGGCATTTCGCGCGGCACGGGCTGGATGTGCGGGCCGACCTCATCTTCCCGGTCGATCGCGCCTATGAGGCGCTGCGCGATGGCGAGGTGGATTTTGTCGCCGGCGCGGCGCATGGCGCACTTGCTGCATTCCCCGCCTGGCGGGGCTGCAAACTATTGGGAGCGCTGGCGCAGGGCATGTACTGGTTTCTGGTGATGCGCAAGGAACTCGGCATCGCTCGCGGCGATCTCACGGCGCTCAAGGGTAAGCGCATCGGCGCGGCGCCCTGGGTCGAGATGGGCTTGCGCCGGCTGCTGATCGCGGCGGGGCTCGATCCGGAGGCAAACGGCATAACGATCGCGCCGGTGCCCGGTGCGACCGGGACGACGACCAATTTCGGCCTCACCGCCGCCCAGGCGCTGGCCGACGGCAAGATCGACGGGTTCTGGGCCAACGGTATGGCGACCGAGATCGCGATGACCGAGGGCGTGGGGAGCATCGTGCTAGATGCGCGGCGCGGCGATGGGCCGGCGGGTTGTTTCGACTACACCTTCGGCGCGCTGGCGACGACCGGGCGGCTGATCGAAGAGACGCCCGAGATTGCCGAGGCAGCGCTAAGCGCGCTGATCGATGCACAGGCCGACTTATGCGCCGATGTGTCGAAGGCCACAGTTGTCGGCGGCAACCGTTTCCCGCCGCGCGAGACCGAGCTGATCGAACGGATCGTCGCCCGCGACCTGCCCTATTACGACGCGGCGATCAGCGAAAAATCGATTGCCGGCGTCGTTGGCTTCGCTCGCGATCTCGGCATTCTCAACGAGAATGTTGAGTATGCCGATATCGTCGCGACGCAATTCTCGCATTTGTGGCCGCGCGCATGAGGACTGGAGCCGAATACCGCGCGGCGCTGCGCGATGGCCGCGTCGTCTACGTGATGGGCGAAGGCCGCGTCGATGATGTGACGACCCACCCCGCGACCAAAGCGATGGTCGACGAGTACGTCGCCTGGCACGACCGCCACCGCGATCCCGACTGGGCAGACATTCTGCTGAAGCCCGACGGTACGCCCTGGGCCTTTGTCGAGCCGCGCCTCAGCGCCGACCTCATCGGCATGGGCCGGTCCTACGCTAAGACCGAATTCCTCTCCGCCGGCAACATCACCCACGACCCGGCCTACGGACACCTGATCGCGCTCGGCGTGCTGAACGCAGTCGCCGAGCACAAGGCCGGGGCCGAGCATGTCGGGCGCGCCGAGGCGTATCGCAAGCTGATCGCC
>DASYXG010000316.1:0-10793 GCA_035935235.1 Allostellaceae bacterium
CCACCGCGCGGCTCTTGGCCCGGCACTACCGCTCGCTCGTTACGTGGTGCCGCGAGATGGAACAAGCACAGGACGAGACCAGCGCGGCCCGCGCAAGCTTGCTCGACGTCCACGGCATCGGCGACGACATGGCCGCCGACATTCTCGGCTTCTTCGCCGAGCCGCATAACCGCGACCTGCTCGAAGACCTGGCGCGTCAAATCACCGTGCTCGACTACGAGCTGCTAAGTCAGCTTCCGGAATCGCCGCTCGCCGGCAAGACGATTGTCTTTACCGGGGGGCTTGAATCGATGAGCCGGTCGGAGGCGAAAGCCCGCGCCGAGGCCTTGGGAGCAAATGTGGCGAGCTCGGTTTCGGCCAAGACCAATTTCGTCGTTATCGGCGCCGATGCCGGATCGAAAGCGGCCAAGGCCGCCGCGCTCGGCGTAACAACGCTGGATGAGGCAGAATGGCTTAAGCTCGCCGGGGTTGGCGAGACCGCGCACTGAGCGCGGCACAGGGGAAGGGGACAGCGCAGCGTGGCGGTCGCCGAGGCATTTGATCTGCTCGGTTTTTCGATCGGCGACATCAAGCCGGTCGAGGACGACCGTTTTGATTCGATCCGGCTTTTCATCGGCGACGCTGTCGAAGTCGATGACGATGTCGTCGAGCCGGCCTTTGCCACCGCGCCATTCTTTGTCGAATTCGACGAGCCGGCTCGGCTCGATCCCAAACGCGTCGGCCTCACCTGGGAAGTGCCGCCCCCGGTGCGCACGGGTTTGCGGCCGCTCTCCTCGTTGGGCGCGCTCCTGCTTCACCTGCTGCCGTTTTTGCTGCTGATCACCTGGCCGACCACGGCCAATGAGGGGCCGGCGCTGATCCCGATACAGCTGGTGATCCAGGAGCCGCCGCCCCCGCCGCCGGCTCCTACGCCCGAGGCGCCGCAGCCGGCGAAACCGCCCCCGCAAGGCAAGCTTGCCTCGGAAGACATGGGCGAGGTCAACCCGAAGACGACCGGCGCCACGCCCACCGCGGCGCTTCCCGCGCCGGCCGAGAAGCAGCCAAAGCCGACCGAGCCTCAGACCACCGCCGTTGCGGCAATCCCCCCACCGGTGCCGCCTCCGCCCCCGCCCAAGCCGGCGCCGCCCAAGGAACATGCCGCGGTGCAGCTGCCGAAGCCGAGCACCGTCGCCGCGCCAAAGGCGCCCGATCCACAGGAGGCCGCGCGTGCCGCCAAGGCCGTCGGACCGGCGGCCAACCGCGATGAATACCTCGCCTACCTCGTGACCCTGACGCGCCAGCATCTCGATTTGCTGCCGATGTCGGTGGTGGGCACCCGGCGCGGCGAGACGGTGGTCTCCGTTGCCGTGCAGACCGACGGGACGATTTCGCATGTCAATGTCGCCCATGGCTCCGGCTACCCCGATATCGACGACCGGATCGTGCAGATGGTCGCGGCGGTGCGCAAATTCCCGCCAGTGCCGCAGTGGTTTCAGGGCAGCACCCTCGAACTCAATTTGAGGCTACGCTTCCCCGAGGCGTTGGAGTGAGACAAAGGTGACCGCCGATACGGGGAGCCTTTTGTCACAGCAAGGGTAGCGCGCGGTTGACCGACCTTCCCGACACGATCGACCTCGCCTTCGACGAGACCAAGCTGCCCGATGATGCGCGCATCGAGCCTTTGGTCGTCGCCGCGCCGCGCCGCGCGGACCTCGCCGAAGCATTGCGGCTCGATCCGACACGTCTCGATTTGGGACCCGACCCCGCGCCGCCAAGGCGGAGCATGTGGCGCGGGCCCACCGGCTCGCTCATCCTGCATTTGCTGCCGTTGCTGCTGTTTCTGGCCAGCTGGCTGCGGACGCCGATCGAGATTCCACCGCCGATACCGGTTCAACTCGTCATGGAGCAGCCGCCGCCTCCGCCTCCGCTGGCCGCGCCGACCCCAGCGCCGCCCAAGCCCAAGGCCGAACCCAAACCGCCGCCCGGCCGTCTTTCGTCCGACAATATGGGCGAGGTCGAGCCGGATAAGGCTGCAAAGGGCAACGACACCGCGCCGCCGACCTCCGGCGAGCCGCAGCCGCCGGCCACCGCGGCACAGCCTGCCGAGGCGGAGCCTGATCCTCCGCCCAAGGACCAAGCCAATGCCGAAGTGCCGCCGGCTACCGCCCAGACACAAGTCGCCGCTATCGCGCCGCAGCCGCAACCCAAACCCGCGCCGCCCAAGCCGCAATCGGTGACGCCCGCGCCAAAGCCGGACGGATGGGTACTTCCGCTTTCACCCAGCAACAAACCGCATGAGGCGCGGCGTTTGGCGACGGTGGTCGGGCCAAATGCCACGCGCGACGAATATTGCGCCTATGCCCTTCAGCTGACGATCAGCCATATCAATCTGCTGCCGCTTTCATTGGTGGGCGCCCGTCACGGCGATACGATCGTCGGGATACGGGTACTGGAAGACGGGACCATCACTCAGGTCCGGGTGATCCAGGGCTCTGGATATACAGACATCGACGAAAGGGTCGCGCAAATGGTCACCGCGGTCGGGCGTCTCCCGCCGCTGCCACAGTGGATGCCGGGCCCCTATGAGGATTTCACCTTTCACCTGCATTTTCCGAATCCCGCCGAGCGCTAGCAGGCCTCCTGTGACCTTCACTTCGCGCGGTCGGCGGGCCACACTGCGGATCCCGATGGCCTCCACGGCGGAGAACACGTGACAGACCGCGTCGACCCGATCGTTGTTTCGGTGATCCAGCATCGCCTGCTCGCGATCGTCGAGGAGATGGGCGAGGCGATGCTGCGCACCGCCTATTCGCAAATCCTCAACTCGAGCCGCGATTTCTCAACCGCGATCTGCGATCTCGACGGTCGGCTTATCGCCCAGGCCGAGCACGTGCCGATCCACGTCGGCGCCCTGCCCTTCGCCGCGCGCGCCGTCACCGAATTCTTCGGCGCCGATATCCATCCCGGCGATGTGTTTCTGCTCAACGACCCGTATCACGGCGGCAACCACCTCCCCGACCTGACCGCCTTCGTTCCGGTCTTCGCCAAGGGACCGGGGGGCGACAAGCCGCGTTTCTGGTCGATCAATCGCGCCCACCAGAGCGATATCGGCGGGGCGACACATGGCGCCTACAACGCCAGCGCCACCGATATCTGGCAGGAGGGCATCCGCATCACGCCGCTCAAGCTCTACGACCGTGGCGAGATGCGGCGCGACGTCATGGAGATGATCGCGACCAATGTCCGCCACCCGCGCGATTTTCGCGGCGATCTCGCGGCGATGATCGGCTCGGCTCATGTCGGCGAGCGGCGGGTGCTGGCGCTGGCCGCGGAATTCGGTTGGGCGGTCACTGACGCGGCGATCGAGGCGGTGCTTGACGGCGCCGAGCGGCAGACCCGCGCGGTCATCGCCGAGTGGACGGATGGGGTCTATTTCGGCGAGGCGCTGCTGGACGATGACGGACGCGGCAATACGGATATCCATATCCGGGCGACGGTCACCAAATCGGGCAGCGACCTGACGGTCGACCTGTCGGATTCGCACGAGCAGGTCACCAGCTTTATCAACTCGTCCTATCCGAATATGTATTCGGCGGTGGTGGTCGCCCTATCCTATTTGATCGATCCGCACACGCCGAAAAACGACGGCACGTTCCGTCCGCTCACGATCATCGCCAAACCCGGCACAGTGGTCTGGGCCAATCCGGGCGCGCCGGTCACCTTGGCGACCAATCACTGCGCCCAGGAAATTTTGGAAGCGATCGTCAAGGCGCTGGCGCCGGCCTGCCCCGACCGGGCGATGGCCGGCTGGGGCCGCCGCTTCCGCATCGCCATCCAGGGCAAAGACCCTCGAAACAATCGCCCGTTCATCTGGCATTTCTTCCAGGCGCGGCCGGGCGGCGGCGCTTCGTCGGCTGGCGACGGTTGGCCTGGCGCCGGCGAATGGCAGGCGGCGGGCGGCATCAAGTTCGGCAGCCTCGAAGTCACCGAGGTGCGCTTTCCGCTGTTCTTCAAGCGGCACGAATTTCGCCCGGATTCCGGGGGTGACGGGCAATTCCGCGGCGGGCCGGGCGGCATTGTCGAGATGATCGTCGAGACCGAGCAACCGGCGCTCGCCAATACCGCCGGCGACGGGGTGGTGCACGGCGCCTGCGGCATCCTCGGCGGCAAGGATGGCGCGCCGCACCGTTACATCCTCTATTCCGGCAATGACGAGCCGCGCGCGATCCGAACCAAGGAAACTGGCCTGGCGATACGGCCGGGCGACCGGTTGGTGCTGGAGTCCGGCGGCGGCGGCGGTTGGGGCGACCCGGCACGGCGTCGCGACGAGGATAAGGCTCACGACGTCGAATCTGGTTTCATCAGCTGATGTACCGCATCGGCATCGATGTCGGCGGCACGTTCACCGACCTTGTCGCGATCGACTCGGGCGGCGCGGCGACATTGGCCAAGGTGCCGTCGACGCCAGAGGACCCGTCGCTCGGGGTGCTTGACGGGCTTGCCGCGCTGGCCGCGAAACTCGGCCGCGGCCGCACCGATTTGCTCGGCGAGACCGAACGCATCGTCCATGGCACCACGGTCGCGACCAACGCGCTGCTCGAATTGAAGGGCGCGCGCACCGGGCTCCTCACCACCGAGGGCCACCGCGACGTCGTCGAGATGCGCGAGGGGCTGAAGGACGACCGTTACAACCTTCGCCTGCCGCCGCCCGAGCAGCTGGTGCCGCGGCATTTGCGATTGGGCGTACGCGAGCGGCTGCGCGCCGATGGCAGGGTCGAGGCGCCACTCGATCCGGCGTCTCTTGGTAAAGCTATCGATATCTTGAAGCGCGCCGATGTGGAGTCGGTCGCGGTTTGCTACCTGCACGCCTGGCGCGATCCCGTCCATGAGCGGGTCACCGCGCAGGCGCTGGCGCGCGCGCTGCCCGATGCCTATGTCTCGCTGTCGTCATCGGTGCTGCCGCAGATCAAGGAGTTCGAGCGGGTCTCGACGACGATCGTCAACGCCTATGTCGGGCCGGTGCTGTCGCGCTACCTGGCGCGGCTGGAGGCACGGCTCGGCGAGGCCGGGTATCGCGGACCGACCCTGGTCATCCAGTCGCATGGCGGGGTGGCGCCGATCGCCGAAGCCGGCCGTCTCGCGGCGGGCGGGGTGCTGTCTGGTCCCGCCGGCGGCGTCGCCGGCAGCGTTCACGCGGCGCGTCTTTCCGGGCAGAGAAATCTGATCCCGTTCGACATGGGCGGCACCAGCACCGATATCTGCCTGGTCGTCGATGGCGAGGCGACATTGGTCGCCGACCGCAAGATTGGCGGCCACCGCATCGCCCTCAACAGCTTAGATATCGCTAGCATTGGTGCTGGCGGCGGCTCGATCGCGCATGTCGATGCCGGCGGCATTCTTCATGTCGGGCCGGAAAGCGCCGGCGCCGTGCCGGGCCCTGCCTGCTACCGCCAGGGTGGTGGCGCAGCCACGGTGACTGACGCCAACTTGGTGCTCGGCTATCTCGATCCCGAACGGTTCCTGGGCGGCGAACGGCGGCTCGACAAGGTCGCTGCCGAAGCGGCGGTGGGGCGCATCGCGGCGTGGCTTGGCATCGAACCGATGGCGGCGGCGTATGGCATCCACCGCATCGTCAATACCAACATGGCCGAGGGGGTGCGGCTGGTCTCGGTGCGGCGTGGGGTCGATCCGCGGCGCTTCGCGCTCTTCGCCTTTGGCGGCGCGGCCGGGCTGCACGCGACCGACATCGCTCGCCAACTCGACCTGTCGCGGGTGATCGTGCCGCGCGTCGCCGCGGTGCTCTCGGCGTGGGGCATGCTGGCGACCGATCTCCGGTTCGAGGTGTCGAAGAGCCATGTGGGCGATACCAGTGCGCTCGATGGCGACGCGGTGAAACGCCTCTTCGACGAGATGGAGGCCGAGGGGATGGCGCGCCTGCGCGCCTCGTTTGCTGGGCCCGCGCGCATCAGCCGATCGGTCGATATGCGCTATGGCGAGCAGGTCTTCGAGATTGCGGTGCCGCTGGATGGCGTCGATTGGTCGACCGCCGACCCGCTGCCGCAGATTGTCGAGCGGTTTCATCGCCGCCACGAGGCGCTCTACACCTATTCGATGCCCGAGCAGGAAAGTGTGCTGGTCAATGCCCGCGTGACGGTATCGGGTGTGCTTGAGGAATTGCCGCAGGAGCCGCGCCTCGCGGCCATGCCGGCGTCGCCGCCGATCGCGACGCGGCGGATTTACCTCGATGGCGGCGGGGCCGAAGCTGCGGTCTACGATTTCGAGGCGCTCGCGCCTGGGCAGGAAATCGCCGGCCCGGCGATCGTCGAGTCGGCGATGACGACCGTGCTGCTGCGCCCCGGCGACCGCGCCATCGTCACCGAACACGGGTGGTTGGATATAGAAGTCTAGCGCTGGCGGGACGGGTCTCGGCCTCGGCCGAGACGATTTCAATGGGAATCAGCTTCCTTTGAAAATCGGCTTGCGCTTGGCGTGAAACGCCTCGACGCCTTCGCGGAAATCGTCGGAGCTGCGCAGGCGGCCGTACATTTGGCCTTCCATGTCGATCGCCAGCGACAGCGTGGCGTCCTCGGTGTCGTTGAGCAGCTTCTTGGCGGTGCGCTGGGCGAGCGGCGGAAAGCCGCGTAATTCCTCGGCCAGGGCGGTGGTGGCTTTCTCCAGTTCGGCGTTGGGTACGCATTCGGTGGCGACGCCCCATTCGACCGCCTGCCCGGCCGTGATCCGCCGCGAGCGCATGACGATGTCCTTGGCGCGGGTGATGCCGACCATCTTCTGCAGCCGCGCCGCGCCGCCCGAGCCGGGGATCTGCCCGAGGCGCTGCTCGGGGAGCGCATAGAGGCAGCTTTCCGCGGCGATGCGGAAATCGCAGGCGAGCGCCAGCTCAAACCCGACGCCGAAGCAGTAACCCTGGGTCGCGGCGATCACCGGCTTGGCGCACCGCGCCGGCGCGGCGATGTTCCACGCCAGTCGCGAGACGTGCTCGGGCGAGGCTTCGAGAAAGCCGCGGATTTCGCCGCCGCTGGAGAAGTGCTCGCCGACCGCCCGCACGACGACGATCCGCACCCGTTTGTCGGCGTCGAGCGCCTCGAACGCGGCGCGCAGCTGGTCGCGCTGCGGCATGGTGATGACGTTGAGCGGCGGGCGGTCGAGCACGACATCGCCGCGCTCGCGATCGGCGTCGATCTCGACCCGGAACCCGTCGAAATTCTGGCTCTCCGCCATCGCTCACTCCTTGCGATATTCGCCAGCAACCGGCGCAGAATTTTCCCGACCGGCGATTTCGGGATCTCGGCGACGAAGATGTAGTCGCGCGGGCGTTTGTAATCGGCCAGCGCCGAGGCGCGGCACCAGGCGTCGGGGCTGCGCTCGACACTGGCGATCAAGCTGCGGCCAAGGTCAAACATGCTGCTTCAGCAATGCCATCACTCGCGGCGGGGTCAAGGGCAGGGTCACATCGGCGACGCCGAGCGCATCGGCGACCGCGTTGGCGATGCACACCGGGGTCGACATCGCATTGCCCTCGGCGACCCCCTTGGCGCCGAGCGGGGTCACCGGCGACGGCGTCTCGCGGTGAAGGATCGTCAATTCGGGCATGTCACCGGCGCGCGGCACTGCGTAATCGAGAAAGGTGCCGGTGAGAAAGTCGCCGTCTTCGCCATAAACGAATTCCTCGTACAAGGCGGCGCCAAGCCCGTGCGCGAACCCGCCCTGAACCTGCCCGTCGTAGAGCGCGCGGTTTAGGATCCGGCCGGCGTCGTGCATGGTCACGTATTTGTCGATGCGGACCACCCCGGTGTCCCTATCGATTTCAACGCCGCAGAAGTCGAAGACGAACCCGTGCACCGCCGAGCTGTTGATCTCGTCGGCCTCGTTCGGCGCCGCGAGCTCGGGCGGGGTCCAGAACACCGTCTCGCGCAGCGCCGCGCCCGCGGGGTCCGGAAGCGTGCCGGGCGCCCAATGACTTGTCGCCGCGACGCGCGAGAAACTCAGCGAATTCGCCGGGTTGCCGGCGGCGCCGACCCGTCCGTCGCGAAAGCAAATCTCGTCCGGCCGCACATTGAGTTGTGGCGCCGCGATGCGGGCGAGCTTGTCCCTGAGCCGTGTCGCGGCGAGATGCGCCGCGCCGGCGACCGCGCCGGCGAAGCGGCTCGAATAATTGCCGGCGGCGATCGACCAAGCGTCGCTCGCCGTGTCGAGCGCGGTCTCGACCCGGACCGAGGCGGGCGTGAGCCCAAAAACCTCGCCGACAATTTGCGCGATGACCGTGCGGTGGCCCTGGCCTTGCGGTGCCGAGTCGACGGCGACCGTGACCCCGCCGAGCGGGTCGAACGCGACGGTGGCGGCTGCCTGCGCGCCGTTCTTCGGACCGGCCCGCCGCCGTTCCTCGGGCGTGAGCACCGTGGTGATGTAACCCATGTTCGAGATCGACGGTTCGACGATCGCAGCATAACCGATGCCGTAAAGCCGCCCTGCCGCGCGCGCCGCGTCGCGGTGCTGCCGCACCCGGTCGAGCCCGCCTTCCGTTACGGCCGCCTCGATAGCGGCGTGATAATCCCCGGAATCGAGCACCGCCCCCGCCGGACAGCGATGGGGAAACCGATCCACCAGGTTGCGACGGATGATCTCAAGCGGGTCGTGGCCGAGCGTCCCGGCGATGCGTTGCATCAGCCGCTCCAGCGCGAAATAGATCTGCGGGCCGCCAAACCCGCGCACCAGTCCGCTCGGCGTCTTGTTTGTGAGGGCGATGCGATTTCGGATATCGATAACTTGTAACGAATAGGCGCCGGTCATGTTGCCGTGCATGCGGTAGAGCGTCGCCGGCTCCGGAGCGCGCAGATAGGCGCCGCAATCCTCGAGCTGGTTCCAGTCGAGCGCGGTGATGCGGCCATCCGCCTCGACCGCGGCCGCCAGCTCGGTCACGCGATTGGTTGCCGAGGTGGCGGTAAGATGCTCGATCCGGGTCTCGACCCATTTCACCGGGCGCCCGGCCTTACGCGCCGCCAGAGCCATCAGCACGATATAGGGAAAGATCGCGTGCTTGGTGCCAAAGCTGCCGCCGGAATCGGGCGGAAGCTTCAACCGCAGCCGGTTTCCCGGCACGCCGAGAGCCATCGCCATCACCGGGTGCATCGCGAACGGGCCCTGAAAATTGGCGGTGATCTCGTAGCTGTCCTCGCCGGGAAAATACTCGGCGATGACGACGAAACCTTCGATCGGGGTGCCCGAATTTCGCGGATAGCGAACCGTCACGCCGATTCGGTGCGCCGCCGCGGCAAACTCGGCCTCCGGATCGCCATAGCGAAAGCGGCGGTCGCTGATGAGGTTGCCGCCCTGGGCAGAATGCAGCACCGGCGCACCGTCGGCGATCGCCGCCTCGGGGTCGGTGACGGTGGGCAGCGGAAGATAGTCCACCGCGATCCGTTCGAGCGCGTCCTCGGCGGTGTTGCGGTCACGCGCCACCGCCACCGCGACCGGTTCCCCGACATAACGCACGCGGTCGGTTGCCAGGCAGAGGTGATCAATCGCCGCCTTGACCGCGACGGTGAAAGGGCGAGTCCACCGCAGCGCGTCCTCGCCGGTGACGACGCAAGCGACCCCAGGCAGCGCCAACGCCACCCCGGTATCGATCGAGGCAATCTCGGCATGCGGATGCGGGGAGCGCAGGATCGCGGCGCGAAGCGTGTCGGTGCGTACCGGCAAGTCGTCACCGAACCGCCCGCGCCCGGTGATGAGCGCAGCGTCCTCGACCCGTGCGCCGGATTTCACGTGAGCACGTCCCGCCACGAGGTGCCCGGTCGCGGGTCGAGCACCTGCGAAGGATCACTCGCCAGGCTCCTCCCCGCACTGCCCGACCTGAGGTTGTGCGATGTCCCGCCGTCCCCCATCGGTTGATCCATCAAAACCCTTGCAACTTAGACCTTACACATTATTTTTTCCCTGTACGAAGGTCGGGGTTTACCGCTGAGTTGAATGTGACATCAGCGGGGCAAGCCCAACCAATTGGTGCGAAAAGGACTACTGGGTCATGATCAGGATCCTGGGTACCGGTGCCGCCCTGGCGCTGATCATCGTCTTGGCTTTCCCGTTCGCTCGCGACGCCTACCACCGCTATGAGGTCGCCCGCCGGCTCGATCCCCAGGATCGCGCGGCGTTCCAGAACTGGAGCGGCGATCCGGCCTCGTTTATGCGAAGCCTGTACGAACGGTGTGAGCTAATCAATGGTCGTGACGCGCCGGCCTGCGACGCCTACAAGTAATCAGCCCGCACGGCCCTGTTCGGCGGCGAGCGCCGCCACTATCGCAAGTCCATCCCTGAGCGCACCCGGATCGTGGGTGCGGATGTAATCCGCGCCGTTGGCGGCGGCATAGAGCTCCGCGGCCAGGGTCGCGGCTCCGCGTGCCTCCGGGGACTCCCGGCCCGTGATCGCGGCGAGGAACGACTTGCGCGATACCGAGACGAGCACCGGCAGCGCGAACTCGCGCTTCAAGTGGTTGAGCCCGGCGAGAACCCGAAGCGAAGCCCCGGCGTCGCTGCTGAGGAAAAAGCCCATCCCGGGGTCGAGGATGAGGCGCTCCCGGGCGATCCCCGCCGCCTCCAAGGCCGCGATCCGTGCGGCGAAGAAGCCGGCGATGCGCGGCCAGATCGCGTCGGGCGAGACGGCGACGCGCTGTGCCCGCCCGCGCCCTTGCACCGCGTGCATGACGACGAGCCGGCAGCCGGCCGCCGCGAGGTCGGGGTAGAGCTCGGGGTGCGAAAATCCCTCGATATCGTTGAGGAAATCGACCCGCTGCCGGAGC
>DASYXG010000317.1:0-2025 GCA_035935235.1 Allostellaceae bacterium
GTTTTCGCCGGTATTTTTCCCCATGTGAAACCTCGTTGAGCGACACGCGGAGCATACTCGGCGGTGCTACTGTGAACAATCTCGGACGGGGCAACGATTGAACTTTACCAATGCCAGGAGATAGGAAATGGCAAGTAAAATGACTAGCCCCAGCCAACGCCTACGCAAGCCTATCGAGGCGCCCGAAATCCTGGTTCTGCCCGGCAGCTATAACGGGTTCAGTGCGCGAATCGTCGAGGCGGCTGGGTTCAAGGCGGCGGCGATCAAGGCATGCAGAACGCGCTCGGGGTGCTGAGGCGGTCGCTCGGCGAGGAGCGGGTTATCGACCGGCCCGACTTGCTCGTCTCGTTCGACGAGATCAACGACCCGATGGGATTGCCGGAACTGGGTAAATTGGAAGATCGCCACTTGCTTGCCGCTGACCGTGAGCGCAAATACGGCGGGGTGGGGACATTGCAAATGGGGGCGGCGCGATGAAGTTCGGTCTCTTTGGTGGTGCGAGGGCGCGCGGCGGCCCGGCTGGCGACAGCGAAGGCTATCACGATTTCATCAACTACGTGGCCGAAGCCGAAAAGCTCGGCTTTTCGAGCGTGTTTCTGGTTGAGCATCATTTCACCGGCTTCGGCCAGGTTTCGGCCTCGCTCAACCTGCTGAGCTACCTCGCCGCGCGCACCGAGCGCATCCGGCTCGGCACCGCCGTGGTGGTGCTGCCCTGGCACAATCCGGTGTTGGTCGCCGAGCAGGCGGCGACGCTCGATCTGCTGTCGAACGGCCGCCTCGATTTCGGCGTCGGCAAGGGCTATCGCTCCTACGAGTTCGACGGGTTTTGCGTCGCTCAGGACGAGGCGACCGAGCGTTTCGACGAGGCGATGGAGGTCATTCGCCGAGCCTGGGCGTCGGACGGCAAGCGGTTTTCGTATAAGGGCAAGTGGCACAGCTACGACAACGTCGTCGTCGAGCCGAGTCCGATCCAGCGCCCGCATCCGCCGTTCTGGCTTGGCGCCGGCAGCGCCGACTCGATCCGCCGCGCTGCCCGCGAAGGCTACAACTTATTGCTCGACCAGATCGCGCCGACCGACGTGATCATCGACCGGGTCAAGGTATTCCGCGAGGAATGCAAGGCCGTCGGCCGCACCTACGACCCGATGATGGTGGGGGTCACCCGCGGCCTGCAAATCATCCGCAAGGAATCCGAGCGCAAGCATGCGATCCGCACGCGCCGTGCGGTGCTGCAGAATATCGGCGATTTGGCGCGCGGGCCGGGGGCGGAGCGCTACCATCACATCAAGGATGATGCCGACTCGTTCGTTCTGGACGACGCACCGCTGCTTGGCACGCCGGAGGAAATTGTCACGCAGCTGAAGCGGCTGCAGGCTGGCGGAGTGGAGAACGTGTTGTTCGCCGCGCCCGGTGCCTCGGTCGCGCATCTGCGAACCTTCGCCGAGGAAATCATGCCGGAGCTCGGCGGGTGCAACCCGATGGGCCTTGCGCAGGTGTAGCGGGGGGAGGCGCTCATGCCCGATGATCGTGAAGACCGGGTAGCGCTCGTCACTGGCGGCTTGCGCGGGCTTGGCCGGGCGATGAGCCTCGGCCTCGTCAAGGTTGGGCATACGGTCGTTGCCGTCGGCCATATCGAGAGCGACGTCGGGGAGATGGCGAGCGAGGCCGAAAGGCTCGGCGCCAGCAGGCGCTTTTTTCCGCTGGTCGCCGATTTGCGCGAGGTGAGCGAATGCGACCGTGTCGTCGCCGCGACCCGCGAACGCTTCGGCCGGGTCGACATCCTCGTCAACAACGCGGGGCTCACCTTCACCTATATCGACCCGGCGCGATTCCGCCGGAACCTCCTGCAGCGCTTCTGGATGGTCGGCGACGAGATTGTCGACAACGTCATCACGACCAACTACCTCGCTGCGGACCGGCTGTCGCGCCGGGTGGCGCCCGAGATGATCGAGCGCCGCTGGGGTCGCATCGTCAACGTGACCACCAAGCTCGATACGATGAACCGGGTCGGCACACACCCTTACG
>DASYXG010000318.1:0-6838 GCA_035935235.1 Allostellaceae bacterium
AGCTCAAGTGCGGTCTTTCGTGTTTCTCCCCTAAACGT
This sequence comes from Allostellaceae bacterium, assembly GCA_035935235.1. GTDB lineage: Bacteria > Pseudomonadota > Alphaproteobacteria > ATCC43930 > CGMCC-115725 > DATARH01. The sequence goes on from DASYXG010000318.1 coordinate 39, forward strand.
CTGGTACCTAATGAAGGGTGGATTGCCGACCACGCAATCGAAACGCTCGTCGGTGCCCTGTGCCCAGCTAAAAAATTCTCGGCTCAAAACGTCCGCTTTCGGGGCTCTCTCTTTCGCTAGTGACGCAGCCTGGAAATCCTGCTCTATGCCGATGCTCTTTTCATGATAAGCGAGGAATCGCCCGTCGCCGCAAGCGGGATCTAATAGGCGGTCTGTTTCGTTCCGAATCGCCCATTTTACGAGAGAAGCGGCGACAGCGTCCGGGGTATAGTAGACTCCATGTCGCTTCTGTGGGGATCCGCGTTCGAGGGAGCCGGGTTCCGTGTGAACGATCCGCGAGTGCTCGCTCTGTCGTGTCGTCGGCGCGGTCCGGGGTGCGAGCGTTGCGCCCCCATTCACGCTCCGCTTCTTCTTGAAACCGAGCGCAAGACCTTCGTCGTCACCTACAGCGAGCGTCGCCGGCCCTGGCGGGCAATCGGGGCGTCTGTCTGCAGAAATCGTCCCACTTCTCATAGACCGTGTTCCCCACCCAGATCTCGTACATTATTTCCGCTGCGGCTCAAGCTCTGGTATCATAGCTTGCCTACCGGTGCCATCGCAGAGTGGCCACGGGCCGAAGGGTCGCACATTTATCGTACAGCCGCAACGAGAAAGTTCGCGAAATGTTCTGATGAGACACCACTCAAAATTGCGAACGCAATACGTTTGCGTCCTCGAGTCGACAGGGGAAATGAGGCCGACTGGAAAGGGGCACCGACGTAACTGGAAATCCTTCTGTCTGCCGCGCTCGCCTATGCTAGGGTCTTGCGGCGGAGCAGGCGGTGGCTGGCCGCGCCCGCAATTTGGCCGAATCCCGCCGGTTTGTTCGAAGGGGCGATTCGCGTTCCTCGCGCCCGCGACCGTCACCCGGACGCAAAGACAGCAAAACTTCGGTAGGTATTGCGAATAGACCGCATGCACCTCTTCCGTTTTTTCGAGCATCTGATCGAGCCGACGGCGACGCCGCCGGAGGGAGAGCCGCCCAATCGGCTCGGCGCCTTCTATTGGCACTATGCGCGTCAGGCGAAGGGGCTGGTCGCGGTTTTGTTCGCCGCCGGGCTGATGGTGGCGCTGCTCGACACGACGATCCCCATCTTCATCGGCCGCGTCGTCGGGCTGTTGTCGCAGCGCGCGCCGGGCGGATTGTTGCGCGAGGCGGGGCCGCAATTGCTCGGCATGGCGGCTGTGCTGTTGCTCGCGCGGCCCTTGGCGATGCTGTTGCAGGCGATGATCACCAACCAGGTCCTCGCCGCCTGCTTTTCGAACCAGATCCGCTGGCAGAACCACTGGCACGTCGTGCGCCAGAGCTGGACCTATTTCCAGAACGATTTCGCCGGCCGTATCGCCAACCGGGTGATGCAGACCGGGCCGGCGCTGCGCGAGAGCGTGGTCTCCAGCATCAATGCGGTCTGGTACATCCTGGTCTACGGCACCAGCGCGGCGCTCCTGCTCGGCCGGGCGGATTGGCGGCTGGCGCTGCCGATCCTCTGCTGGTTCGTGACCTATGCCGTTGTGCTGCGCGCCTTCCTGCCGCGCATGCGCGAGCGCTCGCGGCGGATGTCCGAGATGCGCTCCGAGGTCACCGGCCGCGTCGTCGACAGCTACACCAACATCCTGACCGTCAAGCTCTTCGCCCGCGCGCGCGATGAGGACGCCTTCGTCCGCGAAGCGGTCGATGAGCACACCGACGCCTATCGCCGCCAGCTGCGCATGACCTCGGCGTGGGGGATTTCACTGATCCTGATGAACGCATCGCTGTTGACCGGCACTGGTGGGCTGGCGATCGCGCTGTGGGCGAACGGGAGCGTGCCGGTCGGCACGGTGGCGATGGCGATCCCGATGGCTTGGCAGATCGGCAACATCGCCGGCTGGGTGGCGCAGCAGATCGCCAATATCTTCGACAATATCGGCCAGGTGCAGGACGGCATGCGCTCGATCGCTGTGCCGCGGCAGATGCCCGATGAACCCGGCGCCGCCGAGCTGCCGCGGGCGCTTGGCGCGGTCAGGTTCGAGAATCTGCATTTCGATTATGGCCGCAGCAAGCGGCGCGGCGGGGTGCTGCGCGGGCTCGACCTCGATGTCGCCCCGGGCGAGCGGGTCGGGCTCGTCGGCCGCTCCGGCGCCGGCAAATCGACGCTGGTGCATCTGCTGCTCGGCTTCTACCGGCCCGAGCAGGGCCGCATCCTGGTCGACGGCAAGGACATCGCGGGGCTGACCCAGGAGAGCCTGCGCGCGCAGATCGGCATGGTGACGCAAGACACCTCGCTGCTGCATCGCTCGATTCGCGACAACATTCGCTACGGCCGGCCCGAGGCGAGCGAAGCGGAGATCGAGGACGCGGCGCGGCGCGCGCACGCGACCGAGTTCATCGAAGGCCTCGAAGACTGGCACGGCCGCACGGCGTTCGACGCCCATGTCGGCGAGCGCGGGGTCAAACTGTCCGGTGGACAGCGCCAACGCATCGCGCTCGCCCGCGTCATCCTCAAGGACGCGCCGATCCTGGTGCTCGACGAGGCGACCTCGGCGCTCGATTCCGAGGTCGAAGCGGCGATCCAGGAGCAGCTCGACGCGCTGATGGAAGGGCGTACGGTGATCGCGATTGCCCACCGGTTGTCGACGATCTGTCGCATGGACCGGCTCATCGTGCTCGACCGCGGCCGCATCGTCGAAGAAGGCACGCACGAGCAGCTGCTCGCCCGCGGCGGCGCCTACGCGGCGCTATGGCGGCGGCAATCGGGCGGATTCCGCATCGATCTGCCCCGGGACATGCCGGGCCGGGAGCGGGAAACCATCGGCGTTTGACCGCGACCGTGAAAAAAAATTAACCATCCGGCGCGAATAATCGCCTGGGTTTGTCCATCGGGGCCTGATCGTGGAAAGCGAAGCACTTATTTTCGTCGGCACTTGCGACCTGGCCGGGCTGGTCCGCGGCAAGGGTTTCGCCCAAACCGAGCTGTCGCAGCGCCTGCGCGAAGGGGTTGGCCTCGCGCCCAGCAACATCATGATGTCGCCATTCGGGCCGATCCTTGACACGCCCTACGGCACCGAGGGCGATTTGATGCTGGTGCCGGACGCCAGCACCTTTGTCGAGGTTGAGTTTGATGGCGCCGCCGCCGAACGCTTCTATCTCGGCGACATCACCAACATCTTCGGCCAGTTCTGGGCCTGCTGCCCGCGCGACTTCCTGCGCCGGGCGCTGGAAGCGCTGGAGCGCGAAGCCAAATTCACCATGGTCGCAGCCTTCGAGCAGGAGTTCACCTATACCGGGGTGGACGAGCGGCCCGGCGCGACCTATTCGCTCGACGCCTGGCGCCGCCAGGGCAGGTTCGGCGAGCACCTGACCGCTGCGCTGCGCACGGCGGGGCTGGTGCCGGACACGTTCCTCCCCGAATACGGGCCGCGCCAGTACGAGATGACCATCGGTCCGGCGCGCGGTCTGCGTGCGGCCGACGAGGCGGTGATCGCCCGCGAACTGGCGCGCGCGGTCGCCCACCATCTTGGCCATCGCGCGATCTTCGCCCCGATCCTCGATCCGGATGGCATCGGCAACGGCACCCACATCCATTTCAGCCTGCGCGACACCGCGGAAAAGCCGGTGCTCTACAACCCCGACCGGCCCTGGCGGATCGCCAGGGAAGGCGAGGCCTTTGTCGCCGGCGTTCTCGACAACATGCCGCTGCTGACGGCGATCACCGCGCCGTCGCCCCCCTCCTATTTCCGGCTGCGGCCCGACCGCTGGACGCCGACCTGGGCCAATATCGGCGTGCAGGACCGCGGCGCCAGCTTGCGTGTCTGCCCGATCTTCGGGCCGCCGGCGGCGCACAATTTCAACCTCGAATACCGCGTCGCCGACGCCACCGCGAGCCCCTATCTGGCGCTCGGCGCGCTGGTCTGGGCCGGCCTCGACGGGATCCGGCGCAAGCTGACCCTGCCGCCCGAGAGCGAGCGCAGCTTTTGGGAGATGAGCGATGCCGAACGCCGCGAGACCGGCGCCAAGCCGCTGCCCCGCTCGCTCACCGAATCGCTGGCGCTGTTGGCCGACAGCAAAACCGCGCGCGACTGGTTCGGCGACGAGCTCTTCGACTGCTATCTGCGCTTCAAGCGCGCGGAGTTGCGCGCGGTCGAAGGGCTGAGCCCAGCCGATCTCTGCGCCAAATACGCCGAAATCTACTGAAGCATGGCAAGATCGGGCGATGACCTCGCCCGCCTCGAATCTTCTTGCCGCCGATGAGCCGCCGCCGGTCCGGGTATTGCGGCCGCGCGGAGCTTCCGCCTTCGTCCTCGCCGCCGACCATGCCGGGCGGCTGATCCCGCGCGCGCTGGGCACGCTCGGGCTCGACGAGGGCGAGCTTACCCGCCACATCGCCTGGGATATCGGCATCGCCGCGGTGACCGAGGCGCTGTCGGAACTGTTCGACGCCCCAGCGGTCCTGCAGACCTATTCGCGCCTCGTCATCGACTGCAATCGGGCGCCCGGCCATCCGACCTCGATCCCAGCGATCAGCGAGCTGACGCGGGTGCCCGGCAATGAGGGGTTGGCGGAGTCGGACCGTTTGGCCCGAAGACGAGCAGTCTTCGACCCATACCATGCGGCGATCGCCGGGCTGCTCGACGCGCGCAAGGCCGCCGGGCAACGCACCGTGCTGCTCGCGATGCACAGCTTCACCCCGGTGTTCAAAAGCGTCGCGCGCCGGGTCGAGGTCGGGGTGCTCTATCATCACGAGACGCCGCTTTCGCGGATCATGCTCGAGCTGCTGCGGGCGGAGGGCGATCTTGTTGTCGGCGCCAACGAGCCCTACGCGATCACCGGCGACAGCGACTACACCGTGCCGGTGCATGGCGAGGGACGCGGGATCGAGCATGTCGAGATCGAAATCCGCCAGGATCTGATCACGGACAGTACCGGCCAAACCGCGTGGGCGCAGCGCATGGCGCGATTGCTGTGCGAAGCAAATAACCGCCTGCGCGGCGCCTAGCCCCACCCATCCGCCGCCGGGGACGCCAAACTGTCGGGCGGCCAGACCGCGACCCCTTCGGCCAGCGGGATGCGCAAATTGCGGAACAGCATCGAGAACATCAGCCAATTGCCCATGGCGACGATGAACTCCACCTGCTGACCAGGGTCGGTGACGTGCTTCGCCACCTCGGCCCAGGTGGCGTCGGATATCGATTTCCCGGCGAGACACTCGTCGGTGGCGGCGAGGATCGCCTTGTCCGCCGCGTCGAGTCGGTCGGAATTCTTCCAGTCGCGCACCGCCAATATGTCTTCGGGCGGGATGCCCGCGGTGGTCGCGACGCGCCAGTGGTTGGTCCATTCATAGGCCGAGCCGGTCACCCAGCCGATCCGCATGATCATCAGCTCGCGCAGGCGCGTGTCGAACTTGTTGTTCTCCAGCAGCTGCATCAATTGGCTGAACGCGACGCGGGCTACACCGGGATTGTTGGCGACGACGCGAAACGCCTCACTTCCGGTGCGCCGGGCGGGCATTCCCATCGCCTCGCCAACATCGCGGGCGCGCTCCGGCGATACCATCGGTACACGTAAGGCCATCATGGTTCTCCTTGATCGAACGGGTCGAAGTGCGTCGCCCATCGTGTGGTAGCCGAGATCGCGAGCATAGATAAATTGACTGGCTACCCCCGCCTGACGATCGCCGAGGCCGGGAACTCGGAGGGAACGCGGTGCGCGCTCGATTGTTCAGGAGGGGCTACCTCGTCTTGTGTTACGGTGAGTAGCGCCCTAGCTCAGGGATGAGATAGCGCGGAGGTCGACTGTGGAAGACCTCAAACCGGATGCAACCCTGCCAGGCGCGGGGCCCCCGCTCGAACGCCGCCTTAATCCGCGTCGCCGCGCGCTCAAACGCGCAACCATCGTGTTCCGCAAAGGTTATTGCACGATGGGTTGCCACATACTCGATATCTCCGAAACGGGCGCCTTGCTAAAACCCTCTGACATCATCCTGTGCCCTAGCGAATTCGTCCTCAAGCCCGACGTCGGCTCGCCGCATGACTGCGAGATCGTCTGGCGAAAAGGCGAAATGGTGGGCGTTCGCTTCGTGTAATCCGGGCAAGTTGGTGCTGCCAGTAAGTCCGGGTTCGGCGGTCAAATCGACTGGCGATAGCGTGACCTAATCGAACAAAGCGAGGTCGATGGCGTCGCCCATCGCGCGGTAGCCGAGATCCGATGGGTGCAGTCGGTCGCCGCAATCGAAACGCGGGATCATGTTGACCGGGCTTTCGGGATCACGCAGCGCCTGGTCGAAATCGACCAGCGCGTCGAACGCGTCGCCCTCTCGCATCCACGCGTTGACCGCCTGACGCACCGCCTCGCGGCGCGGGTTCCAGGCGCCGGGGAGGAAGGTCTCATAGCCGAACGGGGTCAGGGTGCAGCCGATCATCTTGACGCCCTTCACCTGCCCGCGCTGTGCGAGCTGCTTCAAGCCCGCGATCATCTGCGCCGCGCCGACCTCCTCCTCGGGCTTGGCGCTGCGGTTTCTGAGGTCGTTGGTGCCGAGCATGATGATTGCGTGGGTGACGCCAGGTTGGGCCAGTACATCGCGGTCAAAGCGCTTGAGGCCGCTGTCGCCGCGCACGTCGTGGAGGATGCGGTTGCCGCCGAGCCCCTGGTTCATCACCGCGGCTGGCCGGCGCCCCTGGTCCTTGGCGCGCGCGATGAGGCGCCGGGCCAGCTGCGAGGGCCAGAAGTGGTGCCCGTCATGGGTCGAGATGTTGGCGTCGGTCAGCGAGTCGCCGACCGCGAC
>DASYXG010000319.1:0-4229 GCA_035935235.1 Allostellaceae bacterium
AACCTGCTGCGAATCGTCTTTGCCGGCTTTCTCGCCTGGCTGATCTACGCCCCTGGAGCGATCATTCTGGCGATGGTCGCCGGGTTTTCAGCGGTGCGATCGCTGCACCCCGGCGAACGGTATGCGCTCGGTTTTTTCACCGGCGCCGGCTTCTGGCATTTGCTCTTGTTCGGCGTCGGCTTTGCCGGCGGTTATACGAGGCCAGTGGCAATCGCGCTCTCCGTTGCGGTGCTCGTGCTTTCCGTGCCGCTTTTGGTCGCCTGTCTAGGAGAGGGATTGCAGGGGACGCGCGCTGCGTTTCGCCTCGCAAGTCCCGGCGGGCGACGCGACGCTGCCTTGTTTGCGATTTTTGTCGCGGTCGCGATCACGTTTGTCGCTGTTAAGGGGATTTATCCGGGTGGCGGTCACGATTATTACACACATTATTTCTACTATAACATTGATGTAATAAAAAACGGATCAATTGCGCCAAATGAGGTTTGGTATCATTTTTATTACTCGAAAGGGGCTGGCCTCTACTTCTTGGCGATATTGCTCACCGACCCGCTGGCGCCGCAGCTCGTTACCCTAGTTTTTGTTTTCGCCACTGCGCTGACCATGGCCCTGATCCTCGGCCGGGTAACGGGGAATGCGAAGCTACCGTGGATCGCCGCCATCCTCTATCTCGTCATGCTGATCTTTACCCCGGGCCATCGCGAGTTGCTCGGAGCGGAGGGCTGGGGCCAACTCGAGAAAATCCACGAGCTGACGGGGACAGCGTTTTTCGGCCTGTTCTGGATGTCGACCAATTTCGCCACTGCGAAGGGACGGAATCGGCGCCTATGGATGTGCGGCTCGGCACTGTCGGCTGCGAATATTATACTTCTCACGACGGTGCTTGCGCCCTTTGTCGTGGGGTTTTTCGGTCTCCTGTTCCTATGGGGTTTGGTGACGCGGCAAGGCCGTCTGGCCACAGCGGCCCTCTATGTCGGGATAGTCGGTGGCGTCGTGACGATCGCGACGCTGGCGATCAATTACGCGATGACCGGTCTCCCGCTCGATCAGGGGATCGTCTATTTCTGGCCGATCGTCGATCTGAAAAAAATCCAGCAATGGGGCGTCCTAAGCGAGGTTCTGGCGCAGCACTATTATGCCAGCCGCAGCCTCGGGACGGGGGTTCCGTTGTTGTCAGGCCAATCGTGGCAGCTGTTTTGTTTCTATCTAAGAGCGGACATCTGGTGGCCTGTCGGCGCCTTTGGGATCGCGAGCGCGATCCCGACGCTATGTCTGGGTGACTGGCGCGACAGGCTGGCTTCGCCGGCTGTCCGGGATGCGTGGCGCAGCACACTCGCGTTTCTTCTCAGCTTCGCCGTGGTTGCAATTGCCCTCGGCGCCGGCCGTCAACAGACGGTGTCATTTTATCGCTTTAGCTCGTTCGCCTATGCGCCGACTTTATGCGGCGCTCTATTGCTGTGCGTGACCATTCCCGCCCGTTCGCGGCTCTGGTCAGGGCTGTCCGCCGCCGCTATTGCCGCGATCGTGGTGAGCGGGTTCCTTGGCAAGCACGGCAGGTATTTGGCCACGGGTGTCGCCGAAAAGACCGAGAAGGCGGTGGATTTCCTGGACGGCACATTCAGCATCAAGGACGCTTACCAGCATCCGGGCTGGCCTGGTTGGTTTCCCTGGGGCGGCATCTATCCCGCGATGGAGCAGGTGTGGCGGATCGTCGGGCGCGGCACGCCGATCTACACGTTTCACATACATGGTTACTGCATGCTGCCGGATTGCCACGAAGTTGCGTGGATGAGCACTAGGACCATCCCCGAGCTCGACACCGTGCTGTTCGGCACACCGGACGAGGCGGTGGCGGCGATCAAGCGGGCGGGGATCAGCTATTTTTTCTATTCGACCGAGCTTGCCGATCTGTCCAATGGGATTTCGACGCCGATTGTTCTGTCGCCGATCTTTGCGCCGGACGCTATCGCCCAATATTTCGGGGTCAAGTGGAGTGACGGTACGAGCTATCTCCTGACCTGGCGCGCCGGAAGCGAAAGACCGATCGACGAATCGTTCCTCGCGACCTATCGCCGTCAGGTTCAGAAAGCGCCGATCGCCGTGTCGTTTCCGCTCGCTGAATGGCGTAGCGTCTTCGACCACTTTCGGACGTTTGGCTTGCATCCCTTTCGGCTGCCGTGGTGCGTCGTTTGCCCGGGCACTCCCGCCGACTAGCGCTAATTGCGAAGCTGAGCGGCGACGGATAGGTTGCGCGCCATGCGGATCGGCATCGATTTCGATAACACGCTCGTCGACTACGATCGCGTCTTTCTCGAAGCGGCGCGCGAGCGGGGACTGGTGCCGCGCGACTTTACTGGCTCGAAGAAGGCGGTGCGCGACGCGATCCGCCTGCTACCCGACGGCGAGTCCGTCTGGCAGCGTCTCCAAGGCCATGTCTACGGCGCCGGAATTGGCGGCGCAGTGCCGTTTCCCGGGGCGCGCGAGTTTCTGTTTCGCTGCGTCCGCGAGGGGGTCGAGACCGTTATCGTCAGCCACAAGACACGCTTTGGCCATTACGACCCTGCGCGAGTCGATCTGCGCGAGGCGGCGCGCGATTGGCTGGGCGCGCAGGGCTTTCTTGAAGCCGTGCCGGCCGATCGGCTCTATTTCGAGGATGACCGCGAGCGCAAGATCGCCCGCATCGCGGCGCTCGGCTGCACCCACTTCATCGACGACCTCGAGGAGGTTTTCGCCGATCCGAGCTTTCCCGTAGGCGTGCAGCGTATCCTGTTCGCGGAAAGGGGCGCCGCACCATGCGACGCGCTGTGCGAGAATTGGCGAGACGTCACGGTCGCGGTCTTCGGCGATGGCGGCTGACCCGGTACTTGGCGCCACGGCACAGGCGGCGCTCGCCCTTGCCGGTCAGCCGGCCACGGCGATCGAGCGAGTGCGGGGCTATGGCCGAAATAGCGGCGTATACCAGGTCCGCGCCGCCGCGGCGGTTTACGCGCTGAAGCAATATCCCCCACGCCGCGCGGATGACCGGGACCGGGCGACGGTCGAATTCACCGCGCTCCGATTCCTCACCGGACACGGTATCGCCACGGTGCCGCAGCCGATCGCGGTCGATGCCGCCGGCGGCTACCTGCTGCTCGAATGGATCGAGGGCGAGCCGGTCGAGACGCCCGACGCGACCGACATCGCCGCCGCAGGCGATTTTCTGCGCGCCATCCACGCGCTGCGCAGCGAGAGCGACGCCGCGGCACTGCCGATGGCGGCGGAGGCGTGCGTCTCCGCAGCCGACACTACGGCGCAGATCGAGCGGCGGCTGGCGCGGCTGGCATCGGTGCCCGACGAGCCGGCGCTGGCGGCATTCCTGCACGAGACGCTGGAGCCGCTCTTCGCCGAGGTCTTGGCCTGGGCAAAAGCCAGCTATGCTGCCGCCGGCCTCTCCTTCACCGCGGAGGCCGACGCCTCGGCGCAAACACTGTGCCCCGCGGATTTCGGTTTCCACAACGCGCTGCGGCGGTCGAGCGGCGAGCTTATCTTTATCGATTTCGACTATTTTGGCTGGGACGATCCGGTGAAGCTCACCGCCGATTTCCTACTGCATCCGGGGATGCGTCTCGACGCAGCGCTGAAGCGGCAATTCTCGGCTGTGGCCATCGGCATTTACGGGTCGGATCAATCCTTCCGAAGGCGCCTTGCTCTGCTCTATCCGTTGTTCTCGCTGCGCTGGTGCACGATCCTGTTGAACGAGTTCCTGCCCGAGCGCTGGGCCAACCGGGTGACGGCCGGCGAGGCCGCCGACTGGCCATCGGCGAAGCAGCGTCAACTTGATCGAGCGCGGGAATGGGCGCACTCTTTGGCGGCAAACTTCCGGCGGTTTCCTTATGGCGAATGATGTCGCGCTTGGCGCGCAGCACGATGCTACCCGGCAACTCGACGAGCGGTCGATCGAGCTGCGGCGGCTGGTGGTTCGAGCTCTCGACGGCGGCGCGCGCGGGCATATCGGCTCGTCGATGTCGCTCATCGAGATCATGCGCGTGCTTTACGACGACATGCTACGCTACCGCGCCGACGCGCCCGATTGGGAGGGGCGTGACCGCTGCATCCTGAGCAAGGGTCATGGCTGCATCGCCCAATATGTGATGCTGGCGGAGAAGGGCTTCTTCCCGCTTGCCGCGCTCGACACGTTCTGTCGCCGCGATTCGATCCTTGGCGGTCACCCGGAGGCCGGTAAGGTCCCGGGGGTC
>DASYXG010000320.1:0-5822 GCA_035935235.1 Allostellaceae bacterium
GGAACTGTCGCTCGAACCGCTGACCGACTATTCGAAATTCAAGGCGTTGTGCGAGCAGGTCCTGACCGAGGAGCGCGAGCCAGGCTTCACCACGTTGATCCTCCGCCCGGCGACGGTGTGCGGGTATTCGCCGCGCCAGCGGCTCGACGTCATCGTCAACATCCTTTGCAACCACGCGGTCAACACCGGCAAGATCAAGGTGTTCGGCGGGTCGCAACAGCGCCCCAACATCCACATCGAGGATATGAGCGATCTCTACTGCGAAGCACTGCAGTTCCCGGCGGAGAAAATCGACGGCAAGATCTACAACGCCGGGATGGAGAACCACAGCGTGCTCGAGCTCGCCGAGATCGTGAAACGCATTGTCGGCCACAACACCGTCCAACTTGAGACGGTGCCGACCGACGACAACCGTTCCTATCGCGTGTCGTCGGAGAAGATCGCCCGCGAACTCGGCTGGCGCACCAAGCGCACGCTCGAGGACGCGGTCACCGACATGGTCCGGGCGTTCCGCGACGGCAAACTTCCCGACTCGATGACCGACCCGCGCTACTTCAACATCCGGACGATGCAGGACCGCAAACTCGCCTGACACGGCTCGGCCGGCGATCCCGCCTGGTCAATCCAATATATGCAATTATTGCGATGCTGAATTGCGACAATGCGCATTGAGAATGTTCCTTATTCGTTCCAGCTATCACCGCAGCGCCAGCTCATGCGTGGGCCGGCATCGCCGCTTCTCGAAGCGGCTCGCTGATTGAAGCCGAAACCGGAGCTTGACGAGCGAACTGACCTTCCGCGCGCGGGCATAGAACAAGGCACAACCAAGAAAAGCCGTCTGCGACCGCGACCGAAATAACGACCAACAATCGGCGCGGGCGCTGTTGAGGCAATAAGCCAGATAACAAGCCCAAAGCCGCACGGAAGCGATGATCGCCCGGCAAACCGGGACTAGGCGGTGAATAAGACTTCTTACGACGTCCGCCGAAAATGGCCTCGGCGGACGACAGGCGGAGCGCGGCCGCACCCGCCCTCACCCTCCCACGCCTGCGGCGCGGGTCCCACCCTCTCCCGCATCGGGGGAGGGTGTCGAGCAGCGGCACCGCCGATGCGAGGCGGGTGAGGGTCAGGTGAATAACAGCGGGGCTGGCCGCTGTTATCCCACTGTTCCGCCGCTGATAACTCGCTGTTCTTCCGCTGTTTTCTAGCTGATACTTTTTTTCAGATTACAAGGAAATCACACTTATATCAGTACATTACTGGCAGCATTGATTGGCATCAAACCCGGATCAGCACCCTGCCCGCCTTGCCGCTGCGCACCAGGTCGAACGCGGCGTTGATGTCGTCGAGGGCGAACTCGTCGGTGATGATGCCATCAAACGACAGCCGCCCGGCCTTGACCAGCCGGATGATGCGCGGGATGTCGATGTCGGGCTTTGAGCTGCCGCCCTCGGAGCCGGTCAGCACCATGTTGAAGTGGACGCGCAGCGTGTTGATCGTCACCTTCTCGTGCGGCACGCCGACGAGGACGAGGCTGCCGTCCTTGTGGGTCAGTTCATAGGCGCTTTCGATCACCGGTTTGACGCCCGTCGTCTCGATCACCTTGTCGGGCCCCGCCTCGCCGACAATCTCGCGGATCGCCGCGGCGACATCGGCGATTTTGCCGCCGTTGATCGTGTGCGTCGCGCCGCGCGCACGAGCCATCTCGAGCTTGTGGTCGAGCAGATCGACCGCGACGATCGGATAGCCCCCGGCGAGCGCGGCGAACTGCACCAAATTGAGCCCGACGCCGCCGACCCCGAAGACCACCACCGACTCGCCGACCTTCAGATGCGCGTCGTTGTTGACCACCCCTGCCGCGGTCGTCACCGCGCAGCCCAAGAGCGGCGCGTTGCGCAAATCGAAATCGGCCGGGATCGGGGTCATCCGGTTCTCCGAGATGACCGCGTATTGGTTGAACGTCGTCACCCAACCGGCGTTGAGCTTCTCGCCGCGCCAGGAATAGGCCGGCGTGCGGCTCTGAATGCCGCGGCTCGGCCGCCAATGCAGCACCACCGTGTCGCCCGGCTTCACGTTGGTGACGCCGGGGCCGATCTCGACCGCCTCGGCCGAGGCCTCGTGCCCCAGGAGGTGCGGCAGGAATTTGTCGACACCTTTCAGCGCGTCGATCTCGTTGATCTGGGCGCCGCAGATCGTCGTGTACAGCACCTTGACGAGCACCTGGCCGGCGTCGAGCTCGTCGGGCAGCGCGATCTCGTCCACCACCAGGGGCTGGCGCGACTGCGCCAGGATTGCGGCGCGGCCTTGCTTGATCTTCATCGCCGTCTCGCTATTCGAAATAGATGAACTCGTAGTCGCCGGTGTAGCCGAAATGGTTGTAGAGCCAGATCCACGACGCGGTGTCGAAGAACGCCTCGCAGGTCAGCGCCCAGCACTGCATGTTGAATTGCTCGGCCTCGTTGCGGTAGCTCTCGACCATCACGTAACCGGCTTTCCCGACTCGCTCGATCTCACCAAGCGCGGTCTGCAGCTCGAAGACCTTGAGGTTGTGCAGGCAGCCGAGCGAAACCACGAGATCGAATGACTTATCGCCGAACGGATAGGCGTCCTGCGCGCGGTAGCGGAACAGCCGGTCCTTGATGTCGGGATGCGCGTTGGTGAGCCCGTGCTTCGAGATGTCGAAGCCGACCAGCTCGGCCTCCGGCAGCAGCCGCTGGAACTCTTTGAGCAAAAACCCCTTGCCGCAACCGACATCGAGGATGCGGCATTTGCCCTTGAGGCCGTGCAGATCGATCAGCTCCTTCGCCACCGGCGCCCAACGCCCCTCGATATAGCGATACCCGCCATAGCCGTAGCGGCGGTCGCCATCCCAGTAATCGGCCTCATATTCCTTCGCCTTGAGCATGCAGGCGATCTTGTCGTCGACCATGCGCGGCAGGTACTCGCGCTTGGTCGCGGTGTGCAGCGCCGTGACGATGTTCAGCAATCGGCCCATGCCGTCTCCTCTACGAACCCCAGATTTGCGGCACTCATCGCCGCCGCCGCGGGTGGTGTCAACGCGATAATCGCCGCTCAATCGCAGCTATCGATCAGCTCGTCGATCACCTCGATCGCGTCGGGAACCGTGATCGCGTGGCGCACGCGCAGCGCGGTGCTGTCTAGCGTCGTGTTCGCGGCGGTCGAGCCAGGCGGGAGACCGGCGCTATAGGCGCTGACCGCTTCGACCAATGCCGGGTCGGCGCCGACCGAACGCGCCAGATGCAGCGCGACCTGGCTATAGGCGATATCGCGCGGTCCGGTGAGCTGATAGATGCCGGAATTCGGCTCCGCCAGCAGCCGTTCGATGGCCTGCGCGACCAGCGCCACCGGGGTCGGCGCCATCATCATGTCGTGAAAGGCGCGGATCGGCTTGCCGGCGCGCAGGCTGACGAGCCATTGGCGAAGCAGCTCGATCCCCGGCGAGACGACCTTGGCCAGCCGCAGGATCGCGACCGGCGCGCCTTCGCGCATCTTGGCGCCCAGCGCCGCCTCGGTCGCCGCCTTTTGCCTGCCGTACTCGCTGACCGGACACGGCGATGTGTCGGCCGGCACCAGCGGGCGGCTACCGTCAAACACCTTGTCGGTCGACAGAAACAGCACCGGAATGCCGCGGTCGAGCAGCCGGCCGGCCAGCGCCACCGTTCCGGTGACATTGACCCGCGCCGATCCCTCGGGATCGCGGGCGCAATCGGCGAGCCGGGCGATCGCGGCGCAAAAACAGGCGGCGCCGATTCCCTGCGGGATCGACCAGTCATCGATCGGTTGACCGAGGTCGAGAAACGGGCGGTCGGCCGCAACACAATCCGCGCGTCGGGTCGTCGCAGCGACATCGAAGCCGGCCCGACACAAGTGCGCGGCGCTCGCGGAAGCGATCTCCGAATCGCCGCCGACGATCAGGATTTTCCCGGGCATGACGGGGCGCGGTTATGCCGCGCGGCGGCGCAGCCCATCGCGCACGCTGTCGGCGATCCCCTGCGGATGGATGCCGTACAGCTCCATCAGCTGATCCTGGTTGCCGTATTTGTGCGCGAAATCGTCTGGTATGCCGAGCCGCTTCACCGGCGGCATCGCCCCCGACAAATGCTCGACCAGCGCGTCGAGCACGGCGCTGCCGAGCCCGCCGACAATCGTGTGCTCCTCGACCGTGACGACCAGGTCGCAGCTCCCCGCGTGTTCCACCAGCGCCGCTGTGTCGAGCGGCTTCACCGTGTGCATGTGCAAGAGCGTCGTCTCGATCCCGTCCGCCTCGAGCGCCTCGGCGGCTTCGAGCGCCCGCGTCGTCGTGACCCCGGTCGTCACCAGCAACACGCGCTTTTTCCCGCCTGCCGCCTCGCGCATGACGATCGCCTTGCCAATCTTGAAGCCAAGCTCGGCGCGGCTGACGATCGGGTCGTAGCCCTTGGCAAGGCGGATATAGATCGGCCCCGGCCAGTCCAGCGTCTGGTCCATAAACCGCTTCATCTCGTCGGCGTCGCAGACCGAAACCACCGTCATGTTGGGCAGCGCCCGCATGATCGCGATGTCCTCGATCGCCAGATGCGTCGGCCCCAGCGGGGCGTAGACCAGCCCCCCGCCATTGCCAATCAGCCGGACCGGCAGGTTGTGCAGACATAGATCGACCGCGACCTGCTCGTAGCAGCGCCGGGTGATGAAGGTCGCGATGGTGTGAACGAAGGGGATGAAGCCCTCCATCGCCAACCCCGCCGCCATGCCAACCACGTGCTGCTCGCTCACTCCCTCCATCCAGGCGCGGCCCGGCATCTCGCTCTTCATCCGCTTGACGATCGGCGGATCGAGATCGGAACCGATATAGGTCACGCGCTCGTCGCGCCTGGCCAGTTCGAACACCTTGTCGACGCAGGCCGGGCGCATCAGCGTGTCTCCAACGCGCCGTAAAGCTGACCGACCAGCTCCTTGTTGATGCTGGATTTGTGGTGCCACGCGGCATCGTTCTCGGCGAAGGCGATACCCTTGCCCTTGACCGTGTGGCAGATGATCCCCGTGGGTCTTTCGCGATCGAGCGGCACCGACCGCAGCACCCGGCGCAACGCCGCGATGTCGTGCCCGTCGACCTCGGCGACGGCAAAGCCGAACGCGCGCAGCTTGTCGGCCAGCGGCTCCAAGGGAAGAATCTCGTCGGTCGGTCCGGCCGATTGCACCTTGTTGTAATCGACCAGCCAGGTGAGGTTCGCGAGCCCGTGCTTCGAGGCCGATAGCGCCGCCTCCCACACCGAACCCTCATTGATTTCGCCGTCGCCGGTGATGACGAAGACGCGCGCGTTGTTGTTCTTGATGCGCAGCCCCATCGCCCGCCCGACGCCAATCGGCAGTCCGTGGCCGAGCGCCCCGGTCGACGCTTCGACCCCCGGGACCTTACCGGCCTCCGGATGACCGCCAAGGATCGAATCGCGGCGACAGAACGTGTCGAGCGCGGCAAGCGGGAAGAAGCCCTTTTCCGCCAGCATCACATATTGGGCGATGCAGCCATGACCTTTGCTCAGGATGCAGCGGTCGCGCCCCTCCCAATCGGGCGCGTCGGCGCGGTAGCGTAGGATGTCGTCGTAAAGCACGCGCATGATCTCAATGAGCGACATCGACGAGCCGATATGCCCGCGCGCGCCGCCGTCAAGCGCGCGAACCACCAGCCGCCGCAGCTCGATCGACCGCTCGTCGAGTTGCCGGGTAGCATCGTGCTGCGCGCCGAGCGCGACATCATTCGCCATAAGGAAACCGCCGGAAGTTTGCCGCCACAGAGTGCGCCCATTCCCGCGCTCGATCAAGTT
>DASYXG010000321.1:0-3905 GCA_035935235.1 Allostellaceae bacterium
CTTCGATTTTCATCGCACTCTCCCATTTCAGGCGATGGAGCCAACCTAGCACGGAACCGTTGCTGGCTGGTGACGGGTAACGCCTCGGTTTGGATTTCCGCTTTTCGGCTCAGTGCCGCCAATCAGAACCGATTGAGCCAACCGGCGCAGTTGCCCCTTTGCGGACGCTTGGATATTCGTTGCTGTGCCGCCCGTTTGTCGGGTCGGTCCTAAGAGGTCACGCATTTTTCGGCACACCCCACTGTCGACTGCTTAGGCAAACTTTAGGCTGCCTGCCGGCAGTGTGGCATCGCGTATTGGTCAAGCCCTTCCGATGTGTACAAAACCTCGCATTGATGCACGATCGAGCGTGGCGTCAGCGCCCGGCGCCGTCGCGCGAACACTAACGGAGCTATCCGATGGCCAGGTTTCAGGAAATCTTTTCGTGCTGGGGCGTCACCGAGACGGACGCGAGAGGGGTACCGAACGCGGGAATCATTGTGCCCATTGGCCCAGCCCCAGATAAATTCAATCTCGTGCGCCTCACAGACGGGAGGGGCCTACGGGTGGGACCGGCGGGCTCCCCAATCACCGTCGATGAGATTACGGAGCGGGACCGGGTAATAACCATGCCATCGGCGAAGGGTCTGATGGTTCTGCCGGTTGCGCCGTTCACAACGCGAGGCGACAGGCTCTTCAAGATTTCCGGCCAGGTTCCGGGCACTAACTTTTGGGTGGAAGCAAGAGGGAATGGCGGTGGCCCGACTCTTACGCTTAAGGTCGCGGTGTTGAAGCCGAGACCGGTGAAGCTGGCGATAAAACCGGTCTTGGTACGGGACCCACTAACCGGCGCGCCAACTCCTCACAGCAAGGTGCCATACGACTTCAACGCCATGGTGGACCAGATGAACGCGGTCTGGACTCCCCAGGCCAATGTCGTCTTTACGCTTGTGTCCTCGTTTCCGGCCGTTTTTACCGACGAAGCAAGAATAGCGAAGAGCGTAGGGGTTACTTCTACTGACCCCAAGATCATCGCTTTTCCCGAAGACGTGGACTTGAACACTTATATCGATCTCTTGAACGAAAACAAAGATAAGAACGCAAACCTGACCATGTTCTTAGTCAAGTTTTGTTCATCGGGATCAAATCACGGCGAAGGCTGGACACGGGTCGCAGACGGAGTCAGCCTCATCAGCGACAAGCGGACGGAAATACCCGAACTCATGGCGCACGAGGCGGGGCATTTCCTCGGCGGTCGCAAGTTTGATCACATGCACACCGACGACCTGCTGCTACCCGACGCCAAAGACAAAAACGACAATGACAAACGGCTACAGCTGATGCACCAGGGCGGGCCGAACTATAAGGTTCCCTTCGATCTCGTGAACGAACTCTTCAACCCACAGTGAGGATCGTGCCGTTTCCGCGGCGACGTCTCTTAAGCCGATGCTGCGGGAGTGAAGGCACCGGCCGGACCATGGGTCCACCCATGACGGACGAAGGCGCTTGCCCCTTAGTCTCTGCTTTCCAGACGCAGCCACTCACCGCTCGGAAAACATAAATAGGAAGCTTTCCTCCCAGTCTGGGCGTTGCGCTGCGGTCCGCGAGAGAGTTTCAGTCTGGCGCGCCGGCGGAGCGATCGCTATCGGTGCAACCTCGGCATCGGCACGCCGCGGCCCAACGTCGGTATTCTGTCCCAAACCGAAAGCACTGCCAGGTGACGAGCCAGCTAAGGCGTGTTAGCGTCGCCGCCGCGATGCGACAGGGAAGTCCGGTGTAAGACCGGCGCTGCCCCCGCAACTGTTAGGGCGAGTTCCGCGGCAGCGGCCACTGGGTGGTTTCCATCCGGGAAGGCGCCGCGGGCGACGACCCCGAGCCAGGAGACCTCCGCATCGCCGTTGTCGCGGCACGATTCCTCGGGCGGAGGAGGAGCCTATGTCGTCACCCAATGCGGGTCGATTGCCCGCCGTCACCCTGGTTCTCGGCGGCGCGCGCTCGGGCAAGAGCCGCTATGCCGAGGCGCTGGTCATGGGCGCGGCTCAAGCCGGCACCTATATCGCCACAGGCGAGGCCGGGGACGCCGAGATGGCGGCGCGCATCGCCCACCACCGTGCGCACCGCGGCGCTTTCTGGCGGACGATCGAGACGCCGCTCGACCTCGCGCCAGCGATCCTCGCGCATGCCGATCCGGCGCGGCCGGTGCTGGTCGATTGCCTGACCTTGTGGGTCTCAAACCTGCTTGGCGCCGGCCGCATCATCGAGCACGAGAGCGAGGCGTTGCTCGGCGCACTGCGCGATGCCAGCGGCCCGGTGGTGCTGGTCAGCAACGAGGTCGGGCTTGGCCTCGTGCCGGAAACACCGCTTGGCCGCGCGTTCCGCGACGCGGCCGGAAGGCTCAACCAGGCGGTCGCCGCTGCGGCAGACCGCGTCGTCTTTATCGCCGCAGGGCTGCCGCTCGTGCTGAAGGGAGAAGCCTGATGCGGCGCATCCCGGCGACGATCGTCACCGGCTTTCTCGGCGCCGGCAAGACCAGCCTGGTGCGCCACCTGATCGCCACCGCCGCGGGGTATCGGCTGGCGATCATCGTCAACGAGTTCGGCGAGCTTGGGATCGACCGCGAGTTGCTGCTCGGCTGCGGCGACGAGACTTGCGGCGATGACGACATCGTCGAGCTGGCGAATGGCTGCCTGTGCTGCACGGTCGCCGACGATTTCCTGCCGACCCTGACCAAGCTCATCGGCCGCGCCGCTCCACCCGACCACATCCTGATCGAGACCTCCGGGCTGGCCTTGCCCAAGCCGCTGGTGCAGGCCTTTGCCTGGCCCGAAATCCGCACCGCGACGACGGTGGACGGCGTGCTGACGGTGATCGACGCCGCCGCGCTCGCCGCCGGGCGTTTCGCCGACGATCCCGTGGCGGTGGCCGCACAACGCGCCGCCGATCCGACGATCGAGCACGACAACCCGCTGGAAGAGGTGTTTGGCGACCAGCTCGCCTGCGCCGACCTGGTGATCCTCAACAAGACCGACCTCGTCGGCGGCGATGAACTTGCGCGGCTGAAGGCCGAGATCGCGGCGCGGCTGCGTCCGGGGGTGCGCCTGGTCGAGACGCACGAGGGCAAGATCGCGGCGGGGATCGCGCTGGGGCTGGACGCCGCGGCCGAAGACGACCTCGCGGCGCGGCCCTCGGTGCACGAGCTGGAAGGCGAGCACGATCACGACGATTTCGACAGCTTTGTCGTCAGTTGTGGCCCGATCGCCGACGGCGACGGGTTTTGCGATCGGCTTGCCGCGGCGATCCGCACCCACGACATCCTGCGGGTGAAGGGTTTTGTCGAGGTGCCCGACCGCGACCGGCGGCAGATCGTCCAGGCGGTCGGCGACCGGATACAACACTATTTCGATCGTCCCTGGGAGCCGGGCGAGCCGCGCGCGACCCGGCTGGTGGTGATCGGCAAGAAGGGTCTCGACCGGGCGGCGATCACGGCCGCTCTTGAGGCCTCATCGTGACTCCTTCCATCGTCTTTCCCGCGGAAGCGGGAATCCAGGGCGGGCGACGCGCCGGTTGCCCCTGGGCCCCCGCCTTCGCGGGGGTGACGAAGGAACGGTGATGCACCTCCTCGCCACCGAACCCGGCACCATCGCCGACGGCTCGGCGGCGGTCGATCTCGCCCAGACTCCGGGCGACATCGTCGTGCTGGCGAGCGCTGACACCGAGATCGCGCTGCTCGCGGCGGCGCAGAAGGCGCGCCGCGCCGGCGACACGAGCGCGGCAACCCTACGGCTCGCGCCGATCCTGCGACTCGGCCACAATCTGTCGGTCGATCTTTATATGGAGACGGCGGCAAAGGCGAAGCTGGTGATCGCCCGTGTGCTCGGCGGCAGCGGCTACTGGCCGTATGGGATCGAGCGGCTGGTCGAAACCTG
>DASYXG010000322.1:0-22147 GCA_035935235.1 Allostellaceae bacterium
GGCGATGCCTCTGGGCGCGCGGATCAACGCGATCTATTCGTCCGACATCGGCCATTTCGACGTCGTCGACATGCGCGACCCGCTGCCCGAGGCGTGGGAGCTTGTCGAGGACGGTCACATTGGCGAGGACGATTTCCGCGATTTCACCTTCGCCAATGCGGTGCGGCTCTGGGGTACGCAGAACCCGGGCTTCTTCGAAGGCACGCCGGTCGCCAAGGAAGCCGCTGCGGTGCTCAAGGCCGCCAGCGGCCCGACCCTGCGCGACGCGGCAAAGTAGCCCGACGAGTCATCCCGGCCTAAAGCCGGGATCTGTTTCCAAAGGTCATGGCCGGGATCAAACCCGGCCATGACCTTTGGAGAGGAAGTTCGATGGCGCAATCCCTGCAGCCGGGCCGGTTCGGCCATATCGTCAGGCCCGACGATGCGTGGCTGGCGAAGCAGGAGAATGAGCCAATCCTCGAGCCCGATCTGCCGATCATCGACACCCATCATCATCTCTGGCAGCGCGGTAACGATTGGCCCTATTTCCTGCCGGAGCTGCTCGCCGACCTCAACACCGGCCACAACATCGTCGCCACGGTGTTCGAGGAATGCCGCTCGATGTACCGCGCCGGCGGCCCGGAGGAGATGCGCCCGGTCGGCGAGGTCGAGTTCGTCGCCGGCATCGCCGCGATGAGCGCCAGCGGCAACTACGGCCCGATCAAGGTCGCGCAGGGCATTGTCGCTTACGCCGACCTCGCGCTCGGCGACCGGGTCGAGCCGGTGCTCGAAGCGCTGATCCGCGCTGGTGGCGGCCGGGTCAAGGGCGTGCGCTATTCGGTCGGGTACGACGCCGACCCGATGATCGGCAACAGCCGCCCGGATTCGACGCCGAATATATACGCGCGAGCCGACGTCCGCGCCGGGTTGACACGGCTCGCGGCGCACGGGCTCGTGCTCGACGCCTGGTGCTATCACCCGCAGCTGCAAGACGTGATCGACCTGGCTCGGGCGCTGCCTCAGGCGACGATCTGCATGTGCCATGTCGGCGGCCTGCTCGGCTACGGCGCCTATGCCGGCAAGCAGGCCGAGGTTCACGCGACTTGGCGAGCGGGCATGGCGGAATTGGCCAAGTGCCCAAATGTCTGGGTCAAGATCGGCGGCATGCTGAACCGCGGCGCCGCGCTCGATTTTCGCGGTCTCCCGGCGCCGCCCAATTCGACAGCCTGGGCGGCGGCCTGGCGCCCCTTTGTCGAGCCTTGCATCGAGCTGTTCGGTGCAAACCGGTGCAGTTTCGAAAGCAACTTCCCGGTCGACAAGATGGGTACCGGCTACGCGACGCTGTGGAACGCCTTCAAGCGCATCACCGCCGACTGCTCCGCCGACGAGAAGCTCGCCCTCTACAGCGGCACGGCGAAGCGGCTCTACAAGCTCGATTGACTGCTCTAATCTCGCCCTCACGAAATGCGAGGGAGGGCGCGATGGCGAAAGGACTCTTGATCGCGGCGATGAATTTCTCCGACGTCGCCGAGGACGAGTTCCACGATTGGTACGATACCGAGCACATTCCCGAGCGGCTCGCCGTGCCCGGCTTCATCAATGCTGACCGTTGGATCGGGATCGACAACCCAAAGGTCTCGGTCGCGACCTACGATCTCGACAATGTCGGCGTGCTGCACAGCCCACCCTACCAGGCGGTCGGCGGCGCCAACGGCTCGCCCTGGACCAAGCGCGTGACGAGCCGGGTCAACCACATCATCCGCCTCGAGGGCGACCAGATCCTGCCCGGCGACGGGCTCGCCCCGCGTGGCGCGGTGCAGCTTCTCGTCATCTCGATGAACCCGGTTCCCGAAGCCGAGGCCGAATTCAATGCCTGGTACAATGAGGAGCACCTGCCGGCTCTAGGCTCGGTGCCGGGCGTGATGATGGCGCGACGCTATCGCGGTCAGGGCGCCACCCAGCGGTACTTGGCGATGTACCATTTCGCTCGGGCTGACGTGCGCGACGGCGACGCCTGGAAGAAGGCCGCGAACACACCATGGACTGAGAAGATGCGGCCGCATTTCCGCGACTATTTGCGCCTCGAATGCCACCCCTATAAGCGCGCGGTGTAAACGTGGTTGATCGCGCCGGCCAGGAGTTCAAGAGCGGCGAACCGCTGCCGCCTACGTTGCTGCACCGGCGCAGCACGCCTGAGGAATTGCCGTTCAAGCTATCGAGCGAGCTGGCCGACGCGCCGGCGATGATCGGGCAGGACCGCGCCGCCGAAGCGGTCGAATTCGCGCTGCGCATCCGGCGCAAGGGCTACAATGTCTATGCGCTCGGCCCCGCCGGTACGGGTCGCCACAGCCTCGTTCTGGATTTGCTGCGGCGACGCGCGGCGACCGAATCGACCCCGCCCGATCTTTGCTACGTCAATAATTTCTCGGACCCACAAAGGCCGCGGCAACTCGACCTGCCGGCCGGCCAAGGTGCCGGCTTCGCCGCAGCAATGAAACGCCTAATCGAGGAGCTGCGCATCTCCCTGCCGGCCGCCTTCGAGCGCGACGAGTACCGCGCCCGTCGCGAGGTGCTCGACCAGCAGATGAAGACGCATAGCGAGGAAGGGTTTGGCGGACTGCAGCAGCGCGCCGAGGCCAAGGGCATCGCCCTGATCCGCACGCCGATGGGGTTGGCGCTGGCGCCGGAGCGCGACGGCAAGGTGATGAACCCAGATGATTTCCAGGCTCTGCCGGAAGACGAGCGCAAGCGCATCCAGGCCGATCTCGAGACCGCGCAGGGCGAGCTCGAGGCGGTAATGCGGCAAGTGCCGCAATGGGAGCGCGAGCACCGCGACGCGGTCCGCGCCTTGAATCGCGACACCACCGGTTTCGCCGTCGCGGGCTTAGTCGGCGAACTGCGTAACACCTATGCCGATTTACCCGATCTGCTCGACTACCTCGACGCGGTCGAACACGACATCAAGGAAAATGTCGACGATTTCCTGCCGCAATCCCAGCCGCAACCGACGCCGGAACCCGCCGGCTCACCTATACCGCCGGCGGCGCAAGCGGCGATAGAAGACATGCGCTATCGCCGTTACCAGGTGAACGTGATCGTCGACAATGGTAATCGGCAGGGCGCACCGGTCGTTTACGAGGACAATCCGACCTATCAAAACCTGGTCGGGCGGGTCGAGCACCTCGCCCGTTTCGGCGCGCTGATTACCGATTTCAATCTGATCCAGGCCGGCGCGCTGCACCGCGCCAACGGCGGTTACCTGATCCTCGACGCCGAACGGCTGATCACCGGCGGTTACGGCTGGGCGGCGTTGAAACGCGGGCTGCAATCGGGTGAGATCCGCATCGAGTCGATCGAGCAGGCGCTGAGCCTCGCCAGCACGGTGACTTTGCAGCCCGAGCCGATCACGCTCGACGTCAAGGTCGTGCTGGTCGGCTCGCCGATGCTGTACTACCTGCTGAGCCAGCACGACGAAGACTTCGCCGAGCTGTTCAAGATCGCCGCGGATTTCGATGACCGCGTCGCCCGCGATACCGACGCGACCATGCTCTACGCGCGCGCTATCGCCACGATCGTGCGCCGTGAGCATTTGCGCGCCTTCGATCGCGACGCCGTCGCCCGGGTTATCGAACAGGCGGCGCGCCTCGCCGGCGACTCCGAGCGTTTGTCGACCAGCATGCGGGCGATCCACGAATTGCTACAGGAGGCCGACCAGCTTGCCGCCGACGGCGGCAAGGAAGTGGTCGGCGCCGTCGAGGTTCAGGGCGCGCTCGACGCGCAAATCCGGCGCGGCGACCGCATCTATCGCCGAATGCAAGAGGAGATCGCGCGCCGGACCATCCGCATTGAAACTTCGGGCGCCGCGGTCGGCCAGATCAATGGCCTCTCGGTGATCAGCCTCGGCGCACTTGCCTTCGGCAACCCGACTCGCATCACCGCGCAAGTGCGTATGGGCCGTGGCGAGGTCGTCGATATCGAGCGCGAGGTTCAGCTCGGCGGCCCGCTGCATTCGAAGGGCGTGCTCATCCTCTCGGGTTTCCTCGGCGGCAAGTTCGGGTCGGTTCGACCCTTGTCATTGCATGCGAGCTTGGTTTTCGAGCAATCCTACGGCGGGGTCGACGGCGACAGCGCCTCGGCCGCCGAGCTGTTCGCGCTGCTTTCGGCGCTCGCCGAGGTGCCGATCAAGCAAAGTTTCGCGGTCACCGGCTCAGTCGATCAACACGGCGTCATCCAAGCGATTGGCGGCATCAACGAAAAGATCGAGGGCTTTTTCGATGTTTGCCTTGCTGCTGGACTCACCGGCGAGCAGGGGGTCATCTTCCCGACTAGCAACGTCAAGCATCTGATGCTGCGCGCTGACGTGGTCGCCGCCGCGGCCGGCGGCAAATTTCGCGTCATCCCGATGGAGACGATCGACCAGGGCCTGCAACTTCTGACCGGGGTCGCGACTGCGGTCACCGACCGAAAGATCGCCGACCGACTCGACGACTTCGCCGCCAAAGCGGCGGCACTCGCGCGCACGGCACCGGGATCGATGCCATGACCGCGCGGATCGAGCGCGTCGTCGTGGCCCTCGACGCCGTGTCGGAAAATCGCGCGGCGATCGACACCGCGGTGCGCCTCGCCGCGCGCTGGCGGGCTCGGCTGCATGGCGTTTTTGTCGAGGACGACGACCTGCTCCGCCTTGCCAATCTGCCCTTCGCGCGGCAAGTCTCGCTAGGCGCTGGAGTCGAGAGGTTGACCCTGCAACAGGCCGAGCGGCAGTTGCGCGCGTTCGCCGAGCAGGCGCGCCGGGACATCGCCGCGGCGGCGCGGCGGCGCAACGTCGATTGGTCATTCGATATCGTGCGCGGCGCGGCGGCTGCCGGGATTTCCTCCTCCACTGCAACCGATTTCATCGTTGCCGGCACTGCGACCCGTCCTATCGGCGGGCATTTCCGGATCCAATGCCGCTGGTGGTCGGCGGTCGCGCCGGCGGCCTCGTCGTTTCTGCTGTCGTCGCGAATGTGGGATCGACACGGCGCCGTCGTCGCGCTCGTCCACAATCGCGAACCGGCCACCGAGCGGCTGCTCGATGCCGCAGCGCAGCTGGCCGAGGCGGGGGGCGGGCAGCTCACCGTGATCTGTCCCGGCGAGCTCGCCGAGGACGAAACCTTCGTCGCTTGGCTGGGTGAGCGATTGGCTGATTATTCGGTGCCGGTCGAAATCGACCTGGCGCCGGCCGATCCGTCGGAGGTGATTCGCCGCATCGTCAACCTGGATTGCCGCCTGTTGGCGATAACCGCGGATGACCCCCACGCTAAGCCAGACCAGCTGCGCAACCTGATCGCTCAGGCGGCTTGCGACGTCGTGGTGATCCGCTAAGGAGCCGCTATGGCCGTCGAAACGCCAATCCCGCAGGTTGAATTCCGTCGACGACCATTTACAGCGTTGCACCGATGACGGGCTTAATAAAGCTTGTTATCATAGCCGTAGTTGCCAACACCTAGGTGCGATCATGATCGGTCCGCCGGGCTTGCCGAAATTGGGGCGCCGCGTCTTTAGCTTCGCGACGGGTAAGGCGCTGCAGGCGGACAATCGCCACGCCTGGAAATGGGTGACCGGCCTCTATCTCGCCGGAGTGCTGGCGCATTTCGGCCATCACATGGCTTTCGACCTACCTGCCGACGGGATAGACCCATCGCTCGGCGTCGCGATCACCAGCGCGCCCATCAGTCTCGCCTGGCCCGCCGATCTCATTCACACATTGATCGATTTGAGCTGACGGCCGCTTCTTGCCGGCATCATGACCCGAACCGGTACAGCGTGGCGCCGCGCGGCTCTTGCGGCGCTTTACCTCATTGGCATCACGGTAGCCGTGCAAGCCGAGGACGCGGTGCCGCCTAATAACCCTCCGCCGACGCCGCCCGCCGACGCCGCGCCGATCCAAATCGGGCGTTCGATCCTCGTCGTCAAGGATGTCGACGGACAGCTTGGCGACGCGCCTGCCCACCGCTTGAAGATCAATGACGACATCATCTTTTCCGAGGACATCACCACTGGCGCCGACGCCAAGACAGTCATTGAGTTCCGCGACGGCTCGACCTTCGAGATTGGGGCCGACGCGGTCGTGCGCATCGACTCGTTCATCTTCAACCCCGAGGAAAGTACCAGTCACAAGGCGGTACAGGTAACGCGGGGCGTATTCCGCTATGTCTCTGGCTATGTCGCCTCCGACCAGGACACCAAGATCACGACCCCGGCCGGCGAGATGGGAATCCGCGGCTCGGTCGTCGAAGGCATCGTTGATCCCAGCGTTCCCGATTTCGTCTATGTCGGCGAAGGCAATGCCACCTTTACCAACGGCGCCGGCAGCAGCGACCTCGTCGCCGGCAGCTCGATCGCCGTCCCGTCGGCGACGACCCCGCCGATGGCGCCTGCGTCGATGCCGCCCGCCGTCGCGGCACAGACGGTGCAAGTGATCGAGCGGCATCTGCCGCCACGCTCGGCATTGCAAGGCCGGCCCGACGACGAAGCCTGGCTCAAGCAAGCCGGGACCGCCAATCTGGTGTCCCTCGCCGATCAGCGTCAGCAGCAAACCGCTGCGGCGGCGCGGCCGCTCCCGGCGCCGCCGGCGCGCGGCTCGATCGCCGGCGAGCTTGGCCTTCTCGCGGAAGGCAACCGCGTCAACCTGTTTCGCGGCGGCCAGGCCCCGCGCACCCCCGACCAGACCGCGTTTCTAGCACGCGCTGCACACGACAACCCGAATGCCGCCGCCGTCATGCAGCGTTATCAGCTCCAGGCGCAGACGATCCACCAGGCCTCGATGACCGCGGGCACTGCTCTGGTCATTCGCGGAGTCGGCCGCGTCGCACCCTCGGTTGACGTGATGCGCCGCGTCACCGATGCCTCGGTGCGGGCTAATCCAGCCGCGGC
The DNA here is from genome assembly GCA_035935235.1 of Allostellaceae bacterium. Classification (GTDB taxonomy): domain Bacteria; phylum Pseudomonadota; class Alphaproteobacteria; order ATCC43930; family CGMCC-115725; genus DATARH01. The sequence goes on from DASYXG010000322.1 coordinate 6,895, forward strand.
GGCGGCCATCACTCGCCATGCCACCGAGACCTATCGCGGCCCGGATCGCGGGCAGCTCCTTCACCCGACCGCTTCGGTGCCCGTGCCGGTTCACCCGCAGGAGCATAATGTCGTGCCCGGCGGCCCCGGGCCGACTCACCCCCCGGAGCACAATGCCGCGCATGGCGGAACCGTCCCGGTTCATCCGCCGGAACACGGTGTCACTCCGCCGCCGCACATCCCGGCGGAGAACCAGCCGGTTCATGTCAATCCGCAGAATCCGATGGCGCGCCCGCCGGTCCCGCAAAACAATCTCGGACCGAGACTGCCGCAGCAGCCACCGATGCAACCAAACAACCTCGGGCCGAAATTGCCGTCGCCGCGACCGCCGTTGCAGCCGAACAATCTCGGACCGAAATTACCGCAGGCGCCGCAACAGCGTAACGTGACACCCCCGCCAGCGACACAGCCGCGCGGGTTCGTTCCGCGGCCCCCACCACTGCCACAGCGCGGGGTTATCCCGAAACCGCCGCCGCCAAAGCAGCCGTTAAAGAAAGTACCGGATAAAAACGACCAGCAGAACCCGCGCTGAGGATTAGCGGCGCGGCGGACCCGCCCGCGCGCGCAAAAAGCGGAACCACACCGCGACCACCAACAGCACGCCGAGCAAACCGATAATGAGATAGGGTGATGGCCCGTCCTGATCGTCGCCCGAACCGCTGCCGACCTTGATCGTCGCGCGGGCAACCTCCGTACCGTTGCGCGCCTCGGCGGTCCACAGCCCATCGCGGTCGGTGCCGAACTGGAAGTTGCCCTCTTTGTCGGTGCGTCCGGTCTTGACCGGATGGGTGAGATCGCCCGGCGCGAAGACGCTGACCTCGGCATCGGCCATCGGCTTGCCGTTTTGCGTGGCGAATTGCACGGTGACCTCGTGCGTGGCAAAGAGGTCGAGCGCGTCGGCCGGCTGCTTGCATAGCGTCAGCGTCAGCAGCGCGAAGACAAGGACGCGGAGGTTCGGCATGGGCCGTCACGGAAACAGGGATCGAGAATGAAGACAACTATCTTCGGCGCCGGCGCGGTCGGCGGTCACCTTGCGGCGCGGCTTGGCGCCGCTGGCATGGATGTCGCGGCGGTGTGCCGCGGCGCGCAACTCGCCGCAATCCGCGAGCGCGGCATCACGCTGCACATCAAGGATGAGCGCTACCACGCGCGTATCCGCGCCACCGACCGGCCCGAGGAGCTAGGCAAGCAGGATCTCGTCATCGTCACGGTCAAATCCTCGGTGCTGCCGGAGATGGCGGCGTCGATCGCCACGTTGGTCGGGCCCGATACCAGTGTCGTCTTCGCGATGAACGGCATCCCCTGGTGGTACCTGTTCCGTGCCGAGTTGACGGCGCCAACGCCGGATTTGTCGCGGCTTGACCCGGACGGCGCTCTGGCGCGCGACATCGGTTGCGAGCGGGTCATCGGCTGCATGATCAACTCGGCCAACGAGGTGATCGAGCCTGGTGTCATCAAGAACTCGCCGATGACCAAGAACAAGTTCACTCTCGGCGAGCCGGACGGCACGCTGTCGCGGCGAGTTCGGGCGATTTCAGCGGAGCTCGAAGGCTACGGCCTCGAGGCGCCGATCACCCAAAACATCCGCGTCGAGATTTGGGACAAGCTGTTGCGCAACCTCGCGACCAGCCCGATCTGCGCGCTGACCGGTGAACCGATCGGCGTCGTCGGCCGGCATCCGGAACTCTTCGCGTTGAGCCGCAACCTGATGCGTGAAGGTCTTGCCGTCGCCAAGGCGCATGGGATCGACGCCGAAGACAATTTCGTCAGCTCCTACGGCACGCGGCCGACGTCACCGCACAAATCCTCGATGCTGCAGGATTTCGAGCGCAACCGCCCGCCCGAGATCGACGGCATCCTCACCTCGGTCCAGGCGTTTGCTCGCGCCGCCGAGGTGCCGACGCCGAATGTCGACGCGGTGACCGCCCTCGTCATCGAGAAGGCCCGCCGCATGGGGCTTTATCCCACGGCGGTATGGTGACCAAGGAATAGTCGCAGCAGTTCGCGCGCCCCATCGGCCGGGGTGCGATCGCCTTGTATGACCTCGCGCTCCATCTCGGCCAAATGCTCGGCGACATGCGGTGCGGCGCGGAAGGCCTCGCGCAGCCCGTCACCGATCTCCGTCCATAGCGCGGCGCGGGCCTGCTCGGCGCGACGGCGCGACCAGTCGCCACTCGCCTCGAGCACCGCGCGAAACCGCGCGACATCGTCCCAGATCGCATCGACCCCCGTCCCTGTGAGGGCCGAGACTGCGCGCACCGGGACTTCCCAGCCGCGCAGCGCCGGCGGCACCAGCCGCAGTGCGCTGGCGTAATCGGCGGCGGCGCGATTTGCGTGATCCAATAGCTCGCCATCTGCCTTGTTGACCAGCGCCAGATCGGCAAGCTCGATGATGCCGCGTTTGAGCCCCTGCAGTTCGTCGCCGGCCGCGGGCGGCAGGATCAGTAGGAACATATCGACCATCTCGGCGACCATGGTTTCCGATTGCCCGGCGCCGATGGTCTCGACGATCACCGTGTCGAACCCCGCCGCTTCGCACAAAAGGATGGTCTCGCGAGTGCGGCGCGCGACCCCGCCCATCGCTGCCCCACCCGGCGACGGGCGGATGAAAACGCCTTCGGCGCGCGCCAGCTCGGCCATCCGCGTCTTGTCCCCGAGGATGGCTCCGCCACCACGTTTTGACGCCGGATCGACCGCAAGTACAGCGATCCTGCGTCCGCGCTTTAGCCCATCGAGCCCGAAGCGCTCAATAAAGGTCGATTTACCGGCGCCGGGCGGACCGGTAATGCCAAGCCGGGTCGCGCCACCGCTGTGCGGCAGGATCGCTTCGATGAGCCGCTCGGCCTCGTCGCGATGATCCGGGTGGGTGGATTCGACGAGGGTGACGGCGCGGGCCAGCGCCCGCCGGTCGCCGACGCGCAGGGCAGCGGCTAACCCAGCCGTCACTCCGCCTCGGCCATCGCGGCTTCGCGGCGAGCGGCTTCTTGCTGGCGCGCCCACATCGTCGCGTAAACCCCGCCCAATGCGATCAGATCGCGATGGTGACCGCGCTCGACGATATGCCCACCGTCGAGCACCAGTATCTGGTCGGCGTCGACAATGGTCGATAGGCGGTGAGCGATGATCAGGGTCGTGCGGCCGGCGGCGACCTCGGCGAGGCTCGCCTGGATTTCGCGCTCCGTCTTGGTATCGAGCGCCGAGGTCGCCTCGTCGAAGATAAGGATTTCCGGCGCCTTGAGGATCACCCGGGCAATGGCGACGCGCTGTTTCTCGCCGCCTGACAGTTTCAATCCACGCTCGCCGACCACGGTGTCGTAGCCATCGGGGAGGCCGGCGACAAAATCGTGGATGCGCGCGAAACGAGCGGCCTCCTCGATCTCGGCGCGGCCCGCGCCAGGCCGACCATAGGCGATGTTGTAAAGGATCGTATCGTTGAACAGCACCGTATCTTGCGGCACGACGCCGATGGCGCGCCGCAAGCTCTCCTGGGTCACGTCGCGAATGTCCTGGCCGTCGATCTCGATGGCCCCGACATCGAGGTCGTAAAAGCGGAAGAGCAGCCGCGCGATGGTCGATTTGCCCGCACCGCTCGGGCCGACGATCGCCACCGTTTGGCCGGGTTCGATACGGAAATCGATGTCCTCGAGGATCGGCCGCCGCGGATCGTAGCGAAAATCGACATGGCTGAAGACAACCGCGCCGCGCGTGACGTTCAACCGCCGCGCATCATCGCTATCGACGATCTCCGGCGCGACCTTCATCAGCCCGAACATCTGCTCGAGATCGACCAGCGACTGCTTAACGTTGCGATAGACCATGCCGAGGAAATTGAGCGGCATGTAGAGTTGGATGAGGTAGGCGTTGACCAACACTAGGTCGCCAACGGTCATGCGATGGGTGGCGACCCCTTCGGCGGCGATCAGCATCATCGCGATAAGACCGGCCGCGATAATCGCGCCTTGCCCGATATTGAGCCAGGCTAGCGTCGTCTCGCTCTTGACCGCGGCGCGCTCATAGGCCGAGAGCGATCGGTCGTAGCGCTCGGCTTCGTGCGTCTCGTTGGCGAAGTATTTGACCGTCTCGAAGTTCAGAAGGCTGTCCACCGCCTTGGTATTGGCTTCGGTGTCGCGCGCGTTCATTTCGCGGCGAAAGCGCACCCGCCAGTCGGTGACCGCGAAGGTGAATGCGATGTAGAGGACGATTGTCGTCAGCGTGACCGCCGCCAGACGCCAATCGTAGAGCCGCCACAGGATGCCGCAAACCAGCAGGATCTCGACCAAGGTCGGGATGACATTGAACAACATGATCGAGAGCAGGAAGTCGATCGCCTGAGTGCCGCGCTCGACCGCGCGCGACAGCCCACCGGTGCGCCGGTCGAGATGAAAATGCATCGACAGCGAGTGCAGATGCTTGAACGCAGCGAGCGCGACTTGCCGCACCGCGCGCTGTTCGACCTTGGCGAAGACCGCGTTGCGCAGTTCGTTGAACGAGCCGGAGAACAGTCGCGACAGGCCGTAGGCGACGATCAGCATGACCGGCACAGCGACAATTCCCGCCGCGCCACCCTTCCCGGAGAGCGCATCGACTGCGCCCTTGTAAAAGAACGGGACAGTGATGTTGACCAGCTTGCCGCCGGCCAGCAGCGCCACCGCCAGGACAACGCGTACCCGTAGCTCCAGCGAGTCGCGCGGCCACAGATAGGGGAAGAGCCCCTTCAGTGCCTTCAGTCCGTCGATCAGTCGGCCTTGGGGCCCGGCCATCGCCGAGGGTGGCATTCGTCCGCGCGGGCTCATTCGGCAACCCCCGCCGCTACGACGGGCTCAGCCGGGGGTAGCCGCAAGGAGATAAGCGCTGCTACGGCCACCAGCACCATGCCGAAGAAGAATGGAAAGTCGCGGCCGAGCCCAGCGAATAGCGCGCCTGCGAGCAGTGGCCCGAGCACCCGCGATAGGCTGCCGACCGATTGCGCCACGCCCATCACCTCGCCCTGCTCCTCGGCGCCGGCGCGGCGCGAAATCAGGCTGTTAAGCGAGGGCTGCATCGCCCCCATGCCAAGCGCCAGCCCCGCGGTCGCGATCAGCAGCACTGGCAGGTTCCGGGCGAGCGGCAGGACCAGCAGCCCGGCGGCGATCGAGGCGAGCCCGAAGACCAGCAGCTTTTCCTCGCCGAACCGGGCGGTCAGCCGGCCGATCAGCCCACCCTGCATCGCCGCCGACAGCAACCCCACAAAGGTAAAGAGATAGCCAGTCTGTGCCGGACCCCAGCCGAATTGAGCCATCGCCCAAAGCGCGAAGGTCGACTCCATCCCGGCGAAGGCAAGGATGGTCAGAAAGAAGATGATCAGGAGCCGCGCCAGTACCTTGCGGCCAAACGCATCGCGCAGCGCGCTCACCCGGCCGCGGCGGGGACGTTCCGTAGCGCCGGTGGGCAGGCTCTCCTTCAACAGGAAGACAACGCCGAGCAGGGCAATCAGGGACAGCGCGCAAGCGATCAGTCCGGGGGTGCGCAAATCCGCGTTCGCGACGTCACTGCCCGCGACGACGCCGCCCAACGCCGGGCCGACGATAAAGCCCAGCCCGAACGCGGCGCCGATCATCCCCATTCCTTTGGCGCGATTCTCGGGTGTCGTCACATCAGCAATATAGGCGTTCGCGGCGGCGATATTGCCGGCGCAGGCGCCGGCCAATCCCCGCGCCGCGAACAGCATCCACAGCGCGTCGGCAAAGCCCATCCACAAATAGGCGAGGGAGGCCGCGCCCATGCTGATCATCAATACGGGACGGCGGCCGACCCGATCGCTCAATCGACCCCAGATCGGAGCGGTCAGCATCGACATCAGCGAGAACACCGCCATCAGCGCCGTCACCTCCTGCGGCGAGGCGGCGAAGCGCTCGGCGTAGAACGGTAGCAGCGGAATGACGAGGCCGAACCCGATCAGGTCGACAAGGACGATGAGAAACAGAATGGGCATGCGGTCGCAGGTGATATCGCGCGGCGCTCGCCTGTAACAAGGGCAGATCGCGTTTTTGCCGCGTCTCAGCCGGCTAAATCGCCGTAATATCGCCAACGCAGATTTGCGTGAGGACCGATTCATGAAACTCGGCAAGCTTGGCGTATGGGCGGCGATGGATACGATGACCGCGGCCGAGGGCGCGGCCTTCGCCAAGCGGGTTGAAGGTTGGGGATATGCCGCGCTGTGGCTGCCGGAGAGTCGCGGGCGAAACGTGCTGGTCCATTCGTCCTGGTTGCTCGCCAACACGTCGAAGCTGATCGTCGCGCCCGGTATCGCCAACATCTATGCGCGCGACCCGATGGCGATGGTCAATGGCCAGCGCGCCTTGGCCGAGCAGTCCGGCAGCCGATTCTTGCTCGGAGTTGGCGTATCGCATGTACCCTCGGTCGAGGGCTTACGCGGGCACACTTACGGCAAGCCGGTCACGACGATGCGGGCCTATCTCCAGGGAATGGCGGCCTCGCCTTATGGCGCGCCGGAGCCAGCTGAGAAACCGCTCACCATCCTCGCGGCGCTGGGGCCGCGAATGCTGGAATTGTCGGCGAGCCACGCCGACGGCGCGCACCCTTACAACATCACTCCCGAGCACACCCGAAAGGCGCGGCAGATCATGGGGCCGGGCAAGCTGCTCTGCCCCGAAGTCTGGGTGCTGCTCGAAACCGGTGCCTCGAAGGCGCGCGCCCTCGGCCGCCAGGCGCTCGCCAATTACATGCGGCTCGACAACTACCTCAACAATTGGCGCCGGCTCGGCTTCGGCGACAGCGATTTCGCCGGTGGCGGTTCCGACCGCTTTGTCGACGCCAACATCCTGTGGGGCGACGAAAAGGCCATTCGCGCCCGGCTCCAAGAGCAATGGGATGCCGGCGCCAACCACGTCTGCATCCAGTCGATCAGCCCCGATGGCGGCCGCAAGCCGGACGAGAAGGTGCTGGCGCTGCTCGCGCCGGGTTGATCTTCCTCACCTTGACGCGGTCAGGCTCGCGCCCGACATTGTTGCGGCCAGAGAGGCGACCGGCGAGAAAGTTACCGGAATGTATTCCGAAACCACGCGCTCGATAAAAGTGACCGTCCGTCCGTTCTATCTCGACCAGCATTCCTCGCCGGCCGAGGACCGCTATGTCTGGGCCTATCACGTGCGCATTGAGAACGAGGGCGGCGAGACCGTGCAGCTGCGCAACCGGCACTGGCAGATTACCGACGCGCTCGGCCGACTGCACGAGGTGCGCGGCCCCGGTGTCGTCGGCGAGGAGCCGGTGCTGCAGCCGGGCGAAAGCTTCGAATATACCAGCTCGTGTCCCCTGACGACGCCGTCGGGGATGATGGTCGGCGACTACGAGATGGAGACATCCCTGGGCGAAAAATTCCTCATCCACGTTCCCGCCTTTTCGCTCGACAGCCCGCAAGAGACGCGGCGCCTCAACTAAAACCAAGAACCTGCCGCCTCCGCCCGGCGGCCATAAGGAAATCGTCATGAATGATATCGCCAAGCCGCCCGCAAAGCCTGCGCTCAAGCGCCCGTCACGTGACGAGGCCATGGAAGCGGTGCGCACGCTCCTGCGCTGGGCCGGCGACGATCCCTCGCGCGAAGGCTTGCTCGGCACCCCGGACCGGGTGGTGCGCGCCTACGAGGAATTCTTCAGCGGCTACGACGAGGATCCGGTGGCGCTGCTGCACCGCACCTTCGAGGAGATTTCCGGCTACGACGAGATCGTCCTCCTCAAGGACATCCGCTTCGAATCCCACTGCGAGCACCACATGGCGCCAATTATCGGCAAGGCGCATGTCGCCTATTTGCCGTCGAACCGCGTCGTCGGCATCTCGAAGCTGGCGCGGCTCGTCGAGGTCTATGCCAAGCGGCTGCAGATTCAGGAAAAGATGACCGCAGAGATCGCCAACACGATCGACCAGGTGCTGCGTCCGAAGGGTGTCGCGGTGGTGATCGAGGCGGCGCATCAATGCATGACGACGCGGGGCGTTCACAAGCCCGGGGTCAGCATGGTGACGAGCCGCATGCTCGGCGCCTTCCGCACCGACGCGACGACGCGGCGCGAAGTTCTGGCGATGATCGGCACCCCGGCCGGCGACGGCCGGCACGTCTAATCCGGCGGCTTAAGTCGCCGGCGGTTGCGGCGCGGCGACCTCGCGGATATCGGGTTCACCGGGCGCACCGAAGGTCAGCCGGATCTTGTAGCGCTGCCAGTCGCGCCGATAGACCACCGGGTCGGGCAGCGTGATTTCGGCGTCCCCGGTCATCAGCAGCAAGACGTCGTGGCTCAGATAGGTCGCGCTTGAATTGGTGTTCGGGATGACCAGACCGGTGTCCGCCAACGAGGCGTTGTGCCAGACGCTATCAACCGCGTATTGCCCGTTGTTCTCCTGGATGTCCCGATGGACATCGAGCCAGCCCGCTGGGGTGATAGTGCCGTCGGGCGCGACGAGTTCGGCGGCGCGTAGCGGCAGGTTGTCGACCGTTTCGATCTTGATGACGTTGACGACGCTGCCCGGCGGAAAGCCGATCGTGACGTGGGGCCCGGGCAGCGGGGTTGGCGGCGGAGCATCCACGCAGCCGCCGAGCAGGAGCAGAGACGGTAGGATCAGCAGCAGGCGGCGCATCGTTTCCCCGCTTTGCGGTCGGCTCGCCCTGCGGTGTAGCGCGAACCGGGCGCTGCCGGAAGAGGCAGCATGGACAGGAGCGCTATCGGCATGTCCCTCAACATGGCAAACTCGGCGGCAAGGCGAGGGAGGAACCAGCATGGACGGCCAAGCTGCGGTCACCGGTGAGATCGGCACGGTCGAGGACCGGTTCTTCACCATTCGCGACTTCCGTCTGACCAAAGGCGAGGTCATGCCGGAAGCCACCATCGCCTACGAGACTTACGGCACGCTCGCGCCAGATGGCCGAAACGCGGTGCTGCTGACCCATGGTTTTACCAGCAGCCATCGCCAGGCCGGACGCAATCCCGCCAACGGCGGCAATCCCGGTGCCTGGGACGGGCTGGTCGGCCCCGGCAAAGCGATCGATACCAGCCAGGTCTTTGTCGTCGCCTCGAACATGCTGGGGTCATCTTTCGGCTCGACTAATGCGGCGAGCATCAACCCCAAGACCAGTCAGCCCTACGGTCCTGATTTCCCCAACATCACAATCCGCGACATCGTCGCTGCGCAAAAAGCGCTGCTGGAGTCGCTCGGGGTCCAGCATCTCGTAGCCGTCGCCGGCCCGTCTTATGGCGGCTATCAATCGTTCCAATGGGCGATCGCCTATCCCGATTTCATGGACGCGATCGTGCCGGTCAACACGGCGCCCTGGGCGTCGGTCAACACCGACAAACAGCTTGCCGAGGTGACCGCGCGACTCGCCACCGACCCGGAATGGAACGGCGGGCGCTATTACCACACCGGCGGCTGCAAGGAAGTGCTGACCGAGATCCGCCTCGAGACCTTGCAGCGCTACGGCAATGATGAGGTGCTGAAGCCCCGCTTCCCCGATCCGGTCGAGCGCGCGGCGGCGATGCGCCGAAACGCCGCCGATTGGGCGGCGAAATGGGACGCCAATTCGCTGATCATTCTGCGCCGCGCGCTTCTGGGCTTCGACAGCCGGCCCGAGTTCTCCAAGATCAAGGCCAAGGTGCTCTACGTGCTGTGCCGCACCGACGCGCTGTTTCCGCCCAAGATCGCGCCGGGAGTCATGCAAGCGCTCGCCCAAACCGGGATCGAGGCGCGCTATTTCGAACTCGACAGCGATCTCGGCCATTCCTCGAGCGGGCCGGAACATGCGAAATGGTCGCCGGTGCTGCGCGAGTTCCTGGCGCCGCTTTACGCCCGACTCGGCTGAGGCGGCCCTGCCGTCACCCTTTATTCTGAAAACGCTCGGCCATGCCTCGATCGCGCTTTATCGCGACGGCGACGCGCCGCTATTGCTGACCGACCCGTGGTTAATCGGCTCGGTCTATTGGCGCAGCTGGTGGCTGCAAAACTATCCCGCCGAGGCCGAGCTCGACTGGCTCGCCCGCGCGGAAAATATATACGTCACTCATGAGCATCCCGACCATTTCCACACACCGTCGATCCGCCGGTTAGGCAAGCTCCCGCTTTACTTGTTCCCGGCGCTGCCGGAGACCGGTTTTGTCGACTATCTGCGCAAGCAGGGTTATCGCACCGAGGTGATGCCACCGGCGACATGGCGGTCTTTGGGTAGCGGTGTTTCGATCTTGTCTTTGCCGCTGTGGAATGACGACAGCCTGCTCTTGCTCGACACGCCCGAGGCGCTGATCCTCAATTTCAACGACGCCAAGCCGCCCACGCCAGTCGTCAGCGCGGTGCGCCGGCTCGCCGACCGGATCGGAAAGCCGCGCATCTTACTAGCGAGCTATTCGCCGGCGAGCCTCGTCAACAGCTTCCGCGACGCGGCGGGCGAAATCGTCTCGATAAAGGCGCCGGAGGGCTATGTCGGCTTTGTCTGCCGGCTATGCGAGCGTCTCGGCGCCGATGTCTACCTGCCCTTCGCCAGCCAAGCGAGCTTTGAGCGGGCCGACAGCGAGTGGGCGAACCGATATCGCACCAGTTACGCCGATCTCGAACACCTGTGGCAGGGCCGCACCCAGTTATTGCCGCCGTATACCACCCTCGCGCTCGCCGATCTCTCCCACCAATGGACGCCGCCCGATGCCTATCGCGCAGCGGCGGCGGTTCGGCGAGCGGCGCGCACCGAGGGGCGCATCGCCGAGGAGCGCGCCGCGGCGATCGACGCGAGCGATGCCGCTCGCCTGCGGCGCAAGCTTAATTTGTGGCGCTGGTTGCTGTGGCCGCTCTTCCCGCGCGGCTTCGCATTCGAAGCCGGCGGCAAGGCCCTGGTCTACGACCCGCGGCGCGGCCGGGTGCGGATCGAGCCGGCGGGCGATTACGGCGATTTCGTCGTTACCGTGCCGACGCTGACCCTCAAGGAGGCGCTCGCCCACGATCACCTCAGCGATCTCGGAATAACCATGTTCGTGCGCATCCGGCTGCTGCGCCAAGTTGACCCGCGCAAGGTCTACGGGCTCTTCGTTCTGTTTCAGTTCGACGATTACGGTCATATGCGCGGTCCTGCGGCGCTGTTGCGCTGGCTCGCTTGCGGGCTGCGTCGCAGCCTCCCAAGAATATTGCCGCTGCCGCCCTAGCGCGACGCGGCGCGCGGGTGCTTTTTCAGATAATCGAGCGCAGCGTTGAGCTGTGCGTCCTGCGCCGTGCCGATCACCGAGGGGATGATCGGATGGTCGCTGCCGACCGCTACCGGCTGAGCGGGAGAGGCATTCTTGTCGCTTGGCGCCAGCGCCCCGGTTGGCTTCAGCGAGCCATAAAGGTCGCTTTCATAGGTCACTAGGGCGTTGGCGACCTGCTGCTCCTTGGGTAGCGGGATGACCGCATCCGGGGTGATGCCATGGCCCTGTATCGACCGTCCCGACGGGGTGTAGTAGAGCGCCGTCGTCAGCCGCAGCGCACCATGTCCCTCGATCGGGATGATGCTCTGCACCGAGCCTTTGCCGAAGCTGCGGGTTCCCAGGACGTTGGCGCGGTGATTGTCCTGCAGCGCGCCGGCGACGATCTCCGACGCCGAGGCCGAGGCCCCGTTGATGAGCACGACCAGCGGCACGCCACGCACCAGATCGCCGTTCGGCGGTGCCTCATAGACCCGGTTTTCGTCGGGATCGCGCCCCTTCGTCGTCACCACGGTGCCGGAGTCGAGGAAATCCGCCGCTACCTCGACCGCAGCGTCGAGCAAGCCGCCGGCGTCGTTACGCAGATCGAGCACGAAGCCGGTAAAGCCACCGCCGGCCTGCTGTTTCATTTTGGCGATCGCAGCGCGCAATTCGGCGGCGGTATTCTCATCGAAAGTGCTGATACGGACATAGCCGACACGGTTGGGCTCGAGCGCCGACTTCACCGACTCGACCTTGACGATCGCGCGGATGATGTCGACGGTGAACGGCGCCCTTCCGCTGCGCGCGATGGTCAGGACCACCTTGGTTCCGGGGGAACCGCGTAGCCGGTTGACCACCTCCTCGATATCCAATCCAACAAGCGGCTGACCGTCGGCCTTGGTGATGCGATCGCCTGGGGTGATCCCGGCCGCCGCGGCCGGGGTGCCCTCGATTGCCGAAATCACCTGTGGCACGCCCTCGTCGACCGAGATCTCGATCCCGACCCCACCGAACTCGCCGCTGGTGGTCGCCATCAAATCGCGGAATTCTTTCTCGTCCATGTAGTCGGAATGCGGGTCGAGCCGGGTCAACATGCCTTTGAGCGCGCCAGTGGTCAGCTCGCCCGGCTTGATCGGCTCGACGTAATTCCGCTGAACCTCCCTCATCGTCTGCTGGATGAGAGCGAGATCGGCGGCGCTGGCGGCCGGCGTATTGTCGTCGGCCGAAACCGGCTGGCAGCCGGCAAGTACCATGCCTGCGATCAGCGTCAACGCGAACGATACGGCGCGGCGGCGGCGCGGGTGGCGGTTAGTCATCGCGGTCGGGCTGATTGTCGGGGTGTGCCGCGCTGAAAGCCTCGAGGCGCATGCAATTGGCATAGATTCGAGCAATCGTCGGATAGGGCGAGAGGTCAAGCTTGTAGCGCTCCGAATTAACCGCCTGCGGCACCAGCGCAATATCCGCAATCCCCGGCGTGTCCCCATGACAAAAGACGCCGCTCCGTTTATCCGCGGCGAGTAACCGCTCAAACGCCTCGAAGCCGGTTGCGATCCAATGGTTGTACCAGGTTTCGATCGCCGCTTGATCGTGGCCGAGCGGGCCGTGCAGGTAGCGCAATACTCGCAGATTGTTGATCGGATGGATGTCGCAGGCGACGATCTCGGCCAGCGCGCGCACCCGCGCCCGGCCGGCGGGATCGCGCGGCAAAAGCGGGGGCTCAGGATGCGTCTCGTCGAGGTATTCGATGATCGCCATCGATTGGATCAGCGTATGGCCGTCGGCCTCGAGCGCCGGCACCAGACCCTGCGGATTGACCGCGAGAAATTCGGGGCCGCGCTGCTCGCCCCGCCGCAGATGGATAAACCCGTCCTCATAGGCAAGGCCTTTGAGATTGAGGGCGATCCGCACCCGAAATGCGGCCGATGACCGGGAAAACCCATAGAGTTTCATGGGGGAACGATGACTGACCTTTGCTGCCGGCGCGCGCGACGTTACTCCGCCGCGGCGGCGACGGAAAGGACGCCAATCCGGATCCTGTCGCGAAATACCAGGCGGTAGCGCCCGCCTGAATGCCTAACGCGGCAAATGCAGCAGGTCTTGCGTCTCTTCGGTACGGCGGACGTCGTTGCGGGGCATGTAACCGACGGCTGCGGCGCGCTGCAAATCGATCGGATTTGCCGTCGGCCGGGCGGCGGGAACGAAACCGGCCACTGCCGCCGCCGGGAGCATGGCGCGGCTGTAGCAGTTCGCGCGCTCGCTGGCGTCGAGACGATTGAACTGGTGGTCCTGCGTGAAGCACAGATCGAGCGCCTCCCGCTTGGCCGGGTCAGTCGGGTAGATGTCGCGGTAGAAGCTGCTAATGTCTTGAGAATGCATCGCGGCAAAGCCGCCAGCGCCGACCAAGATCGCCGCGAACAGAACCCACTTCACCAGCCGGCCAAATCCCATGACTCTCCCCCTCGCGCCATGAACCGCGTCTTAGCGACGAATCGTCGCATCGCCCCCTCTTAATTATCGGGCGCACCGACGAACGCCGCGATCAGGTCGAGAAAGTTACGCAGATCGATCGGCTTGGCAACATACCCGTCGCAACCGTGCTCCAGCGCTTTCTTTTCGTCGCCCGCCATCGCGAAAGCGGTGACCGCGACAATGGGAATCGAGGCGGTATCGGCGTCCGCCTTCAACTGTCGAGTCACCTCGAGCCCGGACATGTCGGGAAGCTGCAGGTCCATTAAAATTAGATCGGGTCGGTATTGCCGCGCCCAGGCTAACGCGACGGCGCCCTCTCCGGTGGTGAGCACGTCATAGCCATGCGCTTCGAGGACATCGTTGAGCAATTTCATGTTCAACTCGTTGTCCTCGACAACGAGTATACGCTTTGCGGTTTGAGAGGAGGAAGCGCCCGCCATGGCTCGGGTCTTTTTGCGTCTCGGTTAAAGTCGCTGGGAGGAACGAGCGAATGTAGCGCCCGTCCGGCGCCTTAAACTGAAATTTGATGGTTAATCTCGTAAAAGACCATTGATTTTCCTTTACACGGGGACGGGAGCGATGACGTGCGCTTGACGGCCGTGATTGTCGGTCTCGCCTGCGGTGTCGCCTCGGCACCGAGCTTCGCTCAGGATGTGGCGGCGAATGAGGCGTCCCACCGCGCCGAACTGATCGCCGCCCTGCCGCCCGATGCGGCAAAACGGGTCTTTGGCCTCATTAAAGAACCGAGCGTTGGGTCACCGATCTCGATCGGCTCATATGCCAAGGGTTGCATCGCCGGCGCGGTGCCGCTGCCGCAGGAAGGCGCGACGTGGCAGGTCATGCGGCCGGCGCGCAATCGCTTCTGGGGCCATTCGATGCTGATCGCGGTCATCGAGCGCATCGCGGCGCACCTCCCTGCCGGCTGGCCGGGCCTCCTCGTCGGCGATATCGGCCAGCCGCGCGGCGGTCCGATGGTCACCGGCCACGCCTCACACCAGATCGGGCTCGACGCCGACATCTGGCTAACCCCGATGCCGGAGCAGCGCCTCAGCCTCACCGATCGCGACAACCTGCCGGCCAAGAGCATTGTCACCGCCGACGGCAATGACGTCGATCCGACGATCTGGGGACCGCCATACCGGCAACTGATCGAAGTCGTGGCGCGCACCCCCGAATTGGCGCGGATGTTCGTGAACCCAGCGATCAAGCGCGCGCTTTGCCGCGAGGTGGCTAATTCTCCCGTCACCGACCACGCCTGGCTTGCCAAGGTGCGGCCGTGGTGGGGCCACGACGACCATTTCCATATTCGCCTCAATTGCCCGCCCGGCCAGACCCTTTGTCAGGCGCAGGAACCTGTCCCGCCGGGCGACGGTTGCGGCAAGGAACTGGACTGGTGGTTCACCGACGAGGCGAAACACCCAAAGCCAAGCCCGCCGCAAAAGCCGCTGCTCGTCAGCCAGCTACCGCCCGAATGCGCGGCGGTGGCGACAGCGAAGTAAGCACATACTTGAGCCGAGGCGCCGCCTGCGCGAGCATGACGGCGCAATAAGGAGAG
>DASYXG010000323.1:0-7672 GCA_035935235.1 Allostellaceae bacterium
GGGACCGCGACCCCGCCGGGGCGCCGCCCGGCGTCGCCCCCGTCATTCGCCTCAAGGCGCCGCAGGAAGGGACCACCACGATCCGCGATTTGGTGCAGGGTGACGTCACGGTCGGCAACAGCGAGCTTGACGACCTGATCATCCTGCGCTCCGACGGCACGCCGACCTATAACCTGTCCGTCGTCGTCGACGACCATGACATGGGCATCACCCATGTCATCCGCGGCGACGACCACCTCAACAACGCCTTTCGCCAGACCCAGATCTACCGCGCGCTCGACTGGCCGCTTCCGGAATTTGCCCACATACCGCTGATCCACGATGCGACCGGGGCCAAAATGTCCAAGCGGCGCGGCACCGTCGCTGTCGATGCCTATCGCGACATGGGCTACCTGCCCGAGGCACTGCGCAATTATCTGATGCGGCTCGGCTGGAGCCACGGCGATGAGGAGATCATCTCGACCAAGGATGCGATCAGCTGGTTCGACCTCAAAGACTGCAATCGCGCCGCTGCACGGTTCGACTTCGCCAAGCTCGATAGCATCAACGCGCATTACATCCGACAAGCGGACGATGAGCACCTCGTGGAGCTTGTCGTACCCCGGCTCGAGGCGATGCTGGGCCACGCCCTGCCGGATGCCGCGCGCCAGCGATTGCTGCGAGCGATTCCGGATTTGAAGCCGCGCGCCAAGACCTTGGTGGAGCTGGCGGAAAAAGCTGCGTTCTACGTTGTGTCGCGGCCGCTATCGCCGGCCGGCGATGCCGCCAAGCTGCTGACGCCCGAGGCGCGGCACCTGCTCGGCGAGCTTGGCAGCGCGCTGGGCGACAGTGACTGGCAGATTGCCTCTCTCGAAACGCAGTTGCGCGACTTCGTCGCCGAGAAGGGGCTAAAGCTCGGCGCCGTCGCCCAGCCGCTGCGCGCCGCACTGACCGGCTCGACCGCTTCGCCGGGCATCTTCGAGGTGATGGAAGTGCTGGGGCGCGACGAAACCCTTGCCCGCATCGCGGATGCCGCTGATTCGAGATGATCTCGCAACTGCGATATTGCATTGCAATATTGTGGCGCTATTTGATAATCAGCCTGCGGCGGCTTATTCTTGCCACATTCGGGCATCGCCTGCGGGCGTAGCGATCGAGGTGCATCCATGGACGGCAACAAGCCCAAGGTAGGCGCGCAAAGCGGGACAATGACGCTGACCGATAACAGCAACGGCAAATCGATCGATCTGCCGGTGCTCGAAGGCTCGGTCGGCCCCAAGGTCATCGACGTACGCAGCCTGTACGCGAAGACCGGATACTTCACTTACGACCCCGGTTTCATGGCGACCGCTGCCTGTCGCTCCAGCATCACGTATATCGACGGCGACGAGGGCGTGCTTATGTATCGGGGCTACCCGATCCAGGAATTGGCGGCGAAAAGCGACTTCCTCGAAGTCGCTTATTTGCTGCTGAACGGCGACTTGCCGACCGCCGATCAGAAGACGCAGTTCGTCTCCGACATCACCCATCACACGATGGTGCACGAGCAGATCGCCACCTTCTTCCGCGGGTTTCGCCGCGACGCGCACCCGATGGCGGTGCTGTGTGGCGTGGTCGGCGCGCTGTCGGCCTTCTACCACGACTCGACCGACATCAACGATCCGTACCAGCGGATGGTCGCCTCGCACCGGCTGATCGCCAAGCTACCGACCATCGGCGCGATGGCCTACAAATACGCGCATGGCCAGCCGTTCATCTATCCGAAGAACTCGCTCGGCTACGCCGAGAATTTCCTCCACATGACCTTCGCAGTGCCGTGCGAGGAGTATCAGGTAAACCCGGTGCTGGCCAAGGCGATGGACCGGATCTTCATCCTTCACGCCGATCACGAGCAGAACGCTTCGACCGCGACCGTGCGCAACGCCGGCTCATCGGGCGCCAACCCGTTTGCCTGCATCGCCGCCGGCATCGCCTCGCTGTGGGGCCCTGCGCATGGCGGCGCCAACGAGGCGGTTCTGAAGATGCTCGCCAAGATAGGCAGCCCCAAGGGCATCCCCGAATTCATCAGCCAGGTGAAGGACAAGCACAACCACGAGATCCTGTTTGGCTTCGGCCACCGGGTTTACAAGAACTACGATCCGCGTGCGCACGTGCTCCGCGAAAGCTGCCATGACGTGCTGAAGGATCTTGGCATCAAGGACGACCCTCTCCTCGATTTGGCGATGGAACTCGAGCACATCGCGCTCAACGACGACTATTTCATCAGCCGCAAGCTCTACCCCAACGTCGATTTCTATTCGGGCATCATCTTAAAGGCGATGGGGTTCCCCACCTCGATGTTTACTGTGCTGTTCGCGATTGCGCGCACGGTTGGGTGGATCGCGCAATGGACCGAGATGATCGAAGACCCCGACACCAAGATCGGGCGCCCACGTCAGCTGTTCACGGGCTCCGACCTGCGCCACTACACCGATATCGGTAGGCGTCACTAGCCGCCCCGCCGCGATGGGAAAAGCCCCTCCGACTGGGTCCGGGGGGTTACCCTTGCGGGTACTACTTCCGTTCGATTAGCTCGATTTTATAGCCGTCGGGGTCCTCGATAAAGGCGATGACCGAGCCGCCATGCGCCATTGGGCCGGCGGGGCGTGGGATCTTCACCCCGGCCTTCGCGAGTTTCTCGCAGGTGGCGTAGACGTCGGGCACGCCGACCGCGAGATGGCCGAAGCCCGAGCCAAGCGCATAGGGCTCCGCCTGCTCCCAGTTATGCGTTAGCTCAACCACGGTATTGTGCTCCTCGTCACCGTAACCGACGAAGGCGAGGGTGAACTTACCTGTCGGGTAGTCGCGTTTACGGATCAAATTCATGCCCAGTTGTCCGGTATAGAAGGCCAGCGACTTGTCGAGGTCCTTGACCCGGATCATCGTGTGCAGAAAGCGGAATTTGTCGGTATCGGCCATCTTGCATCACTCCTGGTGCTGCCGGTGTGCGGCGACCATCTCGAGAATCTTGTCGGCGGCCTTGAGGCTCGGCGAGGGGCCACCGGAGCCCAAGAGCCGCATCGCCTCATCATAACCCTCGCGGTGCGCGGCGCGAACCCGTTCGTCCCGGATCAGCTCAACCATCGTCGCGGTCAACCGTTCGGGCGTGCAGTTCGCGCCGAGATGCTCGGCGACCAGCGGGCGACCCAGGGTCAAATTGATCAGATTGACCTGCGGCACCTTGAGCACGCGTTTGAGCAAGATCTCGGTCGATCGGGCGAGCCGGTAGGCGACGGTCATCGGCAGCCGCGCCATCGCCAATTCGAGCGCCACGGTGCCCGAGGCCGCCAGCGCGGCGCGACTGGCGGCAAACGCGTCGTACTTCGCTGCGTCGCCGCGCAGGACGATGGGGTCGCCCGGCCAGTCGACCACCCCTGCCACGACGGCTTCAGCCACGGTTTCGACCGTCGGCACCGCGATCCGGAACGGGCCGACCATCGCTTCCAGTCGCCTCAACGTCTCCCCGAACACCGGCATCAGCCGCCGTACCTCGCCGCCGCGGCTGCCGGGCAGCACGGTCAAGATCAACGCATCGGCAGCGATGGCATGCGTGGCGCGAAACCGCCTGTCATCGCCCTGTCCGGCGCCACTATCGACCACCGGATGCCCGACATAGGTGGAGGCAAGCCCGAGCCGCTCGAAATAGGGCGGCTCAAATGGGAGCAGGGTCAGCAGATGATCGTACCAGCGCGCCACCAACCGCGCCCGATGCGCCCGCCACGCCCATACCATTGGCGCGACATAGTGGATCAGCGGTAGACGCGCGCCCCGCCGGCGCAGGGCATGCGCGATCCGCCAGCTAAAACCGGAGCTGTCGATCGTGACCACCGCATCGGGACGCTGCGCTTGAATGGCCGACACCGCAGTGCGCACATGGCGGAAAATCGTCGGTGCGCGCGGGACCACCTCCAAAACCCCGCCGATGGCGAGGTCGGAGAGCGGCGCCAGGCTATCGATGCCCTGTTCGCGCATCCGTTCGCCGCCGATCCCGGCGACCCGTAACCCCTCACCTGCGCGCCGGCGCAAAGCCGCGATCAGCGCTCCGCCGAGCGCATCGCCCGAAGGCTCGCCGGTCACGATAAAGATAAACGGCGCCGGTGATGCGGATTCCGTCATCCGGCGCGCACGCCGACGACAAACAACCCGGCTTCGTCGGCGGCGCGGATCACCGCTTCGCGGTCCAGCATCAATGTCGCGCCGGCTTCGATGGCAATACCCCGCAACCCTGCTTCGGCGGCGATCGCCACCGTCCGCGCGCCGATGGTTGGCCGGTCGATGCGGCTTTCCTGCTGCGGCTTGGCGAGCTTAACGAGCACCCCTCCCGGGCCTTCGCGCCTCAAGCCGCCGCAACGCCTAAGGAGTGCGTCTGTCCCTTCGATCGCCTCGATCCCGAGCACAAGACCTTGCTGGACGACGACCGCCTGGCCGACATCGAGCGCGCCGATTGCCCGCGCGAGGGTGATACCGCGACGGATGTCGGCGTCCGCATCGGCATCAGGGCGCAGGCGGCCCAGCGGCCCTTCGGGTATCGCGGTCGCATCGAGTAATTGATGTGCGCCGAGCAGCCGGAAGCCCTCGATCTCCAATTCCTTGACGACCGCCGAGAGCAACCCGTCGTCACCGAGCATGCGATACCCGACTTTGGCGAAGAACTTGGCGGCCCGCCAATCGGGCCGGATCGCCGACAAGGTGGGACGGCGGATGGCCCCGGCGAGAACCAATTCGGTGACGCCATTGTCGCGTAGCAAGCCAAGACCCTTCGCCGCCGCGCCCATGCGACACCAGGCGTGCGGCGTGTCGGCGACCGTGGCCGGATCGGTTTCTCCCTGAAGCGCCAAGACAAAGAAATCGCGCCCGCCCGCGCGGCAGGTCTCGATCAGTCGTCGCGGCAGCCCGCCAGCCCCGGCAATGATGCCGAGGCGGCCGGGAGCCGCTGACCTATCCGCCATTCGGGCCTTTGGGTTGGCAGATCGCGCGGTTCGAATCTGCCCGGATGAAGGCGATGATGTCATCAACGGGAGGAATGCCGGCATATCTCCGGGCCACCTCGTCGACACGCTCGACGAGCGTCCCTTCGGCCGAGAATAGGTGTTGGTAGGCGCTGCGTAGCCCGCTGATGTCTTCGCGGCTGAACCCGCCACGCTGCATGCCGACGATGTTGAGCCCGTTGAGCCGCGCGCGATCGCCCATTACTTGGCCGTAGGGAATGACGTCCCGCTCGACGCCCGACATGCCCCCGACCATGGCATGACGGCCG
This sequence comes from Allostellaceae bacterium, assembly GCA_035935235.1. GTDB lineage: Bacteria > Pseudomonadota > Alphaproteobacteria > ATCC43930 > CGMCC-115725 > DATARH01. Next base: position 5,276 of record DASYXG010000323.1, read on the forward strand.
ATCCGCACGAATTGGTGTACCGCGCTGAGACCGCCAAGCACTGCGTGGTCTTCAATAACGACATGCCCCGCCAGCGTGGCATTGTTCGCCATAACTACCCCGTCGCCAATCTGGCAGTCGTGAGCGATGTGGACGCCGACCATGAACAGCGACGCATTGCCGACGCGCGTCACCATCCCCCCGCCAGCTGTGCCCGGGTTCATCGTCACGTATTCGCGGATCGTGTTGTTACTGCCGATTTCGAGGAACGACTCCTCGCCGCGATACTTGAGATCCTGCGGCTCAAGCCCGATCGAGGCGAAGGGAAAGACGCGCGTTCCAGCGCCGATTGTCGTTCGACCTTCGACGACCACGTGGGCGTGCAAGCTGACACCGGAGTCGAGCGTGACATGCTCGCCAATAATGCAATACGGACCGATCACGACGTCGTCGGCTAGGCGTGCTCCTGGCGCGACGATCGCTGTGGGATGGATTTTGGGCATCGCCAATCGGTCTAGTTGTCGCGGATCATCGCCGCAAACACGGCTTCCGCATGCAATTGGCCATTGACCTCCGCGCGGCCTTCGAATTTCCAGACATTGCCACGATTGCGCAACTTGGTGACGTGGATGTGCAGTCTATCCCCGGGAAATACCGGGCGCCGAAATCGGGCGTTGTCGATGCTCATGAAATAGACGAGTTTGCGTTCCCATTCCGGGCCAAGCGTGTGAACAACGAGCACGGCCGCAGTCTGCGCCATCGCTTCGACGATCAAGACGCCAGGCATCACAGGACGTCCAGGGAAATGGCCGCGGAAATAATATTCCTCCGGCGAGACCATTTTGATCCCCGTCGCTCGCTGATTCTTCGCAACATCGACAACCCGATCAATCAGCAAAAACGGATCGCGATGGGGGATCATTTCCATGATCCGCTCCCGATCAATTTCCGATAATTCTTCGACGGCAGAGGCCGGTTCGATCATGATCCGCCCTTCTCGATCGCCAAGCGTCGCAGGATCGCCATCCGTCGCATCCAACTGGTTAGCGGCACCACCGGGATGCCGCCGACTGTCGCGCCAGGCTCTACATCATGAAACACGCCCGAGATCGCCGCTATTCGAGCGCCATCGCCAACCCGCAAGTGCCCGGTGAAGCTTACCTGGCCGCCCACCATGACGAAATCTCCAAAATGCATGCTTCCCGCGATGCCGACCTGCCCTGCCAGGATGCAGCCCCGCCCGAGCGCCACATTGTGCCCAATCTGCACCAGATTATCGATCTTCGTGCCATCACCAATCGCCGTATCGTGCGCCATGCCGCGGTCAACCACGGTATTGGCCCGATGTCGACATCGTTGCCGATGATGACCCGACCAAGCTGCGGAACCGTGACCGGACCGCTCCCATCGGGGCGCGAAGCCGAACCCGGGCTGTCCGATCCGCACGCCGGGATGAAGCATCACCCGAGACCCCATCAAGCAGTGACTGACCGTGACGTTAGCGGCGATCCGGCAAACGTCACCGATTCCGACATTGGCTCCAATCGCGCTGTTGGCGCCAATCTGGCAGCGCCTTCCCAACCGCGCGCCGCGCTCGATCACGACATTGGCGGCGATCTCGCAGTCGTCCGGCACGCTGGCTGACGGGTCGATAATCGCCGAGGGCGCCCGCCCGGGAGTGACCGGCGGCACCGGATAAAAGGCGTCCGCGGCGAGCGCAAACGCTTTATAAGGATCCGCCGCGATTAACAGCGCCATCCCCGAGGGCGCCCGGGAGGCAAATCGCTCGGCCGCGAATGCCGCTCCTGCACCCGATGCTGCTAAAGCCCCGACATACTTAAGGTTGGCCAGGAACGTCACCTCGTTGGGCCCGGCGGTCTCAAGCGCCGCCACGTCCTCAATGATGCGCGGGGCACTCGACGGATCGGCAAGCCGCGCACCGCTAATCGCCGTTAGGGAGTCAAGCGAGAACGGCCCGGCACGGTCGAAGAAACGTGGATCGGCCATATCTCGGACGCCCGCAGAGGAAGGCGGGAGCGCCTATTTCTTCTTGGGCGGCGGCGCCGGCTTGGCAGGCGTGGGTGCGGGCGCAGGCCCCGGCGTCGTAGCGGGTGGCGTACCCTGGTCGGGAGCATTGGCCGCGACCGGAGCAACAAAGGTCACGTCGAGCGTCGGCATCTGCTCATCAAGCTTTTGCAAGACCTGGTCGGTGACGTCAAACCCCTGATCGAACCGGACGAGCTCGCTGCGCTGGAAGACGAGATTTGCTTTTCGGTCCTTAGCGATGTCGGTGATGATCTTCACCATCACCTCCTGGATCTTTTGCAGCGCATCGGCGTTCGACCGCTCGAGCGCCTGACGCTTGGCCTGTACGTCGCGGTCAAGCTCGTTGACCTTTGCCTGGAAGTCTCGGCCCTT
>DASYXG010000324.1:0-12608 GCA_035935235.1 Allostellaceae bacterium
GGCGGTCTGCGTGTCCTCGGCGCAAATGCCGGAAGCTCCCCGCACGGCGTCTTCACCAAGCGGCCGGAGACACTGAGCAACGATTTCTTCGTCAACCTGATCGATATGAGCACGGAGTGGCAACCGGCCGCCGGCTCTGACGGCGTGTACGAGGGACGCGATCGGAAGACGTACGAGGCCAAGTGGACCGGCACCCGTGTCGACCTGATCTTCGGTTCGCACTCGCAGCTGCGCGCCCTTGCGGAGGTCTATGCATGCACCGACTCGCAGGAGAAGTTCGTGAACGACTTCGTCGCGGCGTGGACCAAGGTGATGAACCTCGATCGCTTCGACCTCGCCTGATCTCCATGGAACCGGACGTCACACACCCGCGCAAGGCCTACGACCGCACCACGAATACGTTTTCGCCCGGCTCAGCTAGGCCGTCGAGATCAATGATGGGGCCAGGCGAGCCGTTAGAGCGAATTGGGGAACGCGACCAGATCGGATTTTGCTTATTGTGAGGACCGATCGCAGCCAGTCCGGGGGAACCGGTCTCGGCCTCAATTACAAATACGATTACTAGGCCCTCTAGCGCTTGCCGACTGGCACCGGAATGCCGGCGAATTTCACCTTGGTCATGCCGAGGTGATTGCGGCTGGTGAAGTAGAGCGTCTTCCAGTCATCCCCGCCGAAGGCGATATTGGTCGTCGCCGGCGCGCCATGGACGATGCGGCCGAGTTTCTTGCCGGTCTTGTCCATGACCCAGATCCCGCCGGCGCCGCCGCAATAGACATTGCCCTCGACATCGACCTTCATCCCGTCGGGCACCCCCGGCTCCGGCCCGCGCAGATCGGCGAAGACCCGGTCGCTCGCTTTCACCAGCATCCCGTTCGGCATCATGTCGAAAGCGCGGATGTGGCCGCGCCGCGTGTCGTTGATGTAAAGCACCGACTCGTCAGGCGAGAAGGCCAGGCCGTTCGGCAGCACGAAATCGTCGACCAGCAACGAGAACGTGCCGAGATCGGGGGTCAGCCGATAGACCCCGGAAAACGTCAGGTCCCATTGCTGCGGCGGGTTGGGGTTCGTCCACGGATCGGTGAAGTAGATCGCCCCGTCCGACTTCACCACCACGTCGTTGGGTCGGTTCAACTGGCGGCCCTGGAAGCTGTTGGCGATGACGGTGAGCGAACCGTCGAGTTCGAGCCGAGTGACCCGGCGGCTGTCGTGCTCGCAGGCGATGAGCCTGCCCTGTAGGTCGCGGGTCAGGCCGTTGGCGCGGTTAGTCGGCTCCGCGAACAACGACACGCCCTTGCCGGGATCGTATTTCATCCGCTTGTTGTTGTGGATGTCGCTGAACAGCAGATAGCCGTCCTCTTTCCACCACAGCGGCCCCTCCGCCGGCCCCTGCTCGCCGCCAAACCCGTCGGCGAGGTCGTGGATCGTCTCCGACGCGTCGATGATCCGGTCGAGCGCGGCATCGAGCCGCTCGATGCGCTTTTCGGGCATGGCGTTCCTCCGTATCGTTCTTCTTATCGGGCCACCTGGGCGCCCGGGGGTCAAGGCATTCGGCATGGCGGAAGCGATCGCATTCGAGGAAGGCGCCGTCCGCGGCTTCCTGCACCGGCCGGCGACGGCGAGCGGCGCGGGGTTAGTGCTGACGCACGGCGCCGGCGGAAATTGCCGGATGCCCTTGCTGGTCGCCGCCGCCGACGCCTTCGCTCAGGCCGGCGTCACGGTGCTGCGCTACGATCTGCCGTTTCGCCAGCGCCGACCGACCGGGCCACCCTCCCCCTCCGGAGCCGCCGCCGACCGTGCCGGGCTGCGCGAGGCGGTGGCAGCGCTGCGCCAGTGCGTCCCCGGCCCAGTCTTTCTCGGCGGCCAATCCTATGGCGGGCGGCAGGCGACGATGCTGGCGGCCGAAGAGCCCAGCGTGGCGAGCGGGCTGCTGCTCTTCTCCTACCCGCTGCACCCACCGGGGAAACCCGAACGGCGGCGCACCGAGCATTTTCCTCGCCTTACCGTCCCGGCGCTGTTTGTCTCGGGCACCGTCGACCCGTTCGGCTCGCCCGCCGAACTGCGCACCGCGGTAACGGCGATCCCCGCCCCGACCCGGATCGTCACGATCGACGGCGCCGGGCACGATCTCAAGCGCGGCCGGTTCGATCTCGGTGCGGTTGTCAAGGCGCTGCTGGCGCTGCTGCCGGCTTGAGTTATCATCGCGGCGAAGCGTCGAAAGGTTCACCGATGGCCGACGGCGGCGGGTTTATGGAGGCGGTGCAAGCACGGGTCGCCGAGACCCTCGACGCGTGCACAAGCTGCGGCAGATGCGTCGAAGCCTGCCCGATGGTCGAGCCGGCCGGGCTCGATCCGGCGAACGCGGTCGCCATCGTCGAGGGCACGCTCGACCTGCTCGACGGCGGTCCCGGCACCCCGGACGCCGAGCGCTGGGCCCAGGTCTGCACCAACAGCGGCAAGTGCATCCCGGCCTGCGATTACGGCGTCAACCCGCGTTTCATGGTCAACATGGCGCGCATCGCCAGCATGAACGCCAGGAAGGGCGAGGCCGAAGTCCGCCGCGGCGCCCAGCAATATTTCAATTCGATGGGGCGCAGCACCCGCACCATCTCGCGGCTGCAATTGGCGCCGGAGGTGCTCGAGCGGCTGGCCCCGCCGCTGCGCGCGCCGGCCGAATACGAGACGCCCGACATCGTCTTCTATACCGGCTGCAACGTTATCAAGACGCCGCACATCGCACTACTCGTGCTCGAAGTGCTCGACGCGCTCGGGATTCGCTACGAGGTGATGGGCGGCACCGCGACGTGTTGCGGCATCCAGCAATTCAAGCGCGGCGACCCGAAGGTGGCCGGCCGGCTCGGCTTCAACACCATCGAGCGGCTGGCGCGGCCCGGCGCATCGAAGGTGGTGTCGTGGTGCCCGAGTTGCTTTATCCAGATCGGCGAGGTGGCGATGCCGGCCTACGCCGCGTCCACCGGGCAGGCGATGCCGTTCGAGATCGCCCCGCTCGCCGAGCTTTTCGCCGAGCGGCTCGACGATCTGCGCCCGCTCTTCACCCACCGGGTCGAGAAGCGCGTCGCGCTGCAGGAACGCTCGGCAGTGCCGAGCATCATGGTCGCCGTCAAGCAGGTGCTGCGCGCGATCCCCGGCCTCGAAGTGGTCGAGCTCGACGTGCCGGTGATGAGCACCCAGGCGAGCCACCTCGCGGTGCTGCCGCAATTCAAGGAGGAGCTGCGCCAGCGCGAATTCGCCGCCGCGGCCGAGGCCGGCGTCACCACCATCGCCTCGATCTTCCACGCCTGTCACCGCGACCTGATCGCCTATCAGCCGAAGGTCACCTTCGAATTGCTCAACTTCATGGAGCTGATCGGCGAGGCGATGGGGATCCACATGCCCGACCTCTACAAGCGCCTGCGGCTGATGGGCGACATCGACCAGATCATCGCCGACACCAGCGACATGATTGCCGCCCACGGCCTCGATCTCGACACGGTGCGCGACGAACTCGCCGCCGACATGTTCAAGGGCGGGTAGCCGAACCATGAGCCCGTCGAACGCCGCGTGGCGACAATTGATCTCCGCCTTGCACGGGTCCGGCCGCAAGGCCGCGCTCGCCATCACCGGGGGCGGCAGCGGAGCGGTCGCCGAGTTGCTTCGCGTTCCCGGCGGCTCTCGGCTGCTGATTGACGCGCAGGTTCCCTACGACGAGCAGGCGCTTGCCGCGTTTCTCGGCTTTGCGCCGGGTCAGGCGTGCAGCGCCGACACGGCGATCGCGATGGCGCAAGCCGCGCGGACGCGCGCCGCCAGGCTGATGCCGGCGGGCACCGATCTGGTGGGTCTCGGCGCGACGGCGGCATTGGTGAGCGATCGCCCGCGGAGAGGCGAGCATCGCTTTCACATCGCCTTCGGCAACGCCGCCGGCATCGCGCACTGCACGGCGGTGCTGGCCAAGGGCCGACGCGACCGCGCCGCCGAGGAAGACCTCGTGTCACGTGCGATCGTCCTTTGGCTGGCCCGCGCCTGCGGGGTTGCCGCGCCATCGCCGCGTAGCCTGCTCGATGCGGACGAGCATTATGTGGAAACAATCGTCGCTTCCGCGGATACAATCGATCGGCTCCTGGCGGGTGAACACGATCGCGTCACGGTCCAGCCCGATGGCCAAATGATGTTGTCGGCGCCGCAGCCGGTTGTGCTGTTCCCCGGTTCTTTCAACCCGATCCACGAGGGTCATGTATCGTTGGCGCGAGTCGCCGAGGATCTCAGGCAGCAGCCTTTGGCGTTCGAAATCTCCGTCACAAATGTCGACAAGCCGCCGCTGGCGGGCGAGACGGTGCGGCACCGGCTTTCGCAATTCGCCTGGAAGTCGCCGGTCGAACTCACCAGGGCGCCCACTTTCCTGGAAAAGTCGCGCCTGTTTCCCGGGTCGACGTTTCTCATCGGCGCGGATACGGCGGAGCGGTTGATTGCGCCGCGATATTACGGCGATGACGAGGCGCGAATGCACGATGCGCTCGAGGAGATCGCCAATGCGGGGAGCAGCTTTCTGGTCGCCGTGCGCATCGACGCGGCGGGGCGTCTGCGAGCGTTGAACGAGATCCCGGTGCCGCGGCGCTATGTCGATCTCTTCACCGAAATCCCCGAGCACCGTTTCCGCTCCGATACCTCGTCATCGGAGATTCGCGCACGGCGAGGTGCGGCGGGTCGGTCATAGCGAAACCAGGGCCTTCCCAGATTCCGAACGGAGTCAGAAAGAAAGCCGCCGCTTAAAGCTCCGCGTTCTGCGCGGTGAAGATCGAGCCGTAGCCCGATTTCGACCAGTCGGGCGGCACCGGGCACGGGGTGGGATCGAGATGCGCCACCGCCGCCGGCTGGCCGCGAACGATCTCGCCGGTGTAACGAGTCGGCGTCGGCGTCGGCATCCAGGTGAAGGCGTCGGCCGAGCTGTAGACAAACAGCGCCACTGGGCGCACCCGGTTGGTCGCGTTGGCGCGCGAGCCATGTACCGTCCGGCAGTTGATCGCGATCACCGTCCCCGCCGGGCCGGTCAAGTCTTCGGCGGCCGCCATCTCGATCCGAGCGTGGTCGGACTGGCGGATCGCGCCGGTCCACGCGTCGTTGTCGTCGCGGTGGACAAAAATCGGCCCCTGGTGGCTCCCGGGAATGCAGGTCAGCGGCCCCTGCTCTACCGGCACGTCTTCGAGATAAATCCCCAGGGTCACCGGGCTGTAATTGGTATGCGGCCAGGCCGGGATGTCCTGGTGCCAATCGACGATCTCGCCGGAGCCCGGGTATTTGTAATTGAGCTTCGACGAGTGAAACTTGACGTCGGGACCGACGAGGTCGGCGGCGATGTCGGCGAGCGGCGACTCGCTGCAGATGCGCCAGAAATCGGGATGCCGGTCGACCAGCGCGCGCAGCCGCCGCACATGCGGGTGGTCGGGCCGATGCTGCGGGCCGATATCGAATTCCTCGTTCGAGGCGGCGACCGCGCGGCTCTTCGCGATGAATTCGGCCGACCGGGCGCGCAGCAATTCAAGCCACTCGTCGGGGATCAGCCCCTCGGCGGAAAGGAACCCGGTCGCGAAATAGCGTTCGCGATGTTTCTGGGTCAGCGCGCGCGGCGCGTGGGCGAGGATGGCTTCAGGTGTCATACGATAATTCTAGGGCCGCGCCTCTCGCGATGACCAGCCATGAGCGAAGCGGGATTGCCATGCACATCGTGGCATCGTAACTAGGCGCATCTACGCCTATCTGCCAACAACGGTGAACGCGATGCCCTCCCGGCTTCCCTGGACGCTGATTGCCGCCGCCTCGGCGATCCTCTTGATCACGATGGGCGCGCGGCAAACGATCGGCCTCTTCATCGCACCGCTCGACAGCGCCACCGGACTCGGCATCGTCACCATCAGCCTCGCGGTCGCGGTCGGGCAATTCGTTTGGGGCTTGGCGCAGCCGGTGTTCGGCGCTTGCGCTGACCGTTACGGCCCCGGCCGGGTGATCACGTTCGGCGGCATCATGCTCGCCGCCGGCACCGCGATGACGCCGTTCGTGCATTCGGAATGGGCGCTGATCGGGACACTCGGCATCGTCAGTTCGTTTGGCGCTGGCGCCGGCAGCCTGTCGATCCTGATCGGCTCGGTGATGCAGCGTCTGCCGGGCGAGCGGCGGTCTTTCGCGGCCGGCGTCATCAATGCCGGCGGCTCGCTCGGCCAATTCGTCTTTGCCCCCATCGTGCAGATGGCGATCCTCGGGATTGGCTGGGTCGCCGCGATACTCGGCGTCGCCGCCGCGACTTTGCTGACCCTGCCGCTGGCGCTCTTGATGCGGCGAAAGAAGGCGCCGGCGACAGCGGCGCAAGCTGCCGCCCCCGCCGAACCCGCGCTGTCTCTCGGCCAGCAGCTCAAAATCGCGGCCGCCGAGCGCAGCTATTGGTGGCTGCATCTCGGCTTCTTCACCTGCGGCTTTCATGTCGCGCTTTTGGTGACGCATCTGCCCGGCGAAGTGCGGCTGTGCGGCTTGTCGCCGGTCATCGGCGCCAACTCGCTGGCGATCATCGGCCTCGCCAATGTCGCCGGCAGCCTCGGAGTCGGCTGGCTCGGCACCCGCTTCCGGCTCAAGCACCTGCTGTTCTGGGTCTACATGATCCGAGCGGTCTCCATCCTCATCTTCATGGCGGCGCCAAAGACAGCGACGACCTTCTATCTCTTCGCGCTGGCGCTGGGCGTGTCGTGGCTGGCGACCCTGCCGCCCACCGCGGGGATCGTCGGCAAGCTGTTCGGCACGCGCTATCTCGCGACCCTGATCGGCCTCACCTTGCTCACCCATCAGCTCGGCGCGTTCTATGGGGCCTGGCTCGGCGGGCTGGCAGTCGCGCATCTCGGCGACTACAGCCTCATGTTCTATGCCGACGCGGCGCTGGCGGCCTTCGCCGCGCTGATCAATCTGCCGATCCGCGAGGCGCCGGTGATGCGGGTGCCGGCAATCGCCTGAGTCTGGACGCTCCGCCCTCCACCCGCCATCATCCCGCTGAAGCGCGAGGGAGGAGAAAATGGCTGCCGGAAACGACACGATCGAGGCGGATTTTATCGTCGTTGGCGCCGGCTCGGCCGGCTGCACTATCGCCGCGCGGCTCTCCGAAGACCCCGCCACGCGCGTAATCTTGCTCGAGGCCGGTGGCGAAGATACCAATCGCTGGATCCACATCCCGCTCGGTTTCGGCAAGACCTTCGCCGACCCGTCGGTCAATTGGTGCTTCGAGACCGAGCCCGATTCCGGGGCCAATGGCCGCAAGGTATTCTGGCCGCGCGGCAAGGTGCTCGGCGGCTCCTCGTCGATCAACGGCATGGTCTATATCCGCGGCCAGGCCGAGGATTTCGACCATTGGCGACAGCTCGGCAATACCGGCTGGTCGTTCGACGACGTGCTGCCCTATTTCAAGCGCGCCGAGCACCAGCAGAGCATCCGCGACGATTTCCACGGCAGCGGCGGCCCGCTCGCCGTCTCCGATGTCGAGCGGCATCCGATCGCCGAGGCCTTCATCGACAGCGCGATGGCGCTGGGGTTTCCGCGCAACGACGACTTCAACGGCGCGCAACAGGACGGTGTCGGTTATCACCAGACCACGACGCGCAACGGCAAGCGCTGCTCGACCGCGGTCGGCTACCTCAACCCGGCGCGTGGCCGCGCCAACCTCCAGATCGTCACCCACGCCCATTCGGAAAAGATCGTCGTCGAGGGCAAGCGCGCGGTCGCGGTCCAGTACCGCCAGGGTGGCCAGGTGAAGACCGCCCGCGCTCGCCGCGAGATCGTGCTCTGCGGCGGCGCGATTGGCTCGCCGCAATTGCTGCTGCTATCGGGGATCGGGCCGGCGGCGCATCTCGCCCAACACGGCATCGCCGTGGTGCACGACCTGCCCGGCGTCGGACAGAACCTGCAAGACCACTACTCGGCGCCGATAAAGCTCAAGGCCGCGATGCCGATCACCGTCAACGACGTGATGCTGAGCAACGTCAAGAAACTCAAGGTCGGCATGCAGTACTACATGTTCAAAACCGGCCCGCTGGCGATGATCTCGTCGCCCGCGGCGCTCTTCGCCAAGACCCGGCCCGAGCTCGCCACCCCCGACATCAAATGCTCGATCTCGCCGTTCAGCGCCGACCGGCCGCAGGATGGGCTGCACAAATTCTCCGGCTTCACCATGATCGCCTACCAGCTGCGGCCGGAAAGCCGTGGCGAGATCAAGTTGAAAAGCGCCAACCCGGCCGACCCGCCGGCGATGATCCCCAACTACCTGTCCGACCCGGTCGATCAGCAAACCATCGTCGATGGACTGAAATTGTGCCGGCGTATCCTCGCCCACCCCTCGCTCGCACGCTTCATCGCCGAGGAATTCCAGCCTGGACCCGGGATCGTGAGCGATATTCAGCTGCTCGACTACGCCCGCCAGCGCGGCGGGACGGTCTACCACCCGACCAGCACCTGCAAGATGGGGGTCGATGCGATGGCGGTGGTCGATCCCGAACTCCGGGTGATCGGCATCGAGGGGCTGCGCGTCGCCGACGCCTCGGTGATGCCGACCGTCATCTCGGGCAACACCAACGCCGCGACGATCATGATCGGCGAAAAATTGGCCGACATGATGCGCGACAAGCTGCGCCTGGCGGCTTAGGCTTGGGCCAATCGAGCGGAGGCTGCCATGACCGCGATCCACACCGCGCGTTTCGAGCACGAGATGGCCTGGTGGGGCGGCGATTTCAGCAAGAACGACATCGCCTTCGACCTGACCTCGCGCCATGCCGCGGCGCTCAAGGACGTGCTGCGTCGGTCGTCGCGGACCGATATCGCCGACATCATGCCGGCCGATTGCCGCCATCCGGCGCTGGATACCGATCTCGAGCGGGTCTTCGATGAAATCCAGGAGGGCCGCGGCATCGTGATCGTGCGCGGCATCCCGGTGGCCGATCATTCGGTGGACGAGATCAGTCGGATGTTCTGGGCGCTCGGCGCCCATTTCGGCCGCGGCGTATCGCAGAGCGCGCTGGGCGATGTGCTCGGCCAAGTGCGCGACGAGACGCCACCCGGCGGTGAGGAAAGCGCACGCGGCTATACCAGCCGCCGCGAGCTGTCGCTGCATTGCGACCTGGCGCAGATCGTCGGGTTGATGTGCGTGCGCCAGGCGCGCGCTGGCGGCGAAAGCCAATATGCCTCGGGGCTTGCCATCCACAACGAGATCGCCGCCACCCGGCCGGACCTGTTGCCGGTGCTCTATCGCGGCTTCCCCTATCACCGCCGCGGCGAAGAGGCGCCCGACCAGCCCTGCATCACGCCCTACGACATCCCGGTCTTCTCGGTGCGCGAGGGTCAGCTGAGCATCTTTATGGTCGGGGAGATCTTCAACGCCGCGTTCCGGGAGCTGAAGCGCGCCTTTACCCCGGAGGAAATCGCCGCGATCGATCTGTTCCGCGACACCGCCAAGCGCCTGCAATTCGAGACCCGCCTCGAACCCGGCGAAGCGACATTCCTCAACAATTACACGGTCATGCATGCCCGCTCGGAATTCGAGGACTGGGACGCGCCAGACCAAAAGCGGCTGATGCTGCGCCTGTGGCTCGACGCCGAACGCAAAATTCGGCCGCATGTGCCGGAAATCCGCATCTACGAGAACAGAGACGGGCGCAGCGGCATCGATTATCAGCCGGGCCGCCTGCCCGCGGTCGCCGCCTATCGCGCGCCGGACGCGCTGGTGCGCCAGCCGGTCGCCGCGAAGTAGCCCCGACCATGGCCGAGAGCGATCCGGCAAGCGAGTCAGCCAAAACCCCGCATAAACCCTGAAAGCCTAGCGTTTCTGCCCTTGTCAAGCCGCCCCCGGAGTCCGAATTAGGAGTCCGAAACATGCGGGTCGCCAAGATGGGTTCAATGCGGCAGGTTGGCAAACGGCGCAACTATCAGGTCAAGGTCGATATCCCCGAACGGCTCTGGCCGTTGTTCGGCGGCGCACAGACCCTTGTGCGCTCGACTCGAACCAGCGACCACGCCCTCGCCAACCGGGTCGCTCTCCCGATCCTCGCCGAGTTTCATGATCGGATCGCCGCCGCCGAAGCCCGCTTGGGTGAACGGCAACCGCGCATCCCGGTTGCAAAGAAACCGTGGCGCGAGCTTGAGTGCTACGACCCCGACCGCGACGAAACCACCACCCTCTTTGCGCTCGGTCGCTATGGCCCGCCGGGTGCGGTCATCGAGCCGGTCGCGAAGGTGTCGCCGATCAAGGTCGCCGGGTGCTCGACAGAGACCGCTCTCAATCTCTGGAAGGTCAAACGGGTCAACAACCCGCCGGGACAAAAAGCCCTAAATACCAAACGGTCGAGGATGCGCGATCTGTTCGCGCATCTGAATATTGCAGACGATTTGACCCTCCCCACGGATGAGCAATTACAAAGCTATAAGGAGCATTTGTTGAACCTCGGTGGCAACGCCCTCTGCTTTGACCATTTCACGCATATTTGTGCGCTCTATCGGGTCGCGGATCAGAACAACAAGTTTCGGGGCATCCCCGGTGGGAACCCCTGCGCGAAAATCAGCCTGCCGCCAAAACCCGATGGGCTGCGCCGGTTATCGCTCAGTGATGCCGAGACGAAGAAGATCCTGCTCGCGGCACGCGAGCATAACGATCCGGTCGTCAAGTGGGGCGAGTTGCTGATGGCGGGCCTCGGGTTGATCGTTAAGGAGATCAGCGAGGCGCGGGTTGGGCATGTGAGAAGCGTCGGCGGAACCGTGTGCTTGGAAATTACTGCGAAGGATCGGCGGGAGATCGTCGATGGAGTTGAACAGGCCAGCAAGCAACTCAAGACCCAATTCCGAACCCGATTGTTGCCGATACCGGGGTGGGTGCTCGATGAGGGGTTTGTCGAGCGGATCGAGTATCTTCGCGCCAGTTTTGGCGAGGGCGCGGCATTGTTCGAGGAAATCGAACCGGACAAGGCTGGTCTACGCAACACCAAGATGTCGGCGATCTTGATGCGGTTCCTCCGGGATCTCGGCATCGTCAACCAAATCGATCCCGATACCGGCAAGACGGTCGCGCTCCGCGACAATTACGGGTGGAGGCATCGATTCGCGAGCCTGTTGCAAGACACCAGCACGATTCCCGGATCTACCCAAGAGCGGAGGCGCTATATGTGCGGCCACGCGGGCAAGGATGTCCATGAGAAGACATACCTCGATCATGAGGTTCCCAAAGTCAAATTGATCCTCGACGCACTCCCCGATCCGCTGAAATTGTGCACAACGGACCAAGCCGCATAATGGGCAGCGGGCTTTTTGGCATCGCTGCTAAGGGCGCGGCGCAGGCCATTTAGCCCCGCACCAGCCCACCATCGATCGGGATCACCGCGCCGGTCACATAATCAGACAGATCGGTCGCGAGGAATTCGACCACTCATGCCGATAAGGGCACCTGTCGGAAGGTCCTCAGCCCAATGCGGGCCGAACTCATCATCGAGGATCAGCCTAAGCGGATCATTCGGTCCAAAGTCTCTTTCGAAGCGCTTCGCGGCATGGACGAGAAGCCAACCCCGATGGGCGGATCGCCAATGCCGTGTCTCATGCACCTTGCGCCTGGAACACCATAGACTGGCCCAAGGCTGCCAGAGAGAGATCGCCTTCATCAGTGAGTCTCGCGATTGCGGCTAACCAAAAAATTCTCAATACGTGACGCACGTCACACTGCTCTGACGAGAATGTGCCCATCTATAAGGGCAGGATATTTTGCCTGGGGAGCAATGTGATGTGGGCAGAAGCAATGCAGCATCCTCGAACCACCGAATGGACGAGCGAGCCATCATTATCCGAACTGCTCAGCGACCCAATCGCCCAGGCGCTGATGGCTGCCGATGGCGTCAAGTGTCGTGATCTCGACACGTTATTCGCGAATGTGCAGTGCCGCCTGCATCCGGGCAATGGGTAGGCGGTAGCCTCATTCCCGTGACCGGGTGCCTCGATTAGCGGACCGGATGGAGGTAGTCATGGATGGGTCACAGTTTGTCACCGAAGCGGCTCGTCCGCGTGGCACCTCAGGACAAGTAGGAGGTAAATTAAGGCACGATTGGCCTATCGACGAACGTGAGTTTGACATTTGGACCGTATTACCCAGCAATGTCGAAGATCAGGGTCTCCCGTTAAACAGACATTGTGCGACACTAATCATCAATCTAGCAAAAATTATCGGCCTAGCGCTGGTGTTGATAGCCACATTATTGGCTTTTAATTTTCTAATTCTCTGGATCGCTTCGGCCCGCGTCATAGAGCAGGTGCCGTTTTGAACCAGGCGCGTTGACGAGAATTCATCGCGGCTTCGCGCGCTCGATTGCGCGCCGCGCAATCACCGGGTGCTTGTCGAGCAGCGGAACTTGGCGGCGGTCAGGGTCTGAAGAACACGATGAAGGCCATTACCGACAACGGCAATGCCGAGTGTGAGCCAGAGGGCAAGCAGCCCGCTCACGTCCGAATTGAGGAGCACAGGCGGCAGGTTCCGCATAACGCCAGCTTAAATTATGAAGCGGGTCGGCGACGCTGCGGCGTAGTGGCGCTTGCTCCCTGATACCTTCGCTGCATTC
>DASYXG010000325.1:0-1757 GCA_035935235.1 Allostellaceae bacterium
TGGGCTGCCGCAAATGAATGACGTCGCGGAGCCGACGAGGCCCGTCGAGACGAAACCCACCGCTGTCCGTGCGCGGGACGCCGCTTCGCTGATCCTGTTGCGCGGTCACGGGCGCGACCTCGAATTGCTCGTCGGCAGGCGACCGATGACGGTTCGGTTCATGCCGGGGGTCTATGTTTTCCCCGGTGGCGCGGTTGACGCCGAGGATGCAAGACCATGGCAGACCGAGATCGGCGCCGAGTGGTTGCCGCTGCGGCTGCGCCGCTGCGCCCGCGCGGCGCTGCGCGAGACCTGGGAGGAGTCGGGCGTATTCTTTGGCCATCCGGGCGCGCCGCGAGAGGCATTGCGTTCCGGCAGTGCGGTGGCGGAGGCTTATACCGAGGCCGGTATCGTGGCGACGCTCGATCGGCTCGCCTATATCGGCCGCGCGATTACCCCGGCTCGGGTGTTCCGCCGCTTTAACACCCGCTTTTTCCTCGGCGATGGCGCCTTGGTCGTCGGCGAGCCGCATGCCACCGACGAGCTCGAAGACGTGTGCTGGCATCCGATCGGACGCCATCCGCTGGAGCCGTTTCGCGATGTCAGCCAGTTCATGTTGGCGCGGGCGGTCGCGGTGTACGAGGGCAACGACCCGTCGCCGGCGCCGTTGTTCTACACTGTCGCTGGCAAGCGCCGGATCGGCATTTGCCGCGAGGCGATCGCGTGACGGTTTGAACGGCGCAGGCGCTGAAGGAGGTCGCGATGCCGGGTAAAGACATCCTCGTCGTCATCGACAACGCGGCTTCGGTCGCGCGGCGGCTCGCGCCGGCCGCGGCGCTGGCCAAGCGCTTCAACGCCCGCGTAACCGGCTTCTTCGCCACCGGCCTGCCGGCGGCGACCAGCTTTGGCGACCTCGCCAGCGGCGCTCAGCTCGTCGACGCCTTCATGGCGGCGCAGCGTGACGAGGCGGTTAGGGCCGAGGCCGTGTTCCGCCAGGAATTGGGCCGACTGCAGCTCACCGGCGACTGGGTCTGGCGCGAGGCGGACATCACCGAGAGCATCACCTCGGTGGGTCGGCTCTTCGATCTGGTCGTGCTCGGCCAAGCCGACCCGGACGCCGCGAGCCCGCTGCCGCGGGTCATGCCCGAGGATCTGGTGCTGGCTATGGGGCGTCCGGTCCTGGTCGTACCCTATGTCGGCGAGTTCACCACGTTCGACCACGTGATGATCGCGTGGAACGGCACCCGCGAGGCGGCGCGCGCTCTCTACGACGCGATGTTCATCATCGAGCGCGCCGATGCGGTGACGGTGATCGAGGTTGATGCGCCTGGGGCCCCCGGGACGCCGCCCAGCCATCTCGCCGACGATGTGGTCGCGGCGCTGAAGCGGCGCGGGGTCGAGGCGGCGGCGGAGGCGACCGTAACGGATGGCACACCCGTCGCCGACATTATCCTGTCGCGTGCCGCCGACCTCACCGCCGATCTGATCGTGATGGGCGCTTACAGCCACTCGCGGCTGCGCGAACTCGTGCTGGGCGGGGTCAGCCGCTCCTTACTGCAGGAGATGACCGTCCCGGTGCTGATGTCGCACTAGCGGTCTTACAGCAGCCCCGCCAAGAGGTTGATGCTCAGCGCCAGCACCACGGTGTTGAACATGAACGACACGATGCCGTGCGCGAGCACGAGCCGGCGCCAGGGCTGGTTCGCGACCTGCACGTCCGAAACCTGGCAGGTCATGCCGACGACGAACGAGAAATAGAGGAAATCCCAGTAATCGGG
>DASYXG010000326.1:0-10442 GCA_035935235.1 Allostellaceae bacterium
GGCGGCAATGTCGAGGCAATCCTGATGTCCCTACCGCCGGAAGTGGCGTGGCCGTAGACCTCGCCAGTAGCGTGGGTCTCGTCAGACCTGTTGGATCGCCGACAACAGCCAGTGGCCGCCGCGGCTCCGCGCAAAGGTCCAAACCTCCTCGGCCTCGGTCGGGATTCGCGGGTCGCCGCTGACCAGCGCCCCGGGGCTCGACGGGGCCATGCCGACCCGCACCGTGTAGTCGAGCGCGGTCCACCGCATGTAGGCGGTGGCGTACTGCATCTCGCCCTCTTCCCAGCTCTCGGTCAGCTCGGCCTTCACGAGGTTGACGTTGGAAACCAGGTTCTGCACGCCCTGGCTCGAGTTCTTGGTCAGCTCCTCGGAGAAATAGCTCAGCATTTCCGGCGTCAGCAGCTGGCGCAGCTGGCCGAGGTCGCCTTTTCCCCACGCGTCCTGGATCGCCGCGTGCAGCGACTGGAAGGCGTTGAGGTCGGCGTCGCCGACAAAGATGTCGCGGCCGCGATAGCGCTGTACCGGCGCCGCCGCGGCACCCAGCGAGCGCGGCACGCCGCCACCCATGGCCATGGCGCCGCCACCAATGAGTCGGAGCACGAAGAAAATCAGGAAGCCGATGATCAGCAGTGTGAACAACCCGCCGAACATGTGACCGAAAAACCCGCCGCCAAACAGCATCGAGCCGAGAAACCCGCCGAACATCCCGGTCAAAAACGGATGGCGCGAGAAGAAGCTGCCACCGCCGGGATACGTCGAGAAACCCGGCGAGGGCGCCGGATTGGCCATCGAACGGCTCAACGGCGCGGCGCCGTTATTGTCGAAACTGCGCAGCCCACGGGTGCCCATGCTGGAAAAGCCGCTGATGCTGCTGCCGGCCCGCGCTTCGGCGAGGCTCGGCGCCAAGGCGAGGGTTAGGCTGAACAACAGCGCCGCCATCAGGCGCCATTTGGTTGATCGTTTCGTCATCATGGGCATGTCACCGCAAGCGGTAGTTGCGCGCAGCATATGGGGTGTCGAGGGGCTTTGCACCAGGAGGCCGGAACGCGGGCAGAACGCCACTCGCTTGATTGGCGTGACGCGCGTCCCCAAATAAACCGGCGTCGGATGCCGAAACTGGGTCCGGCATGGTGTCTCGCTCAGTGAGGAGAAGCCGCCATGGCACGGTTGTCGCTATTCAACTCGCCCCTGCTCTTGGGGTTCGATCATTTCGAGAGAGCGCTCGACCGCGTAAGCAAGATATCGAGCGACGGTTACCCTCCCTACAATATCGAGCAAGTCAACGAAGACGCGCTGCGCATCACGCTGGCGGTCGCCGGCTTCGCAATGAGCGATCTGTCGTTGACGATCGAGGACAATCAGCTGGTCGTGCGCGGCAAGCAGTCGGACGACGAGAGCCGCGTCTATCTTCACCGCGGCATCGCCGCGCGACAGTTTCAACGCTCGTTTGTCCTCGCCGAGGGCATCGAAGTGCGCGGCGCCTGGCTTGACAACGGGCTCCTCCATATCGACCTGACACGACCGCGGCCCGAAACGCGGGTGCGGACGATCGAGATCAGGGATGGCACGGCCAAAGAAAGCACCGTCGAACTCAAGCGAGCCGGGCCGACGCTGGTGCGTTCAACCAAGCAGGGTGCCTAGCTCGAAAAGGATTGGCGCAAAATTCGCATGTCCCCGATCGGGACTTAACCACCTGCACCGGCCCAACACCGGTCCAGGGGGAGGTAGAGATGCAAACGAATGAAATGCGGCATATGACGACGAACGATCTGGCGATGCTGGGCATGCAAGATATCGCCTATGTGAAGCCGGTCATCGTCGATGGCAATTCCGGCTATGCGGTCCACGCCGCCGACGGCACACAGATGGCGCTGATCGCCGATCGCGACCTCGCCTTCGCGGTGGTGCGCCAGAACGAAATGGAGCCGGTCAGCGTCCACTGACCGCGTCCGCTAGCCCGCCGACCCCTCGGTAAGGAGTGCGTAGAGCGCGTCGGCGCTGTTGGCCCCGCGAAGCTTTTCGCACATCGCGCGGTCACGCAGCAGCCGCGAGACGCGAGCCAGCGCCTTGAGATGCTCGGCCCCGGCATCGGCCGGCGCCAGGAGGACAAACAACAGATCGACCGGCTCATCGTCGATCGCATCGTAGGGGATCGGCCGTTCCAGCCGCGCGAAAAGCCCGCAGAGCCGGTCGAGCTCGACGAGGCGGCAATGCGGGATCGCGACGCCGTTGCCGATCCCGGTGGTGCCGAGGCGCTCGCGCTCCGCCAGCGCGTCGTAGATCCGCCGGTCGGCGATCCCGGTTACGGTTCCGGCCCGCCGCGCCAGTTCCTGCAGCACTTGGCGCTTGGTCGGCGCCCGCAATTGGGCGATGACGCTACGGGGCGTCACCAAATCGGCGATTTCGAGCCTGGCCTGCTCAGCGTCCACGCGGTGACTCCGCCCGGCTCACAGGGCCAGCTGCTTTTCGCGCCGGCGTTGTACGGAAGAGGGAATGCGCATCGCCTCACGGTACTTGGCGACCGTGCGGCGGGCAATATCGACTCCTTCGGCCTGCAGCAATTCGACGATCCGTTCATCCGAAAGCGTGGTGTCGGCCGCCTCGCGGTCGATCATATGGCGGATACGGAACCGCACCGCCTCGGCCGAATGCGCTTCGCCGCCACGCGAGGCGGCGATGGCCGAGGTGAAGAAGTATTTCAGTTCGAAAAGACCCCGCGGCGTGGCGATGTACTTGTTGCTGGTCACGCGGCTGACCGTGCTCTCGTGCATGCCGATGGCGTCGGCGATGTCGCGCAAGATCAAGGGGCGCAGCGATTGCACCCCGTGGCGGAAAAACCCGTCCTGCTGCTCGACGATCTCGCTCGCCACTTTGAGGATCGTCGTGGCGCGCTGGTGCAGCGACTTGATCAGCCAATTGGCCGCCTGCATCCGGTCAGCGATGTATTCGCGCTCGCCCTTGCTGCGGGCGACGCGGCTAACCCGCGCGTAGTAGCGGTTGTTGACGAGAACCCGCGGCAGCGTCTCGGCGTTCAGTTCGATCATCCAGCCGCCGTCGGGCTGGGCGCGCATCACGATATCGGGAACGATCGGCTGCGCCTGCGGTGGGTCGAAGGCAAGACCGGGGCGCGGGTCGAGCGATTTGATTTCGCCGATCATTTCGGCCAGATCGTCGGCATCGACCTGACATAGGCGCAATAGCGCCGGGGTGTTCCGCGCGGCCAGCAGCGGCAGGTTCTCAAGCAGCGTCTGCATCGCCGGATCGAGGCGATTGCGGTCGCGCAGTTGCAGCGCCAAGCATTCTGGCAGATCGCGGGCGAAGACGCCGGGCGGGTCCAACTCCTGCAGCCGCGCGATGACCGGTGCGATCCGCTTTGGCGAACAGCCTAGTCTCGCTGCGGCATCGGCAATCTCGCCGCGCAGGTAGCCGGCTTCATCGATTTGATCGAGCAAATAAGCGGCGATCACCCGGTCGGCCTGATTGGGCAGATCGGCGCCGATCTGCTCCAGGAGGTGCTCGCGTAAGGTGCGCGGGCGCGCCGCCGCTTGGTCGAGCCCCGGAAGATTGTCGATATCGATGGCGCCGTTGCGCGAACGCCAGGGTTGGGCGTCTCCGCCGTAATCCGCCTTGCCGTCGCCTTCGGTGCCGGCGGAGGCGTCCCATTGCTCGCCGCCATCGGGGAAATCCGTCCTCACCTCGGCTGGCCGCGCGGGCTCGGCGGAACCGTTGAGATCGGCTCCATTCGCCTCGCCCGGATGTCGACCGTCCTCACCTTCCGCCTCGCCGCGCTCAAGCAACGGGTTCTGCTCGATCTCGGCATCGACGTAGTCGGCGAGCTCAAGGTTCGACAGCTGCAGCATCTTGATCGCCTGCTGCAACTGCGGCGTCATCACCAGCGCCTGGGTCTGGCGAAGCTCCAGCCGCTGCGAAAAACCGATTCTGTTCACTAATCGCTCCGTTCGGAGCGGCTTATAGGCTGAATCTTTCGCCCAGGTAAACGCGTCTCACATCGGCGTCAGCGACGATATCGCCGGGCGCGCCTTCCATCAGCACGCGACCCTCATGCAAGATATATGCCCGATCGACAATCTGAAAGGCCTCCCGGACGTTATGATCGGTGATCAAAACCCCGATGCCGCGGTCCTTGAGGTGCGCCACTAAGTCGCGGATGTCGTTGACTGCGATGGGGTCGATGCCGGCGAGCGGCTCGTCGAGCAGGATGAAATGCGGCTGTGTCGCCAGCGCTCGGGCGATCTCGCAGCGACGCCGCTCGCCGCCCGACAGCGCCATCGCCGGCGCCCGGCGCAAATGGCTGATCGAGAATTCGGCGAGCAGGGAATCGAGCATAGCCTCGCGTGCTTCCGGCTCGGCCTCGGCGACCTCGAGCACGGCGCGGATGTTCTGCTCTACAGACAGGCCGCGAAAGATCGACGCTTCTTGGGGCAGGTAACCGACCCCCAAGCGGGCGCGCCGATACATCGGCAGTTCGGTGATGTCCTCGCCATCGAGGCTGACCGTACCGGTATCGGCCGCGATCAGCCCGGTGATGATGTAAAAGCAGGTGGTTTTGCCGGCCCCATTGGGACCGAGAAGCCCAACCACCTCGCCGCGCTGCACCGAGATATTGACGTCGCGAAGCACCGAGCGGCGCTTGAAGCTCTTGCCCAGCCCGCGGCCAACCAGCCCCTGATTGTCGGCGACGAGGCGTGGCCGGGGAGCAACGACCGGCGCCACCGGCGTAGAGGTCGGCGTGATCCACTGCGGGATCGGGAATTGGGGCTCTTCGTCGCCGCTGCGCATTACGGCTTCTTCGCCGGCGACGGTTCACCGGGCTTGGATGGCGAGGGCGCCGGAGGTTTAGGCGCCCCGGCCGGGCCCTGGTCCGGCGCATCTTGCTTGACGAAAACGCCCTGGACGCGCTGGCGCGTGCTGCCGGGGAGCGTTGAGGCTGGCAGGATGCGGCTGATATTCCGGTTCATATCCATCACCGCATATTGCCCGCTGATGACATCCTTGCCGCGGGTGATGACCACATTGCCGAGCAGCGTGGCGATCCCTGTGGTTGTATTATAGACCGCATAGTCGCCGCGACCGATATCTTCTGCACCGATCATCACGACATGGCCCTGGGCATCGACCCGGTCGATCTTGGAATCCTCGCTCCCCGGGGCTGGCGCGGCCCCCGGCTTGACCGGCGGCTTTGCGGGCGCTGGCGGCGGTTTGCCGGGCGCCGGCGGCTGACCCGAAGGCGCATTCTTGACCATATAGGCCGTCAAGATATCGGCCTTGACCGTGCGTCCATTATGCACCGCGACAGCATCGCCGCGCGCCACGGCGATCTGCTTGGTGTCATACCATTCGAGCGCGTCGCGCGCCGTAACGGTATCGTTAGGCGTGGTCAGCTTCAGCGACTTGCCCCGCATGATGCCGACGCCCTGATCGACATCGTAATCGGCGCGATCCCCCACGACCGTACGAGTATCGCGGGTGACGACGACGTTGCCCTCGGCTTCGATCCGATAGATCTCGGTGTTACCCTCGGTATTGGCGGCATTGGGGGTGCCACCCTTGACCGGGCGGTAATGGGCGATCAGCGTATCGGCCTTGATCGAGGATGGACCGCGTGTCGCGGTCGCATTGCCGCGGACGATGTAAATCTGCTTGTCCTGCTGCCACTCGATCCCGGAATCGGATTGGATGTTGATCGGCGCGCCATTATCGGCTGGGCCGAGCTGAGCCAACGCCGGTGGCGCCAAACCCAGATCGAGCCACACGAGTAGTGCCGCCGAGAGCTTCGCCAAATTCTTCAATCGCGGGCTCGCCATTTAGTTCGGCTTTTTGGCCGCCGGCTTCGGAGCGACAGATGCCTTCGCGACAGGGTGCGGCGCGGGATGCGGGGCCGGCTGCGCCGCAGCATGCACTGACGGCGGCTGCGGTAGCGGCGCAACCGCGGCCTCGATTTGCGTCACGGCCTGCGCGACGGGGGGCGGCAGGCTAGCCGGTTGCGGCGCCACACCCACCCCCGACTTGCTGCCGCGCAGCCATAGCTCCGATTTGCCGGTGAACATGACGATGTCGCCCTTGTCGATGATCTGAAACCCCTCAGCCTTGATATCACCAGACGGACCGTGGCCCTCGACCGGATCGTGGCCCTCGCCCGCATTGTTCGGGGCATCGAGCCGCGCCGACGCCGTGACGATTTGCGTCCCGTTCTCGTGGGTCACTGTCACATGGCCGAGGAGGTCGAGAAATTGTGTGTTGGACTGATAGAGCCCGCTGTCGGCCGTGACGACGATATTGGCTCCACTGTGGCTTTTCAAATCAGCCCTCGGCTGGTCGAGTGCCATGATGTCATCGCGCCCGGGCACCTGCCGTCCGACCGCGGCGATGACGACGAACGGGTGGCCCGAACGGTCGGTGCCGGTGTAGCGCGGGTTCAACATGCGCAACTCCCGCGCCTCGCGCAGATCGATGGCCGCGAAGCGCAACCGGTCAAAGAGCGGCGCCACGCGCGGCCAGACGGCGACGATCACCAACAGCAGGACGCCGATGACCGGCAGCCCCACGCGCATCATCGCCACGCGCCGGCTGTGGCGATTGCCGGGCAAATTGCGCAGCCACTCCGCGATAGGCCGCAGCGTCAAGACACCGCGCGCCGAGCGAGGCCCGAAGCCGATCGCCCGTGGCGGCCAGCCCGTATCGTTCATGCCACTCCGGCGCGCAGGCAATCGTGCATGTGCAGAAAGCCCGTGGGGCGCCGTCCCTCGTCAACCACAAACAGCGCAGTAATGGCAAAGCGGTTCATCACCCCGAGCGCCTCGGCGGCGAGCACGGAAGCGGTCGTCATCTTCGGCTCTGGATGCATGACCTCCGAGACGGTGCGTTCCAACAACTCATCGCCCATGTGCCGGCGCAAATCGCCGTCGGTGATGACGCCGATCAGCCTGCCATGGTCGTCGACGACGCCGACGCAGCCGAAGCTCTTGGCGGTCATCAACAAGATCGCCTCGGACATCGGCGTCCGCGGCGCGGCGAGCGGCACCGCGTCGCCCGTGTGCATGATATCGCCGACCCTGAGCAGCTTGCGGCCGATCGAGCCACCCGGGTGGAACAGCTGAAAATCGGCGGTCGAAAACCCCTTGCGCTCCAAGAGCGCCACCGCGAGCGCATCGCCCAACGCCAGCATCATCGTCGTCGAGGTCGTCGGCGTCAGCCCCATCGAGCAGGCCTCGGCGGCGGCGGGAAGCGGGATCACCACGTCGGCGGCCTCGGCCAGGAGCGAGCGCGGGTCGCCGGTCACCGCGATCAGCGGAATGCGAAAGCGGCGCGAATAGGCAAGGATATCGGCCAGTTCGGCGCTGTTCCCCGAATTCGACAGCGCCAGCACCACGTCCCCGGCGCCGATCATGCCGAGATCGCCGTGGCTCGCCTCGGCGGGGTGTACGAACTGCGCGGGCGTCCCGGTCGAGGCCAAAGTGGCGGCGATCTTGTGCGCGACATGCCCGCTCTTGCCGATACCGGTGACGATCAGCCGCCCGGTCGCGGCGGCGACGAGGTCGAGCGCGGCGCCAAAGGCGCCGTTAAGTGCGCCGGCGAGAAGCTGTAATCCGTCGATCTCGGCGCGAATCACCCGGCGCGCCACAGCGAGGTCACGGCCGAGGCCCCCCACCTGCCGGTCATCTCTTGCCGCCGCCGATGGTCTGGCGAGGGTATCGTCCATTGATCCCCCGTATATCCCCTAGATAGCTATAGGCCGCGCCAAATGCGGCATCCCCATGGCGCTTTACCGACGGCTCAAAGCGCCGACGACTGTCAGTGCGCGAAGATGTCTTGCTCCGCCCATCCTTTGAGGTCAAGCAAGACCCGCGTCGGCAGGAACCCGAACGAGGCGTGCGCCAGCTCGGCTCTGCCTTCTCGCGCGAGCATTGCGTCGAGTCGGGCGCGCAATGCATGCAGGTGCAGAACATCGGTGGCGGCGTAGCGCAGCTGCTCCTCGGTGAGGGTCGCCGCGCCCCAATCCGAACTCTGCTGCTGCTTCGACAAATCGACGTTGAGCAAGTCCTTGCACAGGTCGCGCAGCCCGTGCCGATCAGTGAAGGTGCGGGCCAGGCGCGAGGCGATCTTGGTGCAATAGATCGGGCCGGCCATGACCCCCAAATAGTGGTAGATCATGGCAAGATCGAAGCGGGCGAAGTGAAACAGCTTTGTCACCGCGGGATCGGCCATCAGCGCCTTGAGGCGCGGCGCCTTATAATCTCCTGGGCCGAGCTGGACGAGATGCGCATCGCCGTCGCCGGCCGAGAGTTGCACCAGGCATAGCCGGTCACGATGCGGGTTGAGCCCCATCGCCTCGGTGTCGACCGCGACCGCCGGCCCAAAGTTGACGCCGTCGGGAAGATCGCCGCGATGAAGCGTATGGCTCATGCGTCTCTGCGAAATGGTGCCCAGGAGAAGACTCGAACTTCCACGACATTGCTGCCACAGGTACCTGAAACCTGCGCGTCTACCAATTCCGCCACCTGGGCATTTTACGGTCGCGCGGAGATAAGCCCGGCCCCCGGCGATGTCAACCGCGACTCGTCCGTGCTGCATGGCTGCCGGGGTTGGCGGCGTGCGCGGGCCGGCGCATGATGCCCCAGCTGGGAGGTCCCCCATGAAGATCACCAAGCTCGAAACCCTGCATTGCGACGCCGGCTGGCGGGTCAATTCCTTTCTCAAGGTTTCGACCGACGCGGGCATCACCGGTTGGTCCGAGTTCATGGAGGGTTACGGCGCGCAGGGCCTCGCCACGGTCGTCGAAAAGCTCGGCGCCCGGCTTGTCGGCCAAGATCCGCGCCCGGTCGAGAAGCACAGCAACTTCCTCTATGCCGCGACGCGCCAGGCAGCGGGCGGGCTCAACGCCCAGGCGATCGGCGCGATCGAGAACGCGCTGGTCGACATCAAGGCGAAGGCGCTCGGGATACCGGTCTACGAGCTGCTCGGCGGCCCCTACCGCGACCGGATGCAGGTCTACTGGTCGCACTGCGGCACCTACCGCGCGCGCTATGCCGACCGCATCAAGGAATGGGCCGGGGTCGAACCGGTTCGCACCCTCGACGACGTCGTCGCGCTCGGCCGCGAGGTGCGGGACAAAGGCTTCAAGGGGCTCAAGACCAACCTGATCCGCTTCGAGCCGGGCCGGCATTATATGTACGGCCCCGGCACCGGCAACCGGCCGGGCTTCCCCGAGCTCAACGCCGACAGCGCCATCGCCGCCGCCGCGGTCGACCAGCTCTCGGCCTTTCGCGAAGGCGCCGGCAAGAGGGTCGGCCTCCATCTCGATACCAACTTCAACTACAAGATCGACGGCTATATCCGCCTCGCGCGGGCGCTCGAACCGCTCGACATGGTCTGGCTCGAGATCGACCTTTACGACCCGCCCGGCCTCGCGCGCATTCGCAATTCGAGCCGCACCCCGATCGCCTCGCTCGAATCGATCTACGGCCGGCGCCAATTCCGCCCGTATTTCGAGAACCAGTCGGTCGATTACGCGATTGTCGACGTGGCGTGGAACGGCATCCTCGAATCGGTGAAGATCGCCAATATGGCGGACTCGTTCGAGGTCAACTGCGCGCCGCACAATTTCAACGGCCACCTCGGCAGCCTGATCAGCGCGCATTTCTGCGCCGCGATCCCCAATTTCAAGGTCATGGAGATCGACATCGACGACGTGACCTGGAAGGACGACATCGTCACCCGGCCGCCGGTGATCGAAAACGGCGACCTGCTGTTGCCGACCGGCCCCGGCTGGGGCGCCGATGTCAACGAGGAATTCGTCCGCGCCCATCCACCAAAGCGGTAATGACAATTACTCGTCATTCCCGCGAAGGCGGGAATCCAGGGCGAGTGATGTAATGGTTGCCCCTGGACCTCCGCCTTCGCGGAGGTGACGGTCGGAAACACCGAGAAAGGAGGAACGACATGGCCCGTATCAAACATATCGCGCTGGTGACCGACGACCCGGTAAAGACCGCCGAGTTCTACAAGCAGCATTTCGGCCTGACCGAGCTCTATCGCCGCCCGAGCACGACCGGCGAGAACGGCGTCTGGCTAAGCGATGGCTATATCTACTTCGCCATCCTCAAATACGGCGATGCCGACGCGCCCAAGCTCGGGCCGGGGCAGACCTCGGATCTCCGCGGCATCCACCATATCGGCTTCCAGGTCGACGACCTCGACGCCACCGCCAAGGAACTGCAGGCGGCCGGCGTTAAGAAGGTGCCGATGGAGATGCACGGAGATGAGGAACGCGAGGCGACCCCGATGCGGGCGGCGAGCGGCGGCGCGCTCAACCTCAAATATCTCGGCCCCGACGAAGTGCATTTTGACGTGCGCCAAAAGGGCTGGGACGAGGCAATCGAGCTCGGCATGGACCGCCTCGAGCTGGCCCCGGTCAAGCAAGC
>DASYXG010000327.1:0-3547 GCA_035935235.1 Allostellaceae bacterium
TTGCCGCGACCAGTACAATCACGACATTGGCGGCACGTCGCCACCCCGCCCCCTCTCTGACCCTCTCCCGCGAGCGGGGGAGGAGAGGGTGGGGCGCCGGACCGTTGAGCTCAAACGCGACGCTGGCCGATTCACGCAGCAGGCCGAGAGCGACCCATAAAATCGCCCCGTAGATCGCCAGCGCGAGAGCCAGATGGGCGACGAGCCGGTACTGGCTGACCTCGGCCCGGTCGGCGAGCCCGCTTTCGACCATGTACCAGCCGAGCGCGCCTTGAGCCGCGCCGAGCGCGAAAATCCCTGCCAGCGGCCAGGCCAATCGCCGCGGAATGCGGCCCCGCGCCAGGAAATACAGAAACGGCAGCAGGTAGACGAAGCCGATCAGCCGACCCCACAGCCGGTGCACGTATTCCCACAGGTAGATCGTCTTGAAGTCGGCGAGGCTCATCCCCGCGTTCAGCAGCTTGTACTGCAAGGTCTGCTGGTATTTGGCGAATTCGGCCTGCCAATCCGCCGCCGAAAGCGGCGGCACCGCGCCGGTCACCGGCTGCCATTCGGTGATCGACAGGCCGGACCAGGTGAGCCGGGTCACCCCGCCGATCACCACCATGGCGAAAATCATCGCGCAGCAAACCAGGAGCCAGATTGCGACCGGGCGAAGGCCGGGTTGAGCCGGTTCTTCCTGTGCCGATGCGGCGCTCGCCAAAACCATATCCGCTAATGCCGGCCGCCCGAGACCGGGACGATATGCGGAAACCGCTGCGGCCGGCCGTTGCCTTGCGCGACCGTCACCGAATGCAGCGCGCCATCGATGTTCTTGCGCCAGAAATCGAGGAACTTGCTGAGCGCGGGAAAATCCGGTGCGATGTCGAATTTCTGCCAGATGAACGTCTGCAGCTTCTCCGGATCGTCAGGCAGCCGGTAGACGATCTGTGCTGTGGTGAGCCGGTATCGGCTTGGATCGGGTTGACCGGTCACGCTCGGGTCTCTCACTCTCCGCGCCGTAAGCATGGCGCGGCAAACGCGGACGGGGCAACGACGATCATGCCGCAGGCTTTACGTTTCCCGGGGCATCGCGTCGAGGCAGCCTTGCAGGATGTAAGCGGCGGCGACCTTGTCGACAATCGCGGCGCGGCGCTTGCGGGTCATATCGGCGGCGATCATCTCGCGGGTGACCGCGGCGGTCGACAGGCGCTCGTCCCACAGCAGTGCCGGCAGGTCGCGCAGCGCCAGGAGGTTGCGGGTGAAGGTGCGCACCGACTGGGTACGCGGCGTGTCGCGGCCGTCGAGCGCCAGCGGCAGCCCGATCACCACACCGCCGACCCCGTGCCGGTCGATTGCCGCCAAGAGCGCCGCCATGTCGTCGCGAAAGCGCCGGCGCCGGATCGTGTCGAGCGGGCTGGCGATGACCAGCCGCGTGTCGGAAAGCGCGAGGCCGATCGTCTTGGTGCCGACATCGAGCCCGATCAGCCGCGCGCCCGGCGGCACGGCCGCCTTCAGCGCGGCAGGGTTGTCGAGGAGCATCCCGCGATGATAGCGTGCCGGCGGCCCGTAACGTGCCACTTTTGCCACGAAAGACTTAGAAATCATGGCGTTGGACAAGGCCACCGTGGCGCGCATCGCCACCCTGGCGCGCATTCGCGTCGCTGAGGACGAGCTCGAACCGCTCGCCGCCGAGCTTTCCGGCATCCTCGATTGGGTCGAGCAGTTGATGGCGGTCGATACCGAGAATGTGCCGCCGCTGACCAGCGTCGCCGAGATGACCCTGCCGATGCGCGACGATATCGTCACCGACGGCAATGATCGCGACGGCGTGCTCGGCAATGCGCCGCGCTCCGCCAGGGGGTTCTTCGCGGTGCCCAAGGTGGTCGAGTGAGCGCGCTCACCGATCTGACCCTGGCGGCAGCGCGCGACGGACTCAAGGCCAAGGAATTCTCCGCCCGCGAGCTTGCCGCCGCGTTCAACGCCGCGGTCGAGCAGATCAAGCCGCTCAACGCCTACATCACGCCGACCCCGGATCGCGCGCTGGAGATGGCCGCCGCCTCCGACGCGCGGCTGGCGAAGGGCGAGGCGGGAGCGCTCGAAGGCATCCCGCTGGCGATCAAAGATCTCTTCTGCACCAAGGGCGTCTTGACCACCGCCGCCTCGCACATCCTCGATGGCTTCACCCCGCCCTACGAGTCGACCGTCACCGAGAAGCTCTGGGCGGCCGGCGCGGTGATGCTGGGCAAGACCAATCTCGACGAGTTCGCGATGGGCTCGTCGACCACGACCAGCTATTACGGCCCGACCGAAAACCCGTGGCGGCGGCCCGGCGACAACCGGCCGCTGGTGCCGGGGGGTTCGTCGGGCGGCTCGGCGGCGGCGGTCGCGGCGCATGCGGCGCTCGGTGCCACCGGCACCGATACCGGCGGTTCGATCCGCCAGCCGGCGAGCTTTACCGGCATTGTCGGGCTGAAGCCGACTTACGGCCGCTGCTCGCGCTGGGGGGTGGTGGCGTTCGCCTCGTCGCTCGACCACCCCGGGCCGATGACCCGAACCGTGCGCGACGCGGCGATCATGCTCGGCGCGATGGCCGGGCACGACCCCAAGGATTCCACCTCCGCCCCGGTGCCGGTGGCCGATTACGAGAAGGTGCTGACCGGCGACATTCGCGGTCTCAGGGTCGGCATCCCCAAGGACCATGCTGGCGCCGGCGACCTTTCCGCCGAAAACGCAGCGTTGTGGGAGCGCGGCATCGAGTGGTTGAAGGCCGCGGGCGCCGAGCCGGTCGAGATCAGCCTGCCGACCACTCATGTCGCGCTGCCGGCCTATTACATCATCGCCCCGGCCGAGGCCTCGTCGAACCTCGCCCGCTACGACGGGGTAAAGTTCGGCCTGCGGATCGACGGCGACAGCCTCGACGATATGTACGAGAAAACCCGCGCCGCCGGCTTTGGCTCCGAGGTGCGCCGCCGCGTGCTGATCGGCACCTACGTGCTGTCGGCCGGGTATTACGACGCCTACTACTTGAAGGCACAGCGGGTGCGGACGCTGATCGCGCGCGATTTCGCCGCCGCGTTCGAAAAATGCGACTGCATCCTCACCCCGACCGCCCCGACCGCTCCCTTCGCGATCGGTGAGAAGAGCGACGATCCGGTGGCGATGTACCTCAACGACATCTTCACGGTTTCGTCCGATCTCGCCGGGCTGCCGGCGATTTCGGTTCCGGCCGGGCTCTGCGAAAATCTGCCGGCCGGGCTGCAAATCATCGGCCGCGCTTTCGACGAGGCAACCGTATTGCGTGTCGGGCACGTGCTGGAAACCGCCGCCAACTTCACCCACCGCCCGAGCTTTATCGCTGGCGATGCCTGATCCAATGCCGTCTTGGGTTTTCGACCGCTTTCGGTCGGAATGCAGTCTTCGGCCGCCGGCGCCCCAGCGGCGACAATGCGCCTAGCGGCCAGTCCCGGCTTGAGGGGCCGCGCTTGGCCTGATTAAGCGGGCCTTAATCGTAACCGAGGAGACTGGCCAAACAACCAGGTCACTTGCTTACGAGCAAGGTCGTGAA
>DASYXG010000328.1:0-18927 GCA_035935235.1 Allostellaceae bacterium
AACTCGATCCAATGCCGCGGGTGATCCTGGTCCCCGGGCTGGGACTCTTCGGGCTCGGCCGCAGCGCCAAGGACGCCGCGGTCGCCGCCGACCTCGCCGAAAGCTGGATCCAGACCGTGACCGACGCCGAGGCAGTCGGCAGGTTTGAGTCGCTGCCCGAGGCCGAGTTGTTCGAGATGGAATACTGGTCGCTGGAGCAGGCGAAGCTCGGCAGCGTGGTGGAAAAGCCGCTGGCCGGTCAGGTCGCGGTGGTGACCGGCGGCGCCGGGACGATCGGTTTCGCGACCGCGAAAGCGCTGCGCGACGCCGGCGCCGAGATCGTGCTGCTCGACCGTATCGAGGCCGATCCGAACGCGGCGGCGAAGAAACTTGGTGGGCTCGGCGCCGCCTGCGACGTGACCGATAGCGCCGCGGTCGCGGACGCGTTCGAGCGCGTGGTTTCCCGGTTCGGCGGGGTGGATATCGCGGTCCTGAACGCTGGTGCGTCTTGGCAAGGTCGGATCGGGGAGGTCTCGGACGCGGTGCTGCGCGAGAGCTTCGAGCTGAACTTCTTCGCGCATCAATCAGTGGCGCAGCAGGCGGTCAGAATCATGCTGGCGCAGCAATCCGGCGGGTGCTTGCTGTTCAACGTGTCTCGCCAGGCGATCAGCCAGGGGCCGAACGCCGGGCCTTATGGATTGCCGAAGGCGGCCAGCCTGTTCCTGATGAAACAATACGCACTCGAATACGCCGGCGCCGGCATCCGTTCCAACGCGGTCAACGCTGATGGGATTCGCAGCGGCATCATGACCACCGATTACATCAAATCGCGCGCTACCGCCTATGGGCTCAGCGAGGCGCAATACATGGCGCGCAACCTGCTGGGCCGCGAGGTGACAGCCGAGGACGTGGCCCAAGCCTTCCTATCGCTGGCGCTGGCGCGCAATACCACCGGCTCGTTCGTCACCGTCGATGGCGGCAATCTTGCCGCGGCGCCGCGCTAGCTCAGTTCGCGGGCGGCTTGTAGGCGATCATCTCGCTGGCAGTCTCGACGCTGAGGTTCGACGCCTTATTCACGAGCGACGTGTGCGATTTGACCGTGAGGCCGAGCTTGACCGCGACATCGGATTCGCCGTCGGCACCGGGCTGCTGCGTGTCGCTTTTTGGTGTGTATTTGATCCTGACTTTCTGCACATCCCAGTCGCCCGACGGGAGCGTGAGCTTGTCGGCGCCGACATATGAAAGTTCGACCGACAGAGCCGCTTCCTGACTCTGATCGCTCATATTCGGTATCCGCGACTGGCTGCGTGAAAAGGCGTTAGTGCAGTCGAGGGAAAGCTGCGGCGTCTTGCCGAGCGGGAAGAAGGTCGCGAGCGGCTGGTAGTCGCATTTCAATCGGTTGGTCAGGACAAAGAGCGGGGTATCGCCAAACTCCGTTTCGTCCGGATTGTGCGGGTCTTTCGGGCCCGGCATCGGGAAGGTGCGTTCCTCGACGAGAAAATAATGCCCTTTGTAGCTGCTCTGTTTGATGAGAGCGTCGGCGACGCTATCTGGAACCGGAATGGTGAGCAGGTCGCCTTCGCGCTTGGCGCCAGTCATCTTGGCGGCGGCGGTGCAGTCCGTGCGCTCGTCGCCCTCGCTACAGCCGTAGATCAACGCGACTGGCCGGATCGTGCCCTCGCTGTCGGCGCCGCTGACCGATGTAATCGTATAGGTGTAGATCTGGCCGGCGATGATGGTGTGGTCGGCCAATTTCGTCGTCGAGATCAACCGGAACGTCAGCTGCGCGCCGACCGGCGGAAGGTTGTAAGCATCGTCGGCGCGGGCCGCACCCGTCACCGCAAGAAGGACCAGGCCGGCGAAAAGCGCGCGCACTTCAGGCTCCGCGGCCGGGGTAGCTGACCGCCATCCCGGCGCGGACGTCTTGCTGGATACCGTATTGCGGGAACGGGTAGCGCAGCCCGTTCTTCGACAGCGCCTCCATCCCGGCGATCGCCTTGGGCAGGTAATTGGGCGGGATCGCCATCAGCATTTCGTCGTCGAGCACGCCGCCATAGCGGCGCTCGGCGAAACATGGGATCGACAGGCTCGGCTCGCGCGTCTTGAGCGCGCGGCCCCAGCTATCGGCGCAGGCCGACTCGCCGACGATACCCCAGTCGAATTTCTTGTAACCGGCCCATTGCAGCCCGTTGATGAAGTACATCATCGCGCCCGGGGTGGCGTAGAAGAGGGCGATGTCGGGCGGGTCGAGCCGACCGCTCGCCAGCGGCGCCACCGCCATCGCCTCGTACCGGCCGTCGGCGACGCAGTTCATCGCCGCCTGATGCGCGGTGGCGTCTTCTACGGTCGAATACCACACCCCGACCATGTGCTTGCCGGATTGCCATTCCGGGTCCTTGGCGCTGCCGAGGCCGATCACCGCGCGGCATTGCGCTCCGACCAGGTTCTCCGCGGTGATGCCGACCGTCCAGCCGAGTCGCGAGGCCTGGCCGACGACCTGATCGAAGGTGTGGATCGATTGCGGGCGACGGATGCGCGGGATCGCCTCCATCTCCTCGCGCTTCTCGAAGAGCTTCATCGCGAACACAAACGAGCGGAGCTTCAACAGGCGCTCGAGATCGGCGGTTAGCTTGGCCCAATCTTGACTCATGAGAGCCTCGGTCATTGCATCGGCTCCGGTCAGTGGGCGGTGGCGGTCTGGCGGCAGCGCGCATCGGGCTTGAACGAAAACTGCTTGCCGCAAGCCGCCTGGCACGCATCGGCACTGCCCGGGCAGGTGAAGTCGAGGCTTTGCTTGTCGCCGATGCACTGGCAAAGGCCCCAATCGACCGCCACCGGCGGCATCGGTGCCGCAGCCGGTGCGCCAGGCGGTGTCGCGCCGCCAGGGCTCGGTGGCGTCGCGGCGGGCACCAGGGGCGGCGCTCCGGCAAGCGGCGCCGGCACCTGCGACGTCGGTGCCTGTGCTCCGGGCGCCAGCTGCTGCTGCGCGAAAGCGCCGTGGGACACCGCCGATAAAAACAGGAAAATCGCCAGCGGCACCAAGACCATACCGCGAATGGTTCCAAGCTTGGATGGTGTCCGCATCGACATCGCTCGCCTCGCCTCGTCGCCTTGATCAGGCCGTTCAGTCAGCAATGAGTAGCGTAACCCATCCTATCGCAACGGCGCTATTTCTCTTCCATCACATGGATGCCGTCCCAATGCGCCGGCGGATCGTTGGCGAAGGCGAAGGCGCGATCGCGCATCATCGCCGCGGCGAGTTCGTGCGGTCGCAAGCGCGCCGCCTCGGCGAACAGCTCCGCGGCCCGCTCGAACTCGGCGGCGAAATAGACATCGAGCGCGCGCTCATAGACGTCTCGGGCGGCGAGTATGTCGGCGGCGACTGCGTCCCTCCGGCCGATCAGCTCGCAGATCAACGTACCCTGAGTACGGCCCTTGACCGCGACCCGGTCGAAGCGGCGCCATGCGAACCCGTCGCCGGCTTCGTCCATCACCGCGCCCGAGGCGATGATCGCCGTGGCATAGAGCTTGTTGAGGCCCTCGAGGCGGCTCGCCAGATTGACCTCGTCGCCGAGCAGGGTGTAGGCGAAGCGCTCGGGTGTACCGATATTGCCGACCAGCACCTCGCCAAGGCCAAGGCCGATGCGGGCCCGGAATACCGGCTCGCCAGGCGGCGTTCCCTCGGCCATCTCCTTGAGCTTCGCTTGCGCCTCCAGCGCGGCGAGGCAGGCCTGGCGCGGGTGCCCCGCCAGTCTTTCGGGGGCGTTGAAGAACGCCATGATGCCGTCGCCCATGAACTTGTCGACGGTGCCGCCATGGCGGGAGATCGCCCCGGCCATCAGCTCGAAATAGCGGCCCATCGCGGCCACCAGCCGGGTCGGCTCCATTCCTTCCGAGATGGCGGTAAAATCGGCGACATCGGAGAAGTGGATGGTCAGCCGGCGAATTTCGCCGCCGAGCTCGGCCTCCTTTCCCTGCGCCAAGAGCGTGCGCACCAGGTCGGTCGGCACATAATGCGCGAACGAGCGCAGGCTCGCCTTCATCCGGTCAACCGAAGCGCCCAACTCGTTGACCTCGCGCACGAAGGACCGGGGCGCCGGTTCGCGCGAAATGTTGAACGACCCGATCTTGGCGAGGTCTTGGGCGATGGCGACGACCGGCGCGGCGATGCGCGACGACAAAACGCGGCCGCATAACACTGCCAATATCAACGCCATCAATGCGACACCAGCCGCGACGATGGCATGCCGAATAGCGCCGCGGCTGAGGTCGTGCAGATCAACCGCGACGCCGATCGACAGGTTGAGATTGCCTTCGATGGGCACCGGGTTGAACACGACCTCGTAAAAGCGGCTGCCCAAACGAACGCGTGCCGGAGAATCCAGCGTCGCAGTCGCGTGCTGCGACGCCGTGGCGTCGACAGCATCGGCGGCGGTACCGACCTCGTCACCGACGGGAGTCACCAGACGGTTGCCGCCGCTATCGACCAGGAATACAGCACCGCTCTCGCCCACCTGCAGCGACGACAGAAACTTGGCGATACCGTCGATCTGCAGATCGGCGTGAAACACGCCGGCCGGGTGGCCGGCGCCGGGCCGGATGAAGCGGCTCATGCAGGTGATCCCGGTGGCACCGGTGGTGAACTTGTAGAATGACGACCACACAGGCCCGGGGGCCGCGATGCCTTCTTTGAACCACGGCCGAGCGGCAGCGACATAAGGCTCGGTGCTGTTGCCGGCGACCGGAGAGCGCTTGCCGTCGGAATCAACCACCGATGCCGCTGGGATGCCGCCGTTGATGGCCGGATCGACAAAATACTCGACGATCTCGCCCTTGTCCGAGCGCTCCGCACCGACATACCAGCCGCCCTCATTGTCGCCGTAACCGATAAAGGAGAGGCGCGGGTTGACCCTCAGCACCTCGGCGAAAATCGCTACGAGGCGTTCGCGATTGTCGAGCGGCAAGGCGCCACGCCGGGCCGCGGCGGCGAGTTCGTCGACGATGCGAGGCGGGGTGTTGAATAGCTGGCGCGTTTCCTCGCTTGCCGCCTTGACCGTATCGGCGCGGGTCTGCTCGATCAGCGCTCGCGTCACCGAAATCGTCAGGATCGCAGCGGTGCCGCCAATCGCCAAGGCGGTCAGCAGCACCAACCCGATGGTTGTCGTCAGCAGTGTCGGGCGCAGCCGGACGAGAAATGGCCCGACCATCTCAGCCCGAGGCGAGCGGCGTGTAATAAGCGGCGGGGAGACCGGCGCGGGCGCGCGCGTCACGATTGAATGGCGGTTTCAGCGCACCGTTGAAATGGCGGCGAACCCGATCCTGGAATGTCGCCGCTGGGTCCAGACCTCGCGCTCGGCATAGCGCATCGAACCAGCGGGCGCCGACCGCGACGTGGCCGATTTCGTCGTTGTAGAGGCGGTGGAGAATGGCGGCGCTGTCACTGTCGCCGGCGCGTTCCAGGCGAGCAATCATCGCCGGAGTTACGTCGAGGCCGCGCGCCTCCAGCACCAATGGCACCACCGCGAGACGGGCAAGCAGATCGCCGGCGGTGGCGCTCGCCGCTTCCCACAGCCCGTCATGCGCCGGCAGCGCACCGTATTGGCCGCCTAACGCGACCAGCCGCGCGTCGAGCAGGGCGAAGTGCTCGGCTTCTTCGGCGGCGACACCCGCCCAGTCGTCGAAGAATGCCCGCGGCAGGTCTTCGCCAGAAAATCGCGCGACGATATCCCAGCCGAGGTCGATCGCGTTCAGCTCGATATGCGCCAGCGCGTGGATCAGCGCGATGCGTCCGGTCAGCCCAGCGATATTGCGCCGCCGCTTCATCTCGCGTGGAGGCTGGAGGATTGGGAGCGGCGGACGCGCCGGCCGGTTGGGCGGAGTCGCCATGCCAAGGTCGAGCCCGCCTGCGCGCCACGCCGCCGCCAGCGCGCGGCTGAGCCGGATTTTTTTGACCGGAGCGGCGGCCGCGAGGATCGCGACCGCGCCGGAAACGAGCGTCGCGGTCAGAGTCCTTGCGCCGCCTTCAGTACCTCGGCGACATGACCGGGCACCTTGACCTTGTGCCAGACGCCGCGCACCACGCCGCCCTTGTCGATGAGGAAGGTCGAGCGGTCGATCCCCATGTACTTGCGCCCGTACATGCTCTTCTCGACCCAGACGCCATACTTCTCGACCACCTTGCCGTCGGCATCCGAGCCGAGGGTGAAGGGGAGCTGGTACTTGGCCTTGAACTTGTCGTGCGAGGCAACGGAATCCTTGGAGACGCCGATCACGATCGCACCGGTCTTGCCGTAATCGGGGAACGAGTCGCGGAACCCGCACGCCTCGGCGGTGCAACCCGACGTATCGTCCTTTGGGTAGAAATAGACGATCACCGGCTTGCCTTGCAGCTTGGACAGGGTGACCGAGCCGCCACCATCAGTCGCCAGGGTAAAATCAGGGGCCTTGTCGCCGACTTTGAGACTCATTTCTCGACGCCTCCTTGCTTTGCCTGCCGGGGTTCTGCCGCCGCGCGCGCCGGTGTGGCGATCAGAGTTTCATACCATTCCGCGACCGCGGCGCATGTGTCGTTGATATCCGCGTCGAGCCGGGCGAAGTCAATCGCCCCGGCGCAACGCGCCAATGTCGCGCCGGCCGGACCCGCGAGCGCTTCGGGCTCGGGCGGCCCTTCGAACAGCAGGGTCAACAGCGTGCGCGCATTGCGCAGCAGCGTCACCGCGTCGCCGAGGGCTTGTGCCGCTTGCGGCGGCAGGATGCCGGCGCCGCTCAATGCCGCGACTGCCGCACCGGTGTCGCGCCGCAGCACCTCAGGCGTTGCGGCGGCCTCGCGCAGCATCAGGTACTGGACGATGAATTCGAGATCGACGAGACCGCCGCGGCGATAGCGCAGATCCCAGTCAGCGGGGCGCGGGTGCTCGTCGGCGATGCGCTGGCGCATCTCGGCGACATCGGCGACGAGGCGGCCGGGATCGCGCGCCATGATCAGCGCCGTTTTGATCGCCGCTTCGAGCCGGCGGCGCAGGCCGGCCGAGCCGGACACCGGCCGCGCCCGGGTCAGCGCCATGTGCTCCCAGGTCCAGGCCGATTGGCGCTGGTAGAGCGCGAAAGAGTCGAGGCTCGTGGCGATCGGCCCGGACGCGCCCGAGGGCCGCAGCCGCATATCGACCTCATAGAGCCGGCCTTCGCCGGTCGGGGCGGTGATCGCGCCGATGAGGCGTTGGGTCAGGCGTGCGTAATAGGTCGAGACCGCGAGCGGCCGCGCTCCATCTGATTCCGCGCTGGTTTCCGGCGCGTCATAGATCAGGATCAGGTCGAGATCGGAAGCGAGCGTCATCTCGCGGCTGCCGAGCCGACCCATCGCCAGTAGGGCGGTTTCGCCGCCGGGCACAGTGCCGTGGGCACGGGCGAAATCTTCGCTCACAGCAGAGACCAGCGCGACAAGCACCGTCTCGGCGATATCGGCCAACGCCGCTCCGGCGCCGCCACCGTCGAGGCGACGATGCAGGAGCTGCACGCCCACCTGGAAACGCCGCTCGTTGGCCCAACGCCGCAGCAAATCGAGGGTGTCGGAAT
The DNA here is from genome assembly GCA_035935235.1 of Allostellaceae bacterium. Classification (GTDB taxonomy): domain Bacteria; phylum Pseudomonadota; class Alphaproteobacteria; order ATCC43930; family CGMCC-115725; genus DATARH01. The sequence continues at coordinate 7,552 of DASYXG010000328.1, forward strand.
AGTCGCGGGCGCCGGCGAGAAGGTTGCCCAGGTCGGCGGCCAGTCCTGCCGGGCTCGGTAGCGGGGCCAAGAAATCGGCGCTCAGTACCGAATCGAGCAAGCTCGTCCGGTGCGCCAGGCTTTCCGCCAGCAGCGGCGCCTCGGCCATGATGTCGGCGACCAGCCGCAACAGGCCGGGATTGGCGTGGAACAACGAGAACAACTGTATCCCGGCCGGCAGCCGGGCGAGGAACCGGTCGAAGCGCTGCAGCGCCGAGTCGGGTACGGCGGTGCCGGCGAAAATATGGAGGAGTTCGGGGACAAGATTGGTGAGGATTTCGCGCGCCCGCTGGCTGCGCGTCGCGCGCATCCGCCCATGATGCCAGTCGCGCACCATGCCGGTGACCGCGCTCGGGTCGGCAAAACCCATCTGTGCCAGCGTGTCGAGCGTGCCCGGGTCGTCATCGGCGCCGGTGAAGACGAGGTTGCCCGAACCGGCGAGGCTCGGCGCCTCCTCGAACAGCTCGGCGTAATGTTTCTCCACCGAGGTGAGGTGGGCGACCAGCTCGGCGGTGAACGCGGCCGCGTCGGCATAGCCCAGGAACAAAGCGAGCCGGCCGATGCCTTCGGCGTCGCCCGGCAGGCGATGGGTCTGCGCGTCGTCGACCATCTGCAGCCGGTGTTCGACGCCGCGCAGAAAGCGATAGTCGTCGATCAAAGCGGTGCTGCAGGCGGTGTCGATCTGTCCGGAGGCGGCCAGTCGGCGCAGCGCTTCGCACGTCGCGCCGACGCGCAATTGCCGCCGCCGCCCGCCCCAGATCAGCTGCTGGGTCTGGGCGAAGAACTCGATCTCGCGGATGCCGCCGCGGCCGATCTTGATATCGTGACCGTTAACGGCGATTCGTCCGCCGCCGCGATGCGCCTGGATCTGACGCTTGATCGAATGAATGTCGGCGATGGCCGCGAAGTCGAGATGCTTGCGCCAGATATAGGGTTGTAGCTCGGCGAGAAAGCGCGCCCCGGCGACGCGGTCGCCGGCGACGGGACGCGCTTTTATCAGCGCCGCGCGCTCCCAATTCTGGCCGGCAGTCTCATAATAAGCGAGCGCGGCGTCGACCGACATGACCAACGGAGTCGAGCGCGGATCGGGCCGCAATCGCAAATCCGTGCGAAAAACGTAGCCATCGACGGTTCGCTCGTCGAGAATACGCACGAGTTCCCGGGCGAGACGGTTGCACAGGCTATGAAGAGCGTCGCGCGCCAGCGGCGGAGCCCGTGCCGGGTCGTAGAGTAGGATGAGGTCGATATCGCTCGAGTAATTGAGCTCGCCGCCGCCGAGCTTACCCATGCCGAGGACGATGAGACCGCTCTGCTTGGGGGCGGGCGCCTCGGCCGGGAGCAGCTTGTCCGCGGCGGCCTTGCGCAGCAAATGACCGATCCCCGCGTCGAGCGCCGCTTCGGCGAAGCCGGTGAGCACCTGCATCTGGCGTTCGAGGTCCCACGCGCCGGCGATATCGGCGACCGCGACAGTGAGCGCGACGCGGCGGCGGGCGATGCGCAGTCGACGCATCAGCTCGGCCTGGGTCTCGCCGTCGGGCGGGTTCGCGGTCTCGCCGATAATCTCGCGGAACGCCGCATCGGCGCCGAGCTCGACAAGACGGGTAAGGAAGGCCCATTCGCGCACCGCGACCCCGGTGAGGAAGGGGCTGTTGCCGAACAGCGCCGCGAGCAGGTCGCGGCCGGGCTTGGTCGTGCTCCAGCCGTGTGCCGGGCTGGCGGCGTCACCCGTCTCGGCCAGCGCTTCCTGCCACGCCGCCTCGCCGAGCGCGAGCAGCCGCATGTCGCCCGGCAGCGACAGCCTGTTGCGGCCGTCCCGGCGTTTATTCGAGGAGAAGTGCGATAACAGATTCACGGCGCGGTTCCGGCGCTCGCGGGGACACTCGCGCGCCTGACGGCCACGGTCAAGACCGTGCCGCCACAGCCGTCGCGCGCGTCCGGCGGCGGCAGCGACCGCATCGCATTGCTCGCACCCCCGTTCAGCATGTCGGCCATCACGCGCACCGCCTTCTGGTTTGGCTTGGCAGCGTCGCCGCTGTTCTGATCCTCGTCGCGGGTTTCGGCATCTGGCGGCTGATGCAGGGACCGATCGAGCTCGACCGGCTCATTCCTTATGTGCAACAGGCGCTCGAACGCTCGGGCGCCGGTTTGGGAGTCGCGGTGTCGGGGGTCAGCATCGCGATCGATCGGCATACGCATCAGCTTGATCTGCAGGCGAAAAACGTCCGGCTGGCGCTGCCCAATGGCGAGAAGTTCGCCAATTTTCCTGAAATGGCAACGAGCTTCAGCCTCGGCGCGCTGCTTGGCGGTCGGCTCGAACCGACGCGGCTCACGGTCGAGCATCCCGTGTTGTTGCTGACGCGCGACGCCTCCGGTGCGCTCAGTTTCCAGATTGGTGATCCGGGACAGACGGCGCACGGCCTTGGCTTGGACAATCCGCTGAGCATTTTGGGGCCGTTACGCGATGGCGCGCCGTGGGGCCAGCTGCGCGAGGTTACGATCCGCGATGCGACGATAATCATCGATGATCGCCTGACCGGGCATATCTGGCGGGCCGCGCGGGTCGCGGCGACGCTGGGGCGCGGCGAGGACGGGGTCGACGGCGATCTGTCGCTCGCTGCCGATCTTGGCGGCAACAATCCGGAGCTGCATGCAAGCTACCGTTACGACGCGACGGCACAGCATCTCGATCTCAAACTAGCGGTCGACGGTCTCGACCCGACCGCATTGGCGCCGCTGGCACCGATTCTGGCGCCGTTGGCCCAGGCGCGAATGCCGGTTTCCGGCACGATCGGCCTGCGGTTTGACCTCGCTGGCGACAAAGTCGAGGCAGGCCGGCTCGATCTCGGTTTTGGCGCCGGGAAACTCGACACACCGCTGCTGCCCGGCGGGCTGTCGGTCGAAAGCGGCGAGCTCCATGCCGATTACGCCCCGGAGAAATCCGAGCTTCGGCTCGAGCAGTTGGCGCTCGATCTCGGCGGGGGCACGAGGCTGGTCATCGATGGGCAGCTCGGCGGGCTTGCGCCTCAATTGGTCTCCACTGGCACGGCCTGGCCGGATAAGCTCGGCGGCTCGCTCGGCATCAAGCTGACAAATGTTCCGACCGCGCGGCTCGATGCGCTCTGGCCGCAGGGCGTCGCCAAAGGCGGGCGGCGTTGGGCGACCGCCAATCTCGCTGACGGGGTGTTGGACGAAGTGGCGGTGCGGCTCGCGGTCGCCGTCGATCCGACTGCGGCATCGTTCGCTTTCGCGGACCCGCGCGGGACGATGCGCTTCCACGACATGACCGTCACCTACCTCGACACCCTGCCGCCGGCGAAGAAGGTCGCCGGCACCGCAACTTTGGTAGATCGGCGGCTCGATTTCACCTTCACCGGCGGCCAGCTTAAGACGCTAAAAGCTACCGCCGGCACGGTGACGGTGACCGATCTCGGCGCGCCGGTCGAGACAATGACGATCGATATCCCGATCAGCGGGCCATTGCAGGACGCGCTCGACGTCATCGATACCAAGCCATTTCATTACGCCCACGAAGTCGGGCTCGATCCGGCGCGCATCGGCGGTACGGCCGAGGCTCAGCTGCATTTCAAGCTGCCCCTCCTCAACGATCTCAAATTCGATCAGGTCGATTACAGCGCCAAGGCCACGCTCACTGGCGCGTCTATCGCCAAGGTCGCGCTCGCCCGCAACCTGAGCGACGGCAACTTCACCGTCGACCTCGCCCGTACCGGCGTTCATGTGCAGGGCAGCGGCAAGTTCGACGGCACGCCGACGACGGTCGATGGCAACATCTATTTTCACCCGGCGGCCAATGGGCCGCGCACCCGCTGTCGCATCGGACTATCGCTCGACGACGCGGCACGCCAGCGGCTGGGCTGGGACAGCGGCGGCGACAAGCTAAGCGGGCCGATTAAGGCCGATTTGACCTATGCCGCGCCGCCCGCCGGGACCAAGGCCACGCTAGATGCCGTGCTCGATTTGAGTGGCGCGCGGATGTCCCTGGCAGGAGCCGGATGGGAAAAGCCGCCGCAGGTGCCGGGCACGGCAAAGCTTTCGGTGGAGCTCGATAACGAAGCGATGACCCGGATACCGTCGATCGAGCTCAAGGCGCCGGGCCTTGACGGCAGATTTGCGGTGGCGCTGAGCGCCGACAAAGACCATGTTTCGCTGGTCGACATCCGCCATCTCGTCGTGGGCGACAACGACCTCGCCGGGACGGTCAGCCGGCGCCCCGACGGCGGCTGGCGCGCCGATATCCAAGCCGCGCGTCTCAACCTCCACCATCCGCTGAAGAAGGCGCTCAATGATGACGGCCCCGACAAAGGTCCCCCGTTGCAGATCGACGCGCGAGTGGCGCGACTGGCGCTTGGCCCCGGCCCGCATCGCGAGCTTCGCGACGTCACCGCGGCGCTGGTGCGTGGCAATGGCGGATGGCAAACGGTCAGGATCGATGGCGCCTATGCCAACGGCAGTCGGCTCGATATCAGCCTGCTGCCTTCTACCGACGGCGCCTGGAAGCTGCATGTCGGATCGGACAATCTCGGCGCCAGTCTCGGCCTCTTCGGGATCGCCGATAACGTGGTTGGCGGCAAGCTGACGATCGACGGCACGGTGACGGAGGCGGGCGGCCACCAGATCGCGCGCGCTCATGTTGACGGCACCGATTACAGCCTGGTGCGCGCGCCCGCGCTGGCCAAATTGTTGTCCTTGGCCTCGCTCGACGGTGTCTACGGGCTGATGTCGGGTTCGGGCATCCCTTTTACCAATCTGCGCGGCGATCTCACCTTCTCGCAGGGGCGCATCACGCTCGATCCGATGATCGGCTTTGGCGGCGCACTTGGGGTCACCGCCAAAGGTTGGCTCAACCCGGGCGAAGACCAGATCGACATCGACGGCACGCTGGCGCCCGCCTATGTGCTCAACTCGATTATCGGCGATCTGCCCGTGATCGGGTCGCTGCTGACCGGTGGCGAAGGGCAGGGCCTGTTCGCCGCCGCGTTTCGCCTGACCGGGTCGAACGACGACCCCACCGTCACTGTCAACCCGCTGTCGGCGTTAACCCCTGGGTTGCTGCGGCATCTGTTTGATCCGTTGATTGGAACATCGCAGATTCCACCGACCCAGCAAGCGCAGCACTAAGGGCATACGATGGACGACAGCGACGCTGTGCTCGCCGCCAATCTCGAATTCTACCGAGCTTTCACCACCCGTGACGTCGAGGCGATGGACGCGCTGTGGGCGCGACACGCGCCCGTCGCCTGCGTCCATCCCGGCTGGCCGGCGCTCACCGACCGCGATGCCGTCATGGAGAGCTGGCGCGGCATCCTCAAGAACTCCGAGTCGCCTCGCATCGCTTGCTACGACGAGCGGGTATTCCTCTACGGCGATACCGCGCTGGTCATCTGCGAGGAGGAACTGGACGGCGGGACCTTGATCGCCAGCAACTGGTTCGTGCGCGAGGATGGGACCTGGCGCCTCGCTCATCACCAGGCCGGGCAACTCGTTGCGCGCCGCCCAACGGGCTCGAGGCAACGGCCGGAGCGGCTCAACTGATTTCCTGAGTCGCCCACTCGGTTAGCTTGGCGACCGTGTTCATATTGCGCGCCGTCCCAAGCCGTGCCTCGGGGATTTTCAGCTTCGAATGGGCCATTCCGCTGCCGTAGTGCACGTAGATCTCGCGCAGCCCGAGAGCAATCTCCTCATCGCCGCGGCCGGTGACGCTAGCCAACGTATCCGTGGAAGGCGGACTGTCGAGAAAGATCGCGACGACGCGATTGGACGCGGCCGACGGAAACGGGTTAGCGGCCAGAATCGCGGCCATCTCCAAGCCGGTGCGAATCATCACGCCGACCGGTGTTCTCGCGTAAGCCGCCAAGGTAGCTTCGAGAGCCGCTTTTGCGGTTTGCTCGGGCTGATCAGATTCGAAGACCACATTGCCGCTCGCGATGTAGGTCCGGACCTTGGCGAAGCCGGCGGATTCGCACATCGCGCGAAGCTCGGTCATCGGAAGTTTTCCGGTTCCGCCGACATTGACCGCGCGCAACAGACCGACATAGGTCGCCATGGCGTCAATTGACCCGGCGATAGTCCCGGAAACGATCGCGCTTGGCCGCTTCGAGCGCGGCGGAGGACGCATCGTAAAGCTGCGCCACCTGAGCGAGGCGGCCCGACGTCTCGCCGTCGAGCCTCCCGTCCCAACGCTCGGGGCGAAAGCGGCGCTGGAACGCCGCGAGCGGGGGTTCGACGTTACCCGGTTCAACGTGGTAGCCGATGCGGGCGAGGTCGGCGAGGCCGCGCGCCCGCTCGACGATGCCGACCCCGCGGCCGCGACGATGGCGCAATTCCGGCGCCGGCTCGGGCCACAGTCCAATCCCGGCGCGCGCCAGGCGTGGCCAGTCGAAAAGTTCGCCGGGGTCGATCTTGCGGGTCGGAGCGATGTCGGAATGGCCGACGATGCGGTGTGCCGGGATGCGCCGCCGCGCAATGATGTCCAGGCATAGCGACTCGACCGCCTGCATTTGCGGTTCGGGGAAAGCGCGGTAGCCCCATTCATGCCCGGGATTGACGATCTCGACCCCGATCGAGACGGTGTTGAGAGCGGTTTCACCTCGCCAATACGACACCCCAGCATGCCAGGCGCGGCCTTCCTCGGGCACCAGACGCCAGATCGTGCCGTCTTCGTCGACGACATAGTGCGAACTCACCCGCGCCGACGGGTCGCATAGCCGCGCGAGCGCGGCCTCGGCGTTTTGCATCCCGGTGTAGTGCAACACCAGCATATCAACGCGCGGCGGGCCGCCGATCGTCTCGCCGCGGCTGTCGTGGTTTGGCGACGGAAATTCGCGTATCGCCAGGGTCATGCCCGTGGCGCTGCCTGCGCTTTCATCAATAAGTCGTGAGCGGCGTTGATCCGCGCCACCCGCGCGCTGGCGCGCGCCATGATTTCAGGCGGAAGTCCTTGCGAGATCAGCACGTCGGGGTGGTGCTCGCGCACTAGCCGGTGATACGCAACCCGGATCTCGTCGGCCGAGGCTCCGGCAGTGACGCCGAGGATCGCATGCGGGTCGTCCTCAGGTGGCGGACCGGCATGGGTGGCGCGAATCCGCGCGTAGTCCGCCTCGCTGAAACCGAACAGGCGGGCCACCTCACGCAGATAGGCATCTTCGGCGGCGCAGACTTCGCCGTCGGCCAGAGCGATGTGAAACAGCCCACCGAGCAAATCCTCGAGCACGGCGCGGTCGTCGGCAAACAGCCGTCCCACCTGCTTGGCGTAGCTTTCAAAACCGTGCGTGCTACGCCGCGCCAGGTCGAAAATCGTGCGCATATGCGCTTCTTCACCCGGCGGCACCTGGAAGACCTCATTAAACGCGGCGACCTCGTCGCGCGTCACCTCGCCATCGGCTCGCGCCATCTTGGCGCCCAGCGCGATCACCGCGATGGTGAAGGTGACACGGCGGCGCGGGTCGCCGTGTCCGTTATCGGCCGGGCGGCCATCATGGCCGAGTGGGGTATGCCAATGCGGCAGGTGCTCCGACACCCGCTCCAACAGATGCCCGAGCGGTCCGCCAAACGACAGGTGGCGGGCACCGACAATGATTCGATCGACAACGCTCATCAGCACCGTATACGACGCTTTGCCGCGCCAGTCGATGCAACGCCGGGGGCAGGGCGGACAGTCTTCCACCGTTGATACGAAGCTTTGAGTTGTTGCCCTTACCAGCGGTTTAGGCGCCGGCTCATCCCGACCGCAAAGCGCGCCGTGCCCATTGCATTGGCCTGATTCTCGGATAGTGTGCGGGCGCTCTCATGGAGAATTGACGCATATGCGCAAATGGGTGCCGACGCTCGCGCTGTTGGTGTTGTTCGCTCCGACCGCAGCGCTTCCGCAATCGAAGAACACCAAGAGCGGGGTTTACGAGCAGCTCAACCTGTTCGGCGAGGCGTTTGAGCGGATCCGCCAGGATGCGGTCGAGCCGGTTGCCGACCGCAAGTTGATCGAGACCGCTATCGCCGGGATGCTTTCGAGCCTCGACCCGCATTGCGCGTATCTGAGCGAAGCCGAATACAAGGCGATGCAAATGCCGGCTCCGACCGATACCGGCTCGACCGGGCTGGTTGTTACCCTGCAGAGCAGCCAGGTCAAGGTGGTGTCGCCGCGCGACGGCTCGCCTGCCGCTGCCGCGGGGATCAAGCCCGGCGACACAATCTTCGCCATCGACAAGGAGCCAGTTTTCGACCTGACGCTGTCGGAGGTCGAGCAGAAGCTGGAGGGCCCCGCGGACAGCGAAGTGACGCTGACCCTGCGCCGAGCAGACGGGAAACCCGCCGACGTCACGGTGAAACGCTCGAACGCCAAGTTGACAACCGTCGCTTCGCATCTTGACGGCGACGATGTCGGCTATATCCGGATCGCCGGCTTCGACGACACCACCCAGACCGCGCTTACCGCGGCGATGCAAGACCTCCAGCAAAAGGCCGGCAAGAAATTGGTCGGCTACGTCGTCGACCTGCGCAACAACCCCGGCGGCGATTTCGATACCGCCGTGGCGGTGGCCGACGATTTCATCGACAAGGGCGACATCACCGTCGTCAAGTCGCGCAAGGGCGACACCAAGCGCATCCCCGCGACTCCGGGGGATGCCGCCAACGGCTTGCCGATCGTGGTACTGGTCAATGGCGGCACGGCGCGCGAGGCCGAGCTGGTCGCCGCCGCGCTGCAGGATAACCATCGCGCTATCCTGGTCGGCACCAAGACCTTTGGCGAAAGCGCGATCGAGACGCTCATTCCACTGAACGGCAACGGTGCGATCCGGTTGACGACGGCGCGCTACGAGGCGCCTGGCGGCCGGGCGATCCAAGGCAAGGGGCTCGATCCCGACCTCAATGTGGTGCCGGTCAAGCTGGAGCGGCTGGCGCAGGGGTTTAATCGCCGCGAAGCCGACCTGCGCGGCGCGCTCAAGAACACCGACCCGACCGCCGCGCCCGCCAACCCGACTCCACCGGCGACCCAAAACACGCCGAACCCGGCGCCGCCCGGCCAGGCGACGACACCGCCGCCGAGCAAGGAAGCGAGTACGTCGGTTGCCAGCGCCGATCTCGGCACTTCCGACGACGAGCAGCTGACCCAGGCGCTCGACGTGCTGCGCGGTCTGGCGCTGGTCACCGCCAAGAACGGGCAGTAGTGCGGACCCTCGTCCTCGGCGCCGGCGCGGTCGGCGGCTATTTTGGCGGGCGGCTGGCGGAGGCTGGCCGCGACGTTACCTTCCTCGTGCGCCCGGCCCGGGCGGCCCTCCTGGCGGAGCGCGGGCTCAGGGTGACCAGCCCGCTCGGCGACGTCACGATCAAACCGCAGCTCGCTACCGCCGAGCGTCTGTCGGGTCCTTATGATTTGATCATCCTTACCGCCAAACACTATGACCTCGATCAGGCGATCGAGGCGGTGCGCCCGGCGGTTGGACCGCGAACGGCGGTGCTGCCGCTATTGAACGGTCTCGTGCATATCGACCGCCTCGCCTCCGTCTTTGGCGATGGAGCGATCCTCGGCGGCGTGGCTTATGTCGGCGCCAGCTTGCAGCCCGACGGCAGCATCCGTCATCACAACCGGCTTTCGGGCATTGCCTTCGGCGACCGCGCCGGTGGGATCAGCGAGCGGGTACGGGCGGTCGCAGCCGAATTCGCCGACAGCAAAGTCGACGCTCCGGGCAGCGACAATGTCATGCTCGATATGTGGGAAAAGTTCGTGATGATCACGACGATGGCCGGCATGAACTGTCTGATGCGCGGCACCATCGGCGAGATCGTCGCGAGCGAGGACGGCGCGGCGCTGATGCTGCAACTGCTGGCGGAGAACGCGTCCGTCGCGGAAGCGGCCGGCTTTCCGCCGCGCCCGGCCTATATCGAGCAAATCTCGAAGATGTTCACCGAGCCGGGCAGCCCCAACAACGCCTCGATGCACCACGACCTGGCGCATGGCGCGCGCACCGAGGCCGACTGGATCATCGGCGACATGCGCCGCCGCGCGATTCAATACGGCGTGGCGACGCCGCTGCTGCGCGCCGCCTACGCCCACTTGCAGGTTTACGAGAACCGCCGAGCGGCGCTGTCCTAGCCGCTACAGCACGCCCTCGCTCTTGAGCGCCGCGAGGCCGCCGGCATCGATCTTCAGCCAGCTCTGCAGCACCTCGGCGGTGTCCTGACCCAGCGCCGGCGAGCCCTTGATCTTGACGCTCTTGCCGTCGACCCGCACCGGCCAGCTCGCCATCTTGTATTCGCCGTTGTGGTGCTTGACGGTCTGCATAAACCCGCGCTCGACAAAGCTCGGCTCGTTCTGCAATTCCATGGTGTCGAACACGGCCCCGGCGGGGACGCCGACCGCGATCAGCTTTTCCATGACCTCGCGCTTGTCGTGCTGGCTGGTCCATTCGCCGATGATGTTTTCGAGCTCCACGGAATTCTTGACGCGAGCATCGCCGGTGGCGAAGCGCGGATCCTCGATCAAATCCTCGCGGCCGACGAGCTTCATCAGCCGTGCGTAGTGCTCGGGATTGGCGCGGCTGGTGGTGATGTAGAGATAGTCGTTGGGGCCGCCGCCTTTGCACGGGAACAGCCCGGCCGGCGCGTTGTTGCCGGCGCTGGGCTTGGCGCCACGGCGCTGCGCCGGCTTGCCGGTGCGCGCCATCGTGGCGAAGCACGTGCGCATGTAATGCACCATCGCGTCTTGCATCGCCACTTCGAGCCGCCGCCCGATTCCGGTGCGGTTGCGCTCGTGCAGCGCGCCGAGGATGGTCGCCGCCATCAGCATGCCGGTGCCGGTATCGCCAAAGCTGAGGCCCGGCTTGACCGGCGGCTGGTCGGGCCAGCCGGTGACGCTGATCGGGCCGCCGGCGGCCTGCGCGATCATGTCGAAGGCCAGCCCCCTCTCGTGCGGGCTGCCGCTGGCGAAACCCTTGACCTGGCAATAGATGATGCGCGGGTTGATCTTCTTGACCTCGTCATAGCCGAGACCCAGCCGCTCGATGGTGCCGGGCGCCATGTTCTCGGCGACGATGTCGGCCTGCTTGATCATGTCCTTGACGAGAGCGAGGCCCTTCGGCTCCTTGAGGTTGATCGCCAACGACTTCTTGTTGACGTTGAACTGATAGAAATACCAGGGGTCGTCGTCGGGCTTGCCGGGGCGCAGCCGGCGGCCGGGGTCGCCGCGGCCGGGGTTCTCGATCTTGACCACCTCGGCGCCGAACCAGGCGAGCACCTCGGTGCAGGTCGTCCCCGCCTCGAACTGGGTAAAATCCACCACCTTGACGCCCTGGAGAAAATTGAGGTCCTGGGTCATTTCGGTCATCG
>DASYXG010000329.1:0-2406 GCA_035935235.1 Allostellaceae bacterium
GCAATCCTTGAGATCGCTCTCCTCGATCGAGAAGGCATAAGGGCGGCCGCCTTTGACCTCGACATCGCGCACGACGCATTTACGGCCCGTCTTGTCGCTGAGCCTCACGTCGTAGCGGCCGGGCTCGATGCCCTTGAGGGTCAGGCGCTCATCCGCATCAACGGCGCCGTCGGGATCGTTCTGGCACTGGTCGGGACCCCATTTGTCCGTTCCGGCGGGCGCCAGATAGAGCTTGGTGATCGTCGCCGCTGTCAGATTCCAGAACCGCAGACGCTCCGCGCCGATCGCTGCGACCGCTGTCGCCATGAGAAGCACGGCTACGACCATCATGCGCATGGCGACTCGCTCCCGTGCCTGGGACATACGCCGTCACGGTGACGTGGCGCGCCGTGCTTTGCACGCGATATCTTGCCGGCCCGAAAGCGGGCGGTGCGAACCGAGGATCGGGACGTTTTCCCTCGCAATTCGGGAAGCGCTGCCCCTAGCCAGCGCTAACCCCTTGCTATCTAATCGGAACACGAAGAAGAACGAATATTGGGGGAGGGGAAAATGCGCGACATGACGAGCGCGTGGCTGGCGCCTGTTGCGGCTGCCCTGGCGCTCGCGCCCGGCATCGGCATCGCGCAGACCGCGACCCCCCCGGTTGAAACCTTGCCGACGGTGGAGGTGATCGGCACCAGCCCGCTCCCAGGCGTCGGTATCGACCGCGACAAGATGCCCTCGAACGTCCAGGGCCCGCCGGCGCCCGACATCGCGAAACAGGGGCCGGCCCCGCTTGGCACCCAGCTCGATCAGCGGATCGGCAGCGTCAACGTCAACGCCAATCAGAACAATCCCTATCAGCCGGATATCCAATATCGCGGGTTCGAGGCTTCACCCATCCTCGGCACGCCGGCCGGCGTCGCTGTGTACCAGAACGGCATCCGGCTCAACGAGCCTTTCGGCGACAACGTCAACTGGGACCTTGTTCCCGATTTCGCCATCAAGCGCCTGGACGTCATTCCCAGCAACCCGGTCTACGGCCTCAACGCGCTGGGCGGCGCGCTCACGATGGAGATGAAGAACGGCTTCAACTTCCAGGGCGGCCAAGCGGAGGTCATGGGCGGCTCGTTCGGCACGCGCCAGTTTACGCTGCAATACGGCAAGCGGGTCGGCAACTTTGGCGCCTATATCGGCGGCAACGCCTATAACGACGAGGGTTTCCGCGACTTCTCGCCGTCTCAGGTCCGCCAACTCTATGCCGATATTGGCGCGGAAGGCGATCGCGGCGGCCTTCATGCCAGCTTCACCGGCGCCAACAACAACCTCATCGGCGTCGGACCGACGCCGATCCAGCTCGTCGACGTCGATCGCGACTCGGTCTTCACCACGCCGCAGAAGTTCCACAACACGCTGCTGATGCCGTCGCTCAACGGCAATTACATCGCCACCGACACGCTGTCGTTCCAAGGCAACTTCTACCTTCGCAGCGCCACGCGCAAAGTCTTCACCGGCAACGCCTCGGACGCGCAGCTCTGCACCGACCCGACCCTGCTCTGCTTGGGCGACACCACGGCGCCGCTGATCGATACCAGCGGCGCCCAGGTGCCCTCGAGCGTTCTCGGCGGCGGGATACCCGGCCAGAACGACAACAGCTCCATCGTGTCGCTCGGTCTCGGCGGCTCACTGCAGAGCACCTACACGGCGCCGCTCTTCGGCCACGATAATCACCTGGTGGTGGGCGCCAGCATCGATCATGCCGATGTCGACTTCAATTCCACCAACGAACTGGGGATCATCGACCCGACGACCCTGCTGGTGACGGGCACCGGGGTCATCATCGACCAGCCCGATGGCTCGCTGGCGCCGGTCCGGCTCGAGACGACGACCAGCTATTACGGCCTTTATGCGAGCGATACTTTCGACGTGACGCCAAGGCTCGCAGTCACGGTGGGCGGCCGCTACAACCTCGCGCTCATCCACCTCAGCGACAAAGTCGGCACGGCACTCAACGGCGAGAGCCGGTTCGCCCGGTTCAATCCGTCGGCCGGCGCCACCTATAAGATCCTGCCCGGTCTGACCGGTTATTTCGGCTATGCCGAGGCTAACCGGGCGCCCACCGCGGGCGAGATCGGCTGCTCCGATCCGACGCGGCCGTGCAGCCTCGACAATTTCCTCACCGCCGATCCGCCGGGACTCAAACAGGTCGTCGCCCACACCTACGAGGCCGGCCTGCGTGGGCGATTCCGCACCAGCACGGCCGAGACGGCGGGCCGGATCGACTGGAATCTAGGACTGTTCCGGACCGATCTGGACGATGACATCCTAAGCGTTCCCAGCACGATCATCAGCAGCGGCTTCTTCCAGAACGTCGGCAACACGCGGCGCCAAGGGATCGAGGCCGGCATCGGCTATCGCGACAACAAG
>DASYXG010000330.1:0-14076 GCA_035935235.1 Allostellaceae bacterium
GTGCTGAGCCATGTTCGCGTCGCCGCCAGCCCGGAAACGATCCACGCTGTGCGCATCGCCTCGGGCGACGCGCGGCTGCTGCTCGGCTGCGACCTTGTCGTCTCGGCGAGCGGCGAGGCGGTCTCGAAGCTGCGGCCCGGCCACACCCAGGCGATCGTCAACAGCCATCAGACCATCACCGGCGACTTTACTCGTAACCCTGATCTCGCCTTTCCCGAGCAGGCGCTGAGCCGCGCCGTCGCCAACGCGGTCGGCCAGGGCGGCGTCGAATTCCTCGATGCGACCGGGCTGGCGACGGGTCTTCTCGGCGATTCGCTGGCGACCAACCTCTTTATGCTCGGCTTCGCCTATCAGCGCGGGCTGGTTCCCGTATCGGCCGAAGCGATCGACCGCGCGATCGAACTCAACGGCGCCGCCGTCGACTTCAACCGTCGCGCCTTCCGCTGGGGCCGCCGGGCCGCGATCGATCGCGACCTCGTCGCCGCACGCGCCATCCCGCCCGAGGCAATGCCGGCGACCCACCGCCTATCCGAGACGCTCGACGAGGTGATCGCCCGCCGCGTGGAGTTCCTCAGCCGCTACCAGAACACCGCGTACGCCGTCCGCTATGGCGGCTGGGTCGAGCGCATCCGCGCCGCCGAAGCCGCGGCGATACCCGGCAATACTGCACTCACCGATACCGTTGCGCGCGCGCTCTTCAAGCTGATGGCCTACAAAGACGAGTACGAGGTCGCCCGGCTCTACACCGATGGCGATTTCCTCAAACGCGTCGCTCGCCAGTTTGAAGGCGACTATAAGCTCAAAATCCATCTGGCCCCGCCGCTCGTCGCCGACCGCGATGCCGCGACCGGGCACCTCAAGAAGCGCGAATACGGACCTCGGATACTGACCGCATTCCGCGTACTGGCGCGGCTCAAATTCCTGCGCGGCACCGCCTTCGACATCTTTGGTCGCACCGAGGAGCGGCGAGCCGAACGCCAGGCGATTGTGGATTACGAAGCGCGGCTCGGGGAAATCACTGCCGCGCTCACAGCTGCCGATCACGCCGACGCAGTCGCGCTCGCCGCGGTGCCGCTCGATATTCGCGGCTTCGGTCACATCAAGGAAGCGAATCGGCTGCGCGCGCAGGCCAAGGACGCGGCGCTCGCGGAGCGATTTCGCGCCGCCGCCGGTACCCCGGCGCTGGCAGCCGAATAGGGTTTCCGCCACATAATTTCCCGTTGGTTCGGGACTGGCGTTCGCCGGTTTGACCCGCGCGGCAAACCGCCGTATGGGGTGGCGGCTCGAAAAAAGGGAGGCCCGGTGATCGCAAGAGGTCTTCTCGGCGGCGCGGCGCTGCTCTTTGCTGCGACCGGCGCTGCGCTCGCGTGCCAGGGCAAGAGTGATCCCGCGCTTGACGACAATTTCTCGAAGCCCGATCCCGGCTGGCCGACTTCGGATAATGTCGCGATTACCCCGCAGGGTCTCGTCGTCAAGCCGCCGATTAATGGCTCAACCTGGGTGGTCAACGGCAATTACACGATGGATGGCGCCGATCTTTGCGTCACCGTTGCATTGCCGGCGGCGATGCCGAACCCGGCCAACGAGGACACGGTCGGCGATGTCGGCGTCGTCTTCTGGAAGCGCGATAACGATAATTATTATCTTGCCGCGATCTCGCCCGACGGGATCGCCGCGATCAGCCGCTCGGTCGGCGGCCAGTGGACGACTATCGTCGATCCGATCAAGTCGCCGGCGATCAAGACCGGGACGAGCGCGGTCAACGAAATCGAGGTCGCGACCAAGGGCAATGCGGGCGCCTTCTACGTCAATGGTGCCAAGATCACTGATTTTCGCGGCCAGGCCCCGTCCGATGGCGGACCGCCCGGAGTCTATGCCGAGAGCGGCCCGTCGATCACCACCTGGGTGTTCTCGCGGGTGCAGGTCTATTCATACGCGCCATAGGGGCTGGATTTGAACCCGAGCCTGAAAGTTGTGCCCGTCGTCTTGCTATGTCTTTGCATCGTCGCTGCTCCCGCGACGGCCTGTCAGCGCAGCGGCAACGCGCTACTCGATGACAACTTCCAAAACCCCGAACCGGGTTGGGGTCAGCCCGACAGTATCGCGGCGTTCACCGCGACCGGGCTGGCGTTGACCCCGCCGGTCAGCGGCAGTGCTTGGCGGTGGAACACCAATTTCACGATGGCCCGCGCGGATTTCTGCGTTGAGGTTATGAGCCCGGCAAAACTGCCGGACCCCACCGACGAGGACTCTGTCGGCGCGGTCGGAATCTGGTTTTGGGGCAAGGACGCACAGAACTTCTACACGGCCACGGTCACGCTCGACGGTCAGGCCGCGGTGATGCGGCTCGTTGCCGGGAAATGGGTGACCATCGTCGCGCCGGCCGCCGTGCCAGCGGTCAAGACCGCGCCCGGCGCGGTCAACGAGATCGAAATCGTGACCGACGGCAATAGCGCGCAGTTCTTTATTAACGGGACGCACGTTACCGATATTCACGGCCAAGCCCCGCCCGCAGGCGGCGCGCCGGGCCTCTACGGCGAAAGCGGCCCGAAGCCCACGACGTGGCTCTTCCAAAGGGCGCGATTGTTCTGAGCACGGAAAAAATCATGCGAACCTACTTGCGCCTGGCCGCGATCGCGATTGCCCTTGCGGGGGTGACGATGCCGGCGGGCGCGCAGAATTCCCTGGCGGGAAATTGGAAGATTACTGCGGTGGGCGTCCCTTGTGCCGTGAACCTAGTTATCACCGGCAGAGCGGCAGGCGCGTTCACCGGACAAGCCGCCTGGGCCTGCCGCGACGGGCAGCAGGTGAACGAAAATTTCGTGATCACCACCTTTCCCGACCATTTTGAATTCGTCGGCAAAATGATCAGCGTGAATAAGGGTAGCTGGCTTGCCGAAACGTTTGAGGTGAAGCTCGCCGCGGATGGCCGGCTTCAAGGTACCGCCACTGACGGCCAGACCAGCACCACGGTGACGCTCACACGGCAGTGAACGGGCGCCCCCAGAAAGAAGCTTGGCCGAGCTAAACCCCGCTGAGGGCGGTTAGTTTCAGCCCGTCTCCATCGGCATCGTCACAAAGCGAAAATTGCCCTCGCGCTCGACGCGGATCAGCACGTTCTTGCGTCCCGCCTTCTTCGCCGCGGCGATTTGAGCGAGCGCGTCCTCGGGCGATCCGACCGGGATCTCGCCGATCGCGATGATCAAATCACCGGCGCGAAGGCCTTGCATCGCCGCCGAGGTCCCTTGCGGCACCTCGACGATGACTATGCCGTGCACCACCTCGGGCAACGAGTACTGCTTGCGTAGATCGGGGGTGAGCTTGGCGATCTTGAGCCCGAGCGCATCGACTGTCGGCGGCGGCTTCGGCTGATCCGGCGGTGGTGGTTGCGATTGCGGTCGGTTAGGGTTGTACGCAACGACGGTGAGGGTCACCTCGGTCTCCTTCCCATCGCGCCAGATCGTCAGCTTAAGCGGCTTGTCGGGCACCGAATCAGCGACCAGACGCGGCAACTGCCGGCTGCGGTCGATGGGCTTACCGTCGTAGGTGAGGATTACGTCGCCAGGTTTGAGCCCAGCTTGGGTCGCTGGGCTGTCCGGATCGAGTGCGGCGATCAGCGCGCCGCGTGCCTTGTCGAGACCGATGCTTTCGGCGATGTCGTCGGTGACCGGCTGAATTCGCGCGCCGATCCAGCCACGTACCACCTTCCCGGTAGTCTTGAGCTGGTCGATGATCGGCTGCGCCAGTGCGGTCGGGATCGCGAAGCCGATGCCGATCGACCCGCCCGAGGGCGAATAGATCGCGGTGTTGATGCCGATCACCTCGCCAGCGAGATTGAACATCGGCCCGCCGGAATTGCCGCGGTTGATCGAAGCGTCGGTCTGCAGATAGTCGTCATAGGGCCCGGAATGGATGTCGCGCGCGGTCGCCGAGATGATCCCGGCGGTCACCGTGCCGCCGAGCCCGAACGGATTGCCGATCGCCAGCACCCAATCGCCGACCTTAGCCTTCGCCGAGTCGCCCCAGGCAGCTGCCGGCAGCGGTGTCTTGGCATCGACCTTCAACAGCGCCAGGTCGGTCACCGTGTCGCGGCCCACAACCTGCGCCTGCAGCACCGTGTCATCGGACAGCGTGACGGTGATCTGATCGGCGTTTGCGATGACATGGGCGTTGGTGACGATCAGGCCCGACGGATCGATGATAAAGCCCGAGCCGAGCGACGCGGCGCGCGGCCCGACTCCGCCCGGGGCACCCTTGTCGCCGAAGAAATCGCGAAACAGATCGTCGAGCGAGGTGCCGGGCGAGGCGGGCGGCGCATCCTGCGCGGCTTTGGCCGGTGGCGGCGCCTGTGTGGTCGAGATGTTGACGACAACCCCAAGCAGATGCCCTGCCAATTGCGAAAAAACATCGGCGAATGGGATTTCCGGCGCTTGCGCTGCCTCCGCTGGGGGTGACGGTGTCGGCGCTTGCGCGGCCGGCGGTAGTGTCGGCACGGGAGTTGGTGTCGGCGTCGGCGCTTGCGCGGCCGGCGGTAGTGTCGGCGCGGGAGTTGGTGTCGGCACCGGCGGCTGCGCTGGGGCTGGCGCGGGGGCAGGGTGTGGAACTGGCGCGGGCGCCGGCGTTTGCGCCCGAATGGGCAATGCCAGCGTCAGCGCGAGTAGAATCGTGGTCGTAGTCCCGAGCCGGCCGATTACCCTCACAAACCCTCCCAATGCGCCGGATGACGCCGGCCCCGATCTAGTGCTGGCCTTTGCGACGCGCTCGATATGAAATGGCGCCGATAATGGCAAGACGGAACTGAGACGTGAAGCCGCGCGATCGTGTCGCGCCCCGCGAATTCCTGCGGGCTCTGTTCGACGTGGCGCTCGCCGCTTCCGACCCGCGACGCGCGGTCGCTGCGGCGTTGCCGGCCGCGGTCCCCGGCCGCACGGTCGTGGTCGGCGCTGGCAAGGCCTCGGCGGCGATGACCAGCGCCTTCGAAGCAGCATGGCCGGGCGATTTGAGCGGCCTTGTTGTCACTCGCTACGGTCACGGCGTGCCCTGCGAGCGCATCGAGATCGTCGAGGCGAGCCATCCGGTGCCCGATGCGGCGGGCCAGCGCGCCGCGCAGCGCATCTTGGATCTCGCGCACGGCCTCGGTCCCGACGACCAGTTGGTCTGCCTCATTTCGGGCGGCGGGTCGGCGCTGCTGGCGCTTCCCGCACCGGGCATCACTCTTGAGGATAAGCAGGAGGTCACCCGTGCTCTGCTACGCTCCGGCGCAACGATCGGCGAGATCAACACGGTGCGCAAACACCTCTCTGCAATCAAAGGCGGGCGGCTAGCCGCCGCCGCTGCGCCGGCGCGGGTCGTGACGCTGGCGATTTCCGATGTGCCCGGCGACGACCCGGCGGTGATCGCCTCCGGCCCGACCGTGCCCGACCCATCGACTTTCGCCGACGCGCGCGCGGTGCTCGCCAAATACCGCATCGACGAGCCCGCATCGGTCATCGCCCATCTCGGCAACGCCGCGGGCGAGACCCCCAAACCTGATGACCCCGCGTTCGCGCGCGCCCAATACACCTTGATCGCCAGCCCGCAGCAGGCACTCGACGCGGCGGCCGATGCAGCACTCAAATCCGGAGTGGCACCGATTGTGCTCAGCGACCGGATCGAGGGCGAGGCGCGCGATATCGGCCTCATGCACGCCGCAATCGCGCTGCAGCTTGCCGCCGGGCGCTTCCGTGTCGGCGCCAATGCGGTCAAGCTCCCGGCGGTTTTGCTGTCGGGTGGCGAGACCACGGTGACGGTGCGCGGTAAGGGCCGTGGCGGGCGCAACAGCGAGTTCCTGCTGTCGCTCGCGGCGGCACTAGACGGCGCGGACAGGATCGCCGCGATCGCCTGCGATACGGACGGGATTGATGGAACCGAGGACAATGCCGGAGCGATCCTTTTGCCAGATAGTATCGCGCGCGCCGCCGCCGGCGGGATTTCGCTCAAGGCGGCGCTCGCAGACAACGACGCCTATGGATTTTTTCGCTTGCTGGGTGACCTTATTGTCACCGGACCGACCCTGACCAATGTCAACGACTTTCGCGCCATCCTTGTTCACCCTCAGCCAGCCGGCTGAGCGAAGCCGCGGCAGAAAAACCTCGATGCGGCGGCAGCGCAGCGCCAAGATTGTCGCGACCTTGGGGCCGGCGAGTTCGAGCCTGGCGAGGCTGCGTGCCCTTTTCGACGCCGGGGTCGACGTCTTCCGCTGCAATTTCAGCCACGGCACGCACGACGATCACCGCGCCCTGTTCGCCAACATCCGCCGCGTCGAGGCCGAAGCCGGGCGGCCGATCGGCATCCTCGCCGATTTGCAAGGCCCGAAGCTGCGGCTCGGGGATTTCATCGGAGGCCGGGTGCCGATCGCGGCCGGCGCCGAATTCCGCCTTGACCTCGACGACAAGCCCGGCGACCAGAGGCGGGCGCCGCTGCCGCATCCCGAGGTCTTCGCCGCGCTGGAGCCCGGCAACGAGCTCCTCGTCGATGACGGCAAGGTGCGGCTCAAAGTCACCAATCGCGGCAAGGATTTCGCCGAGACCGAATGCCTGGTCGGCGGCACCCTATCGAACCACAAAGGCGTCAATCTTCCACACTGCGTGCTGCCGATCTCGGCGGTGACCGAAAAGGACCGCGCCGACCTCTCCTTCGCCCTGGAGCACGGCGCCGATTGGGTCGCGCTCTCCTTCGTGCAGAGACCGGAGGATGTCGCTGAGGGCCGCAAGTTGATCGGCAACGCCGCCGGGTTGATGGTCAAGCTTGAGAAACCCTCGGCGATCCGCCGCCTCAGCGAGATCATCGACCTTGCCGACGCGCTGATGGTGGCGCGCGGGGATCTCGGCGTCGAGATGCCGGCCGAGGACGTGCCGACCGTGCAGAAGCAGATCATTCACGCCTGCCGCCTCGCCGGTAAGCCAGTGATCGTCGCCACCCAGATGCTTGAGTCGATGATCACCTCGCCGACTCCAACCCGCGCCGAGGCCTCGGACGTCGCCACCGCGGTCTACGAGGGCGCCGACGCGGTGATGCTCTCGGCCGAAACCGCGGTCGGCCAATACCCGGTTGAGGCGGTGACGATGATGAACCGCATCGCCCACCGCGTGCAGGAAGACCCGCTTTATTTCCCCAGCCTGCAGACCCAGGCGATGGAGCACGAGCACACCAACCCGGATGCGATTAGCGCCGCCGCCTGCCAGGTCGCGGCGACGGTCGGCGCCGCGGCGATCGTCTCCTACACCACCTCCGGCGCCACCGCACTGCGCGCCGCCCGCGAGCGACCGGGCGTGCCGATCCTGGTGTTGACCTCGAACCAAGGCACTGCGCGGCGGCTGGCGCTGCTCTGGGGAGCGCATTGCGTCCACAGCGCCGACGTCAAAACCTTCGCCGACATGGTGCAGCGAGCGGTGCGCATCGCCCACCGCGAGGACATCGCCCAGCCGGGCCAGCGCGTCGTCATCACCGCCGGCGTGCCGTTTGGCACCCCCGGCGCGACCAACACGCTGCGCATCGCGTGGGTTGATAGATAACGAAATAGTTGAGCAATCGGTCGCCATCACGCATCTTCCTTCGAGCGCGAAAGCGCGCGCAGATCGTTGGGTGTATCGCGCATGGCGTTCGTCCCGGGATTCGACCACGACATCTTCATTTCCTACGCACACGTCAACGATCGGCCGTATCTGGAGACAATGGTCGGCCGCGAGCGGTCCACCGGTTGGGTATCGACCCTTTTTCGGTTACTCAAGAACGCCCTAGCCGAGACGATCGGGCGGGACGATGCCTTCACTATCTGGTTCGACAACGTCAGCCTGCGCGGCAACCATCGCCTGACCGACGAGATCGCCGAGAAACTCGAGCACTCGGCCAATCTGTTGGCTGTCTTGTCACCGGGATATGCGGCGTCGCAATGGTGCAAAGACGAAGCAAGGCTATTTGCAGGCCGCCTCGACACCCACCTGCGCAATAGCGTATTCGTTGTCGAGATGGCGCCAGTTCTCGACGCCGAGGCGGTGCCGCCCGAGCTGCGCGGCCTGCGCAATTACCGTTTCTGGTACCGCGACCGGACCGAACAGGTCCGTACCTTCGCTCGGCCGGCGCCACACGCCGAAGAGCTCGAGTATTTCCGCCTGATCGAGGATCTGGCCCGCGACCTTCATCGTCAGCTCATAGCGAACGCCCGCGGCGTGTCGGCCAACGGCCACGACCATCCTTCGCCATCTTCTCCTAATGCGGCAGCGCCACCGGCCATTTTCCTGGCCGAAGTCACCGACGATCTCGGCCCGCGCCGCGCCGAGGTTCAACGCTATCTCGAGCAACAAGGTTTTGCGGTACTGCCCGCCTCGCCCTATCCACGCGATACGGGCGACCTCGCCGCCGCGCTGAGTCGGGAGCTTGGCCGCAGTCAGCTCTTCGTCCAGCTGCTTGGCCCCTTCGCCGGTAGCCGATCGGCCGATTTTCCCGACGGCTACGGATGGACGCAATTCGAAGCCGCTCGCAATCGCGGCATTGCCATTTTGCAATGGCGCAGTCCGGAGACCGATCCGGACAAGGCCGATCTTCCCCGTCAGCGGGAATTGCTTGAAATGCCGACCGTGCAGGCAAGCTCGCTCGAGAGCTTCAAGAGCGCGATCGTGAGCGCGCTTGCCGCGCCCGCCGCTGCGCCTCAGCCGCGGCCAAATTCCGGCGATCGGCCGCTCATCTTCCTCAACACCGAGCCGCGACACCGGCCGATTGCCGCGCAAATACGGAACACGATTGGGGATCGCGCGGAATGGGCCGAACCCCTGATCAAAGGGCCCGCCGAGGTGGTGCGCGAAGATCTCGAGCAGAATCTGATCGATTGCGACGCCATGGTTATGGTTTACGCCGACAATGCTCCGTGGGCGCGGGCGCAGTTGCGGCAGTTTCGCAAAATCTCGCCGCGGCGCGAGCGTCCGGTAAGAGCGATCCCCGTCATCGTCGCTCCGCCAGCCGAAGAGCCTGATCTCGGGATGACTTTCGATGGTTTGGTGATGATCGACGGGCGCCACGGCATTGGCCCCGACGCTTACGACCGCTTGTCGCAATCGCTGCACCTGTAGCGGGCGTCTACCGCGGTGGCACGTCTACCCTATCCGGGACTGCGGCCTTTCGAGCGCGACGAGGGCGATATCTTCTTCGGCCGCGAGACGCACGTCGATTCGATGATCGACCGCCTAGCGCAACGCCGGTTCCTTGCGGTGACTGGTAGCTCTGGGTCGGGTAAGTCGTCGCTGGTGCGTGCGGGCCTGCTCGAGGCGCTCGAAACCGGGCTGATGGCCGAAGCTGGCTCGCTCTGGCGCATCGCGGTGATGCGGCCGCGCGAGCATCCGATGAGTGAGCTGGCCGGCGCGCTGCTGACAGCCCAGAACGCCGCCCACGATCCGGAAGCGACGGCGCTGCGCCGCGCGGCGCTCGAACGCGGCCCCCTATCGTTGGTCGATGAATTTCACAGCCGCCCGCTGCCCCAGGGGGCCAATTTCTTGATCCTTGTCGATCAGTTCGAGGAGCTGTTTCGCTACCAAAGCCTCCTCGGCCGCGAGGAAGCGGAAGCGTTCGTAGCGTTGCTTCTGACGAGCGCCGCTCAGCGCGAGATTCCGATCTACGTCCTGCTGACGATGCGCTCCGACTTTCTTGGCCGCTGCGCTGAGTTCTCCGGGCTCGCTGAAACCGTAACCGACGCCCAATACCTCTGCCCGCGCCTCAACCGCGGGCAGATCGCCGCCGCCATCGAGGAGCCCGCACGCGTCTTTGGTGGAGAGGTCGAGAAGCCGCTGGTCGCCCGGATCATCAATGACATGGGGGCCGACCCGGACCAGCTGCCCTTAATGCAGCACGCCTTGATGCGGTTATGGAACGAAGCCTCGGCTACGAACACCGAGCATCCTGTGCTGCGCCTCGCCGATTACCTGGCCGAGGACGGCCTCAAGGGCAGCCTGTCGCGCCATGCCGACGAGATACTGGCGGCAGTAGCAGGCAGTGTGGCGGGGCGGGAGGAAACTGTGCGGCGGCTGTTTTGCCTCATGGTCGACGGCGAGGGTGACGGCGCGGTGCGCCGCCCTGCGCCGGTCAGTGAGATCATGGCGGTGACCAGTCAGGCTCTCGACGCGGTCAGCGCCCTCGCCGATCCGTTTCGCGCCCACGATGTAAGCTTCCTTAATCCGGGTCCGGAGCGGCCGCTCAACCCGGAAAGCTTGCTCGACATCAACCATGAGGCGCTGATCCGCCAATGGCAGACGCTGCGCCAGTGGACCCATGCCGAAGCAGCCTCGGCCGAACAGTACCGCGAAACCGAGCGCCGCGCCCGGCGCTGGGACGCAGGCCAGGCGCCGCTTTGGGATGCCGCTGATCTCGACATCGCCCTTGCCTGGCGTGAACGCGAGCGGCCGAGCGCCGCTTGGGCAGAACGTTATGGTCACGATTTCGCGCTGGCGATGCGCTTCCTCGATGAAAGCGCGGCTCGCCGCGACGCCCTCGTCAGACGCCTCGCCTGGCGGCGCCACATGCTAACTGCGGCAATGGGGGTGCTGATCGTCGTTTTCGCCGGGCTCGCCTGGTTCGGCTTCGACCGGGCGCGCGAGGCGCGACACCAGCAACTATTGGCGGAAGCCAGCGCCAAAGAAGCACAGCACCAGCAACTATTGGCTGAAGCGAGCGCCAAAGAAGCAGCCGAGATGCAGGTCCGGGACCTGGCGGACAAACAGGAGGCGGACCGGCAGAAGCTTGTGGCGCAGCAGAACCTCCAGCTCGTCACTGACGCCATGAAGGAGCTACTGGATACCGTTCAGCACAACAATCTCCCGCCAGGGATCGGCACACCAATCCTCGATAGCGCACTCACCCTGGTCAACCGGCTGTTGGATCAATCGGGCGGTGATGCGCAAGAGTTCAAGGGCGCGCAGGCGACGGCTCTAAATACAAAAGCAATTACGCTGCGCCAAACCGCTGATCTCAAAAATGCCCTTATCGTCGCCAAACAGGCTCAGTTGTTGCGCCAAGCCTTCGTTGGAACCGACATGCCCCCGCCGGAGGCAGTTTCGCCCTTAGCCATCGTTAAGCTAGCGGAAAGCGACAAGCTAATCGGCCTGATCCTCATCGATCAGAAGAATCAGGCCGATGCGGTACGCTGGCTAAAGGATTCCCTGGCGCTGCATCAAGCGCTGGTGGCGCGCGACCCGGACAACAGAGAGTGGCAATACGAAGCAGCTGACGACCAGGAAACGATCGGCGACGCCCTCCCCGACGATCCGGACAATGCGCTGGTCGCTTATCGCGCGGCGGTCGCTATTCTGCTCGCGCAATCGCCTGATGATGGTAGTCCCGAGCAACTTCGAACTGCGCAATGCTATCGGAAAATGGGCGATCTCATGGTTCAACTCAAACCGCAGGACGCAATCGCCGCCTACCGCAGGGGCCAGCTGATGCTGCAGTTCAAGGTGCCCGCGCAAACCGTCTCCGAGCAATGGCGCCAGGAGTTGGCCCGGATCGACGGCACGATCGGCGATCTTCTCCGGCAGCAAGACGATCCTATCGACGCGATCGACGCCTATCGCGACCAGCTCGCGGTGCAACGGATACTGGCCACGATGTCTCCCGACGATTTCGCCCGACATCGCGACGTCGCCGACACCGACGACAGCGTCGGTGAAATGCTGCGCATCCAGCGCGACTACGCTGGCGCGCTCAGCTTACACCAAGAAGCACTGTCCATCCGCTCGGCGTTGGCGCACCTCGATCCGGACAACGGCATCTGGCAAGACGCAATGCGATCGAGCAACATCAAGATCGGAGATGCGTTGAGGGCAAAGGGCGATTATGCCAGTGCGCTCGGCGCTTACCGCACCAGCCTCGACATCGCCAGTTCGCTGGTGGCGGCGAACCTCGGCTTTCGCGATAATCGGTGGCTCAGCCATCAGCGCATCGGTACGGTTTATTATCTTCAAGACAATTATTCGGGCGCCGTCGCGGAATTGCGCAGCGCCGCAGATCTCATCCGTGCGCAACTCCAAATCGAACCATCGAATCAAGATTGGCGCACAAAGCTCGCCGGTGTGCTCAGCGACCTCGCGTTCTATAGCCTGATGAACCGTCATCCGCAGGAGGCACTTGACAGCGTGAACGAAGCTGAACGCTACGACCCCTCGGCCGAGGGGATCATAGCCAATCGTGCCGATGCGTTATTGCTGCTCGGCCGCTTCGATGAGGCCAAGGCGATTTACCTCGCCAACCGGGATCTAGCCCCGACCATCAAAGAAGACTTTGCCGCGTTCCGCAGGGCGGGGATCAATACGCCGGACATGAAGAAGATCGAGGCCCTGCTCGGAATTTGACTCGGCGTCACCAAAACTTGCACATCGCCTGCGTGGACCGGTAGAGCGTCCTTCGCGGCCTCGCGTTGCGAGGCATGCGGACAGTTGATGCGAGCATGCGCGTTTCGAAGGACTCACAATGCCTTTGCAGCAATACCCCGCCGACATCGACCCAGAGTCCGGCTGCCGGCTGCCCTTGCCCCAGCGCGAGGAGCTGAGCCCCGAGTTTCGGGCAGGATATGACCGCATCGCCGCGCCGGGCAGTGGGAACCTGCGCGGGTTGCGCGGCCCCGGCGGCATCCAGCTCCACAGTCCGGAGCTATCGCGTCTCGCCCGGCCGCTCAATCGCTACCTGCGGTTCGATTCCGAGCTCGGCGGCCGGGTGCGCGAACTCGCCATCCTGGTGACCGCGCGAGAGCTCGACAGCCAGTTCGAATGGGCGGCGCACGAGGGCGAAGCCCGGCGCGAGGGGATCGTGCCCGAACTGATCGACATCGTCCGCTATCGCCGCGATCCTGCCGGCCTTGACGAGGCCGACGCAATTGTTATCGCGCTCGGCCGCGAGATTTTCGGCGCGCGCAAGGTGTCGTCGACGACCTATGCCCGCGCGCTGTCACAATTTGGCCGCCGCAAGCTCGTCGATCTGGTCGCACTGATGGGCAATTACGCCGCGACCGCGGCGCTGCTCGCCGCATTCGACATGCAACTCGACCCCGGCCCGCAACCGGGATTGCCGATCATCGACGCAAGATAGAACCCCATCCGGCGAAGGTCGGGGCCCATCTTTGAGCCGCTCACGCTTCGGAGAAAATTGGTACCGACCCTCGTCGGGATGGTTCATAAAGCGACGGCGGCCGGGAACTGGCCCGGCCACCAATCGCAAACAGCGAACGCGCTTAATTCAGGCCGTAGAGCCGCACCACGTTGTCGTGGACGATCTTCTTCTGCACCGATGACGAGAACCCGGCGAGGTTCTGCGACAACGTCTCGCGCGAGTTCGGCCAGATGCAGTCCGGGTGCGGATAATCGGCGCCCCAGATGATATTGTCCTCACCGACCAGCGGGACGATCGGCTCCAGGTATTTGTCCTGCTGGTAGGTGACAAAGCCTTGGCGGCGGAAATAATCGCTCGGCTTCATCTTGAAACCGAGGCTGCGCGCCCGGTCGTGGTACTCGGTGTCGCAGCGGTCGAACACGTAGGGCAGCCAGGTCACGCCCGATTCGCCGAGGATGAAGTTGAAGTCGGGATATTTCTCGCACGCGCCCGAGGCGAGGATCGAGGCCAGCACCTCCATCGTGTCGAGCTGGAACAAGGTCGAGCGCACCAGCCGCCATTGGGTGAAGACCTCTTTTTCCATCTCGGGCGTATCCGGCGCGCGCACCGCCTTGAACCCGGTCGAATGGAACGAGATCGGGAACCTGCACTCGGCCGAGGCTTCCCACAGCACGAACCCGTCGGGGTGGTAGAGCGGCGGGGTCATCCGCTTGAAGGCGAGGTCGCCACCCTTCAGCCCCATCTTGGCGCAGCGCCGGACTTCCGCGGCCGCGGCCTTCGGGTCGGTGTTGGGGATGATCGCCAGCGGGAATACCCGGTTGGGGTCCGAGCGCTTGGCGAAATCGGCGGCCCAGTCGTTGTAGCGGGCATTGACCCAGATGCGCAGGTCGGCGTCGTCGATCAGATCGTTGACCATCAGGCAGCCGTAGATGATCTCCTTGTCGAGACCGT
>DASYXG010000331.1:0-2560 GCA_035935235.1 Allostellaceae bacterium
CACGCGCACATCATCGGCGCCAAGGAGCCGTTGATGTGTCGGTTGGTGCCGGCGCTGACGACGCAGATGGGCGCTGCTTTCCCGGAGTTATTGCGCGCTCAGCCGCTGATCACGGAGACGCTGCGCTTCGAAGAAACCAACTTCAAGCAGACTCTCGAGCGCGGCCTGCGCCTGCTCGACGAGGAAGAGGCGCATCTCAAGGCGGGTCAAGATTTCCCGGGCGAGGTCGCGTTCCGCCTCTACGACACTTACGGATTTCCGCTCGACCTCACCGAGGACGTGCTGCGCGGGCGCGGCCGCAAGGTCGCCACGGCCGGGTTCGATGCGGCGATGCGGCGCCAGCGCGACGACGCACGCAAGAGTTGGGTCGGTTCGGGCGAGGCGGCGACCGGCGCCCAGTGGTTCACCCTACGCGAGGAAGTCGGCGCCACCGAATTCCTCGGCTACGAGACCGAGAGCGCCGAGGGCGTCATTCTCGCCATCCTCAAGGGCGGAGCCCGAGTTGAGGCCGCCAATGCCGGCGACGAGGTCGCGATCGTCGTCAACCAGACCCCGTTCTACGGCGAGTCCGGCGGTCAGATCGGCGATACTGGCGCGATGTTCTCCGCCGTAGGTGGCGAGTTCGCGGTCCACGACACCACCAGGGAGGCGGGCGACCTTTTCGTCCATCACGGCACGATCGCGCACGGCTCGCTCAAGATCGGCGACGCGGTGGAGTTGCGCGTGGATCACGAGCGTCGCCGCCGACTGCGTGCCAACCACTCTGTCACCCACCTGCTGCACCAAGCGCTGCGCCACCGGCTCGGCGATCATGTCACGCAGAAGGGATCGCGCGTTGCCGCCGACGATCTGCGCTTCGATTTCAGCCACTCTCGCCCGGTTGGCCACGAGGCTCTTGCCGCGATCGAGGCGGAAGTCAATGACCGTATCCGCGCCAACAGCGAGGTTCGCACCCGTCTGCTAAGCCCGGACCAGGCGATCAAAGAGGGCGCCATGGCGCTCTTCGGCGAGAAATACGGCGACGAGGTGCGCGTCGTCGCCATGGGTGCGCATGACGGCGAGGAGAGCCCCTATTCGGTTGAGCTCTGCGGCGGCACCCATGTCCG
Source organism: Allostellaceae bacterium (assembly GCA_035935235.1). Classification (GTDB taxonomy): domain Bacteria; phylum Pseudomonadota; class Alphaproteobacteria; order ATCC43930; family CGMCC-115725; genus DATARH01. The sequence goes on from DASYXG010000331.1 coordinate 1,107, forward strand.
CCGCACCGGCGATATCGGTCTGTTCAAGGTGACTGGCGAAAGCTCGGTCGCCTCCGGTGTGCGCCGCATCGAGGCGGTGACGGGTGCCGCGGCGGAAGCCTATCTCGCCGCCGAGGAAGATTTGCTGCGCGAGACCGCGAACGCGCTGAAAACTAGCCCGGCCGAACTGCCGGTGCGTGTCGCGCGACTCGTCGAGGAACACCGGCGGCTTGAGCGCGAACTCGCCGAGGCGCGCCGTGCCCTCGCCGGTTCGGGAGGCGGGCAGGTGGCAGCTCCGGCGGCGGCACAGATCGGGGATATCGCCTTCGATGGCCGCGTCGTCGACGACGTGCCCGGCCGTGAGCTGCGTTCGCTCGCCGACGACCTGAAGCGGCGCATCGGGTCGGGTGTCGTCGCGGTCGTCGCCCGCGATGACGGCAAGGCGGCCATTGTCGTCGGCGTCACCGATGATCTGACCCCCCGCTTTGACGCGGTCGGGCTGGTTCGCGCCGGGGCTGAAGTCCTCGGCGGCAAGGGCGGTGGCGGGCGGCCCGACATGGCCCAGGCCGGAGGCCCCGATGTGGCTCGCGCGGAAGATGCTCTCGACGCCGTGCGGCGCGCCATCGCGACGCAAGCACGCGCCTAGCATACCGATTCGTCGCACATCCCTAACGCAATAGGGTGGGGGCTTGAGGAAATGCCACACAACCACTTGAACCGGCAGCGTTTTTCTGGAGGCATCGACGCGCCTTCCCAGGCGACCGATAGTCGTTTGGGACCATGTGGGGAGTGACGCCGATGGACTCGGCGCAGGTGCGGGGAGGGACAGAATGAGGCGGCTCGGCGGCGCGACGGCGCTGTGTTTGGGGCTCGGCCTTGTCGGCCTTACCGGCTGCCAAGATATACCGTCTCTGCAGCTCGATCCGCTGACGACCAGCGGGCGCGACGGAAATACGCCGCAGCTTGGCTATGACGCAGTGATGCGCATCGCTGATGCCTCGCGGGCCGCGGGCGATTTCAGCAATGCCGTCAACCTTTACCGCCATGCCGCGACGATGGAGCCGCATAAGACCGAGCCGCTCGATGCGGTTGGCGGCACGCTCCTCGACATGAGCAGGGTCGACGAGGCGATCGTCAGTTACAGTGCCGCCCTAAAGATCAATCCGCGCGATGGCGACGCGTTGCGAGGCCTTGCCCGTGCCTATTTGAGAACCGGGCGGCCCGACCTGGCCAGCGATCCGCTTGCCCTCGCCTTTCAGGACACCCCTAATGATCCAAAGCTGTTGATGCTGATCGGAGTCGCCGACGATTTTATCGGACAGCACGAATCCGCCCAGACACGTTACCACGAGGGCCTGCAGATCGCCCCAGCGGACCGCTCGCTCGCACTCGATCTCGCGCTTTCTTTGGCCTTGAGCGAGAAGTTTGACGAGGCGATCGCGATCTTGAAACCTCTCACGCTGGCCCCAGCCGCG
>DASYXG010000332.1:0-7117 GCA_035935235.1 Allostellaceae bacterium
CTCCCCTCAGTACCTCGGCGTGGAACTCCACAGCGGTTCCCCATTCTACGGTGAGCAGATAATCATCTTCCCAAAGAACGGAACGGAACCATTGATTTGGATCAGCCGGGGTTTGGTTGCCGTGAACTGTAGCGGAAACGAGAGAAGTAACCGCGGAAGGTCGTCAGGCGACCGGTTTCGACCCATGAGATATTTTGCCCGGAGTCGGCCAATGGCTGAAATTGGGGGTGATGACTCGACGTGAAAGGGATCGGATATCGACGACGAGGTCGTCGAGGCGCGCGCCGAGCCGATGCCGGCGGCCAGCGTGGCGCAGCATCTTGAGTGCGGTCGACTTCGCGACCGGCTCCCGCAACCGCAGCTTCGTTAGCACGCGGGGATCCGTGTGCAAGGCACGAGCGGCTTCAGCATCATCGGCATAGCTGTCGGCGACGAGAGTCTGCCATTGCGGGCAAACGAACCACGCGCGTTTCTTTTTCGCGCTCATGACACACCTTGATCTGCAGTTTAAAGCAGTGGCGCTGTGCCGCGCGCCGCGCGCCGGGGTCGGATGGGGGCTCGTCCCTCGGCACATCGACGATGCGTGCGACGATGCCCCAATCACGCAAGCATTCGACTGCGATCTCGGCTTCGTCGCGCGGAATTCGCCGTACCCAGGCGCCGCTGCTGATGTTCCGTTGGACTCTCAGCCCCAGGGCCTCGGCGGCCTTTTGGGCATTGGTCGGAAGGGCGATGTCGACGAGATCGCTCATGGATCTCCCCGTTGTTGAGTGCCACAAGGAAAGCCGAGCTGCGCTCGCGGAGTGCGCGACCGTGCCCGAATACGGTGAAATATCGAAATTCCCGTATAAAGAATCCATATGAATCGGTGATTGCACCCGTAAAATCGTTGGCAACCTTTAAAAACGCTTCAGCAAGTGCCGCCCGCAAAAACGGCCATTTTTTGGAAGCGAAATCCATATCGAATTTTTATCTTCAAAATGTCACTGCTTTCGGATGCAGCGCTATACCGAGAGCGTCGATGAAGATTGATAGGATGATCGCTCAGTCGCTTTCGTCGCTCGACCAGATCTCGTCGCTGCGGCTGCGCATTTTCGGTCGCAAACTGCTTTTGGTGACTCTGTTCGCGGTGGTGTTTGCCGCATCGCGTAGTTATCCGCTCGCAGGAGCATTGGCACTCTTTTGCGGCTGGAATTTTGTCTTTGCTGCCTTGATGGCCCTGTTTGAACGCCGCGGACTTGACCCCGGCTCGCTGACTGCGTGGGACGAGAGTGTCGCCTTTCTTGGCCTTGCGGCATTGATGCGCTTTGTAAGCGCGCTCGCCAGCTAGGGCGGGGCCAGATTTAAATCTGGACCTCCCTCTCGCGAAGTTATGCTGGGTTGGGGCGAACCGGCATCCTGCGCGACCAGCGTTTGACCCGCGACGGCACTTCACGGTTCAGCGCCGTAAGGATGATCTCCGCTTCTTCGCGGCTGGCACAGAACACGACGACATCGTATTTGAACTCACGATCAATGATCGCCCAACGCGCGTCAAAGCGGGGCACAACGACGAACCTTCCGCGCCCAGGCGCTATGGTGCGGTCCCGTTGTACGCAACTGACGCCCGCACGGGCTGCCGTCGCTAGGGACGGAGGAGTTGCCATCCAAAGCTCGCAGCGACCGTGACCGCTAGCAGCGCCAGCCAAAACAGCGGGCCCGCTGTCGCGAACAGTATCCGAGCCACCCGATTGGCGTACCGCTCGATGGTGGCGAGCCCCGCATCTGACACCAGTCGCGGGGCAGAAATGCCGGGGAAATCGGATTGACTGCGCGGTGACGATAGGGGTGTCACGCAGCAGATATATTCGCCGCCCTGCCAAATCTCGATTGTCGCCGTCTCCATCTCCCGCGATTTGCGAGCAGATTCGAGCGCCGTTTGTACATCGGAAAATCGCCGTTCATGGCCGGCTTGGCACAGCGTGCAACCTTTGTCATCGCATCTCAGGAAGACGCGGTCTGCGGCAGGGCGCAGCTTGGACTGACGATCTTCGACCGGAACGAGCAGCATCACTTGAGCCCTCTGTGCCGCACGGTTCTCGCCTCGTGCACATAGGCGGCATCGCCGCCTGTCTCGAAAAGGGCGAAGCGGATGGCATCCCGGCGGGAAAGGAAAGTACCGCCACTAAGCCCATCGCGATCCAGAGCGATCCAATGGCCGTGGCGGTCATGTCGGATGTCAAAATGGTGGGCTTGGCAAACGCGTCGCGGGGCAAAATCGGCCATCGCGGTTAACCGGTTCAATTCACGACGCCGCCATATGAAAGCACTTTGCCATAAAAATTCGAGATGAATTCGAGCCCGTACCTATAAAGAAACGACCTGTTGCTCCGAGCACGGCATTAAATCGAATGCTCTAACTCTCAGCCCTTTATGTTCTGGTGGTGCGATCAGCATCGATTTTTTATGCGAAAGCGGCTTCGTTAGCGCTTGCGCCGATCTATGTCGGCGTCCCGCTACGGAGTGCTTTCGCGATGCGCCTGCTTCGCTTAGTCCCCGACAATACGAACATCAAGTTCATGCGCGGCCGCTTCGCCGGGGTGATTACGTCGGCAGTCCTCAGCACGCTTTCCGTCACCCTGTTTTTCTATCCCGGGCTCAATCTCGGCGTCGATTTTCGAGGCGGGGTTGTCGCGGAACTGCGCGCACCATCACCAACCCCCGCCGAAACCATCCGCTTGGCGCTCGACCCGCTCGGCTTTGGCGACATTAGGGTCCAGCAGTTCGGCTCGCCCGATGAGCTGCTGGTGCGCTTCGATGCGCAGGCGCAGCCAGATAATGCCCAGCGGCGCCTCACCGAGCAGATCGCGCAGACCTTGCCAGGAACACAGTTGCGCCGGCTAGAAGTGGTCGGTGCCAAGGTCAGCGGGGAATTGTTCCGTGACGGACTATTGGCGACCGCGCTCGCCTTCGTGGCGGTGCTCGGCTACATCTGGTTCCGCTTCGACTGGCAGTTCGGCGTCGGCGTCGTGGTCACGTTGATCTTGGACGTGACCAAGACGGTCGGGTTTTTCGCGGTGACCCGGCTCGAATTCGATCTGAACGCGGTCGCCGCCCTGTTGATCCTGATTGGCTACTCGGTGACCGACAAAGTGGTGGTCTACGATCGCATTCGCGAGAACTTGCGCCGCCATGCGGCAATGCCGCTGCAGGAGCTGATCGATCTCAGCATCAATCAGACACTCGGTCGCACCGTGGCAACTTCGCTGACCGTTTTATTGTCGATCCTGCCACTGGCGCTAATCGGCGGAGAGATCCTGCGCGGCTTCGCCATGGCGATTATTTTTGGCATCGTCGTCGGCACGTCGTCGTCGATCTTTATCGCCTCGCCGATCCTCCTGTTCCTTGGCGAGAAGCGGTTGCGCCCTCGCGCCGGTCGCAGTGCTGGACAGCGACAAGCGCTGACCTCCAGAAGGCAGACGCTTTCTTAATCGCTGGACCATCCTGAAGACCCAGATGGGTACCGCGAACGCTGAGACGACGACGAAAAAGATCTGGACTGCCTGGCTATCGGCCCAGCTGTGAGCGGCATTGACCGGCACCGGAATGACCGCTCTTCACGAAGCCCGCTGCTCCGGCGGCAACTGCAGGCGATAGCCGACGCCGGTCTCCGTGAGGATATGGGCTGGCCGCGTTGGGTCGGCTTCGAGCTTGCCCCGGAGAGCACGGATAAAAACTCGAAGATACTGAACCTCCTCGGCATGGCTTGGCCCCCACACCGCGCGAAGCAGCTGGCGATGCGTCAGGACCTTGCCGGCATGAGCGACGAGGTGTCGTAGCAGCTCGAATTCCTTGGGGGAAAGCTTGATCTCCTGGCCGCCCCGGCTCACGTGGCGCCGCACCAGATCGACGGTTAGATCGCCCGAAATGTAACTGGGCAGCTCCCCCTGCGCTTGGAAGCGGTGTCGCAGCGCTGCGCGGATGCGGGCGGTTAGCTCCGGTATGCCGAACGGTTTGCTGAGGTAGTCGTCAGCGCCAAGGTCAAGAGCATCAACCTTCGAGCGTTCGTCGCTGCGTGCCGACAGCACGACGATGGGGACGCTCGACTGCCGGCGTATCGTCGAGATCACCTCGAAGCCACTGCGATCGGGAAGACCGAGATCGAGTATGACCAAGTCCGGCTTGTCGGCGGACACGGCGGCTAGAGCCCCAGCCGCATCTCCAGCGGTGACGACGCGATACCCCTCCGCGCTCAGACTGCTCCGCACGAAGCGGAGGATCGGCGGCTCGTCGTCGACAACCAGCACAGTGTACGCGTCGGGCATATTTTGACTGCTTAGAACCCGGTCACCGAGTCGACCAGAACTTCATGCAAGAAGGAGGTTCGGTGGGCGAGCCGGTCGCATCACACAGCGATGGATGCTTACGGCCGGCCGCCATCCGCCACCTCACTTCGCCGCGTCGAGCGCGAGGTTGAGCTTCAGCACGTTGACCCGCGGCTCGCCGATGATGCCGAACAGCCGGCCTTCGGTGTTCTGATCGACCAGCGCTTGCACCTTGTCGGTGGGCAGGTTACGGGCAGCGGCGACGCGCGGGACCTGGAACGCCGCTGCGGCCGGGGTGATGTCGGGGTCGAGCCCGCTCGCCGAGGTGGTGACCAAGTCGACCGGGATCGGCGTCGTCGCGTTTTCCTTCTTCAGCGTATCGACATCGCCCGATACCCGGTCAATCAGCGCCTTCGAGGTTGGGCCGAGGTTCGAGCCGACCGAGTTGTCCGCGGCATACGGGGTCGCGATCGTCTTGGTCGCATCGTTCGGATCGGGTTCGGTGGTCGCCGACGGCCGGCCGTGAAAATATTTCGGGTCGGTGAAGTTCTGCCCGATCAGCTCGGAGCCGATCACCTTGTCGTTCTGTACGATGAGGCTGCCGCCGGCTTGTTTCGGGAACAGCACCGAGGCGATGCCGGTGATGGCCAGCGGGTAGGCTAGGCCGGTCAGCACGGTCATCAGGACCAGCAGGACGATGGCGGGACGAATTTGGCGAAGCATGGTTTTGATCCTTACGCGAGGCCGATCGCGTTGACGATGATGTCGATCAGCTTGATACCGGGGAATGGCACGATGATGCCGCCGATGCCGTAGATCATCAGGTTGCGGCGCAGCACGCTGGCCGCGCTTTCCGGGCGATAGCGCACGCCCTTCAGCGACAGCGGAATGAGCGCGATGATGATCAGCGCATTGAAGATGATCGCCGACAGGATCGCGCTTTGCGGCGAACGCAGATACATGATGTTGAGCGCGGCCAGCTGCGGGTAGAACGCGACGAAGATCGCCGGGATGATCGCGAAATACTTGGCGACGTCGTTGGCGATCGAGAAGGTGGTCAGCGCGCCGCGGGTCATCAGCAATTGCTTGCCGATGGCGACGATCTCCAAGAGCTTGGTCGGGTCGCTGTCGAGATCGACCATGTTGCCGGCTTCGCGCGCGGCCATGGTGCCGGTCTGCATCGCGACGCCAACGTCGGCCTGCGCGAGCGCCGGCGCATCGTTGGTGCCGTCGCCGCACATCGCGACGAGCTTGCCGCCGGCCTGCTCCTCGCGGATCAGCTTCAGCTTGTCCTCGGGGGTCGCTTGCGCGAGGAAATCGTCGACCCCGGCCTCGGCGGCGATCGCCGCCGCGGTCAACGGGTTGTCGCCGGTGATCATCACGGTGCGGATGCCTGCCCGGCGCAATTCGGCGAAGCGCTCGCGGATGCCGCCCTTGACGATGTCCTTGAGATGGATGACGCCGAGCAGCCGGTCGTCCTTCGCTACCGCGAGCGGAGTGCCGCCCTGTTGCGCGATGCCGTCGGCGATTTGGCGCAGCTCGCGTGCCGCTCGCGATTCCGTTGCTGCCGCCGCGGCGGCGGCAACACCGGCAGCGGCTGCGCTGGCCCGACCGCGACCGCTCAGCCCGACCGGCGTTGTCTCCCGGCCTTCAACATGTGCCAGCACCGCGTCGACCGCGCCCTTGCGGATCGAGGAGCCCTCGATATCGATCCCGCTGATTCGCGTCTGTGCGCTGAACGGGATGAATTTGGCATTGAGCGGCGCCATATCGCGGCCGCGGATCCCATAGCGCTCCTTTGCCAGCACGACGATCGAGCGGCCCTCCGGGGTCTCGTCGCTAAGCGAGGCAAGTTGCGCCACGTCGGCAAGCTCGCGCGCATCTATCCCAGGCAGCGGCAGGAACTCGCTCGCCTGGCGGTTGCCGAGGGTGATCGTGCCGGTCTTGTCGAGGAGCAGCGTGTCGACATCGCCCGCGGCCTCGACCGCGCGTCCCGACATGGCGAGCACGTTGAACTTCACCAGGCGGTCCATCCCGGCAATGCCGATCGCCGACAGGAGGGCGCCGATCGTCGTCGGGATCAGGGTGACGAAGAGAGCGATCAGCACGACGACGCCGACCGTGCCGCCGGCGTAGTTCGAGAAGCTCGGGATTGTCACGGTCGCGAACAGGAAGATGATCGTCATCCCGGCGAGCAGGATGTTGAGGGCGATCTCGTTCGGCGTCTTTTGCCGCTCGGCGCCCTCGACGAGCTTGATCATGCGATCGAGGAAGGTCGAGCCCTGACTCGCAGTGATGCGCACCTTGATATGGTCGGACAGCACGCGGGTCCCGCCGGTGACCGCGGAACGGTCGCCGCCACTTTCGCGGATGACCGGCGCGGACTCGCCGGTAATCGCCGACTCATCGACCGAGGCGATGCCCTCGATGATCGTCCCGTCCGACGGGATGACGTTACCGGCCTCACAGACGACGATGTCGCCCTTGCGAAGCTGCGGCGCAGGCACCGATTCCTCGACTCCGCCGATGCCGCCGCGCAGCCGCCTGGCGATGGTCTCCGACCTGGTTTTGCGAAGCGTCTCCGCCTGCGCCTTGCCGCGTCCCTCGGCCACCGCCTCGGCGAAGTTGGCGAAGAGCACGGTGAACCACAACCAGAGCGCGATCTGGCCGACGAAGAGCTCATTGTTCGAGCCGGTCGTGGCAGGCGCGCCGGTGACGAGGCCGGCGACGAACACGATGGTCGTGATCACCGAGCCCACCTCGACCACGAACATGACCGGGTTCCTGGCCTGCCAGCGGGGGTCGAGCTTGCC
>DASYXG010000333.1:0-14760 GCA_035935235.1 Allostellaceae bacterium
AGAACCCAAGATCAACGAGAATGAAACTCAAGATGAATTTAACACCCGATACTCCGAATGGCAGGAGTTGATGGAGAAAATTCACGGCATAGCTGAAATAATTATCGCCAAGCAACGCCATGGCCCGGTCGGCACCGTCAAGCTGCACTTTGAAGCCGAGACGACAAAGTTCGACAACTTCATCGGCCCGGAAACCTTGCCGACGACGTACTGACGTCGCAATGTCCTCCGATCCGGCATCGCGCGCCGGCGCGGTTCTCGACATCGACCTCGGCGCGATCGTCGCCAATTGGCGCTTGCTCGCGGCACGGGCGCCGCCGGCCACATGCGCCGCAGTCGTCAAGGCCAATGGCTACGGGCTTGGCGCCACGGAAGTGGCGCGCGCTCTCGCTGCCGCGGGGTGCCAGCGGTTCTACGTCGCGACGTTGGACGAGGGGATCGCGTTGCGCGTCACGCTCGGCCCGCACCCTGAGATCGCCGTGTTCAACGGCCCCCTGCCCGGCTCGGCCGGGGAGTTTGTCGCGGCGCGCCTTACCCCGGTGCTCAACGATCCCTGCCAAATCGAGGCGTGGGAAGCTGTCCCGAAAGGCCCGCGGAAGCCCGCCGCCTTCATCCATGTCGATACCGGTCTCAATCGCCTCGGTCTGTCGCCGGCCGAATTCGACGTGCAAGCCGAGCAATTTCGCGCGCCCGGCTATGCCATGCTGATCAGTCACCTCGCCTGCGCCGAGTTGCCCGGCCACGCGCTCAATGCCACCCAACGCGACCGCTTCCTCCCTGCCCGCCGGCGGGTGCCCGAACTGAAGGCCAGCCTCGCCGCCTCGTCCGGCATCTTTCTCGGGCCGGATTACCGCTTCGACGAAGTCCGGCCGGGCGCGGCGCTCTACGGCGTCAACCCATGTCCGGGCCAGCCAAACCCGATGCGCTCGGTGGTGCGATTGAGCGCCAGGATCGTGCAATTGCGCAAAATTGACAGGGGTGAGTCGGTTGGATACGGTGCCGCGCACGTCATGGACGGGCCGGGAATCTTGGCAACCGCTGCAATAGGTTACGCCGATGGCTGGCTGCGTTCGTTGAGCCATCGCGGCTGCGGCTGGATCGCCGGGAAGCGGGTCCCGCTGCTTGGTCGCGTATCAATGGATCTGGCCACATTCGACGTCTCGGCGGCCGATCCGGCGACGCTGCATCCGGGTGCGATGATCGAGCTACTCGGCGATCGCTATGGTGTCGATGACGCGGCCGCCGATGCCGGCACGATCGGCTACGAGATCCTGACCTCGCTCGGCTCGCGCTACCACCGCATCTATCGCGAGCCGCCGGTAGAAGGCCCCATCGGCTGATGCTGACCTTTCTGGCGTCGGTCGGCGCGGCCTTCTTTGCGTTCCTCGCCGCCACCGGGCGGCTGGTGCGATTCGCGCTGCTCGGACTTGCCGCGGCCTTCGCCCCGCCGTTTTACCCGCGGCTGATCCTCCGCCAGATCGTGGCGATCGGCTATTACTCGCTGCCTGTGGTGGGACTCACCGCGATCTTCACCGGCATGGTGCTGGCGCTGCAATCCTATACCGGGTTCGCGCGCTTTAACGCCGAGAGCGCGGTCGCGACGGTGGTGGTGCTGTCGGTGACGCGCGAATTGGGACCGGTCATCGCCGGGCTGATGGTGGCGGGCCGCGTCGGCGCCGCGATGGCGGCCGAGATCGGCACGATGCGGGTCACCGATCAGATCGACGCGCTGACGACCTTGTCGACCGACCCATTCCGCTATCTGGTGCTGCCGCGCCTCTTGGCCGGGCTGATCACGCTGCCGCTGCTGGTGGTGGTCGCCGATATCATCGGGGTATTCGGCGGCTATATCGTCGGTACCTACAAGCTCGGCTTTAACGCGGCCAGCTATCTGACCCAGACCGAGACCTATCTCGAGCGGATGGATGTGATCTCGGGCCTCGTCAAGGCCGGGGTGTTCGGCTTCATCGTCGCGCTGATGGGCTGCTATCACGGCTACCATTCGCGCGGCGGCGCCGAGGGGGTCGGCAACGCGACCACCCACGCCGTGGTCTCGGCCTCGATTCTCATCCTCTTGTCGAATTACTTGCTCACCACGGCGTTTTTCGGCAGCAAATGAGCGACGGCGCGGTTCCGAAGATCGCGGTGCACGGCCTCGAGAAGTCGTTCGGGCCAAAGCGCGTGCTCGATGGCCTCGACATCGACTGCGGCGTGCGCGAAAGCCTCGTCATTATCGGCGGTTCGGGCACCGGAAAGTCGGTGCTGATCAAATGCATCCTCGGCTTGCTGCATCCCGAAGCCGGCTCGATCCGCATCGATGGCGTCGAGACTGTCGGCATGCCGCGCGGCGAACGCACCCGGCTGATGCAAAAGTTCGGCATGCTGTTCCAGGGCAGCGCCCTGTTCGACTCGCTGCTCGTGTGGGAGAATGTCGCCTTCGGGCTTATCCAAGGGCGCGGCATGGAACGGGCCAAGGCACGGGAGATCGCGCTCACCAAATTGGCCGCGGTCGGGCTCGGCGCCGAGGTTGGCGAATTGCGTCCCGCCGAGTTGTCGGGCGGCATGCAAAAGCGCGTCGCCCTCGCCCGCGCCATCGCCGCCGAGCCCGAGATCATCTTCTTTGACGAGCCGACCACCGGGCTCGACCCGATCATGGCCGACGTGATCAACGACCTGATCATCAAATGCGTGCGCGAACTGGGCGCGACCGCAGTCTCGATCACCCACGACATGGTCAGCGCCCGCAAGATCGCCGACCGCATCGCGATGCTCCACCGGGGCAAGATTGTGTGGAGCGGCCCCGCGGAGGATGTCGACGATTCGGGCAACCCGTTTGTCGACCAGTTCGTCCATGGCCGCGCCGAGGGCCCGATCCAGATGGAGGTCCGCGCGCTGTGACGGCTGGCGCGGTGCGAGGTTAGACCGATGGCCAAATCGACGCCGCGCTACGCCTGCCAGGAATGCGGCGCGGTCTATCCGAAATGGGCTGGGCGCTGCGAAGCCTGCGGGGCGTGGAACAGCCTGGTCGAGGAATTGCCGCGGTCCGGCCCGCCGAAGAGTCTTGGCGGATCGAGCGGCAAGGGTGGCCAATCGCTCGATTTCGTCGGCCTCACCGGCGACAGAAGCGGCACCGCGCGCCATCAGACCGGCATCGCCGAGCTCGACCGCGTGTGCGGCGGCGGACTGGTCCCGGGCTCGGCGATCCTCGTCGGCGGTGACCCCGGCATCGGCAAATCGACCCTTCTCCTCCAGGCCGCGGCCGCGGTCGCCGCAAGTGGCGGCGCCGCCGCTTACATCACCGGCGAGGAGGCGATCGACCAAATCCGCCTGCGCGCCCGCCGCCTCGGCGTCGAGAACGCGCCGGTGCACCTTGCGGTCGGGACCAGCGTGCGCGACATCGCCGCCTCGCTCGACATCGCCAACCCGCCGCTGCTGGCGGTGATCGATTCGATCCAGACCATGTATCTCGACACGCTCGACAGCGCGCCGGGCACGGTCAGCCAGGTGCGCGGCGCCGCGCAGGAGCTGATCAGCCTCGCCAAGCGTCGCGGCTTCGTGCTGGTGCTGGTCGGGCACGTCACCAAGGAAGGCATGATCGCCGGCCCGCGCGTCTTGGAGCACATGGTCGACACCGTGCTCTATTTCGAGGGCGAGCGCGGCCACCAGTTCCGCATCCTGCGCGCGGTCAAGAACCGCTTTGGCGCGACCGATGAGATCGGCGTCTTCGAGATGAGCGACCGCGGCCTCGTCGAGGTGCCGAACCCGTCGGCGATGTTCCTCGCCGAACGGTCGGAGGAGACCGGCAGCGCCGTTGCCGGCGCGGCGGTGTTCGCGGGGATCGAGGGCACACGGCCGGTGCTGGTCGAGATTCAGGCGCTCGTCGCTCCGTCGGTGCTCGGCACGCCGCGCCGCGCCGTGGTCGGCTGGGACGCGACGCGCCTGGCGATGATCGTCGCCGTGCTCGACGCGCGCTGCGGGCTGTCGGTTGGCGCCAACGACATCTACCTCAACGTCGCCGGAGGTTTGCGCATCGGCGAGCCGGCCGCCGATCTCGCGGTCGCCGCCGCTCTCATCTCGGCGATGGTCGAGACCCCGGTGCCGGCCGAGACCGTGGTGTTTGGCGAGATCGGATTGTCGGGCCGGGTGCGTCCGGTCTCGCATAGCGATGCGCGCCTCAAGGAAGCCGCCAAGCTCGGCTTTGGCGAGGCCTGGGTCCCGGCGCGGCCCGGCGCCCGCGTCCAAAGGGACAAGGCGCGCTCCGGCGAAGGCATCGCGACGCTGCCGATCGCCCATCTCAGCGAGCTGGTCGACCGCCTCGCTCCCGCCGAGCGCCGCCGCCAGATGCGGCGCGTGACGGTAGCCTCTTGAACCCGCTCGACATCGGCGTCATCGCCGTCATTGGCCTGTCTGCGGTCTTCGCCTTCGCGCGCGGCTTCGTGCGCGAGGCGCTATCGATCGCCGCGTGGGTCGGAGCCGGCTTCATCACCCTTTATGGACACGACTACCTCATCGCCATCGTCGAGCCGATGGTTCACAACCAGCTGCTGTCCCAGCTCATCGCCTGGGGTGGTCTCTTCATCGGCAGCTTGATCGCGCTGACCATTCTCACCGGCTTCATCGCGCGCGCCGTGCGCGCTGGATCGCTCTCGTCGATCGACCGGACACTCGGTTTCGTCTTTGGCATCTTGCGCGGCGCCTTCATCGTCTGCTTGGCGTTTCTCGCGCTCGAAATCATGGTGCCACAGGAGAGCGAAAGGCCGCAGTGGCTGCGCGACGCGAAAAGCGCACCGTATCTCCAGGAAGGCGCCAAGATGCTCAGCGTCGTGTTGCCGGCGCAATGGCGCGAGAAGACCTCGACTGCGGCCGAGGAGCTTATACAGAAGACCAAATCGCAAACCAGCGACGATTTAACCAAGGCGGCGATTCGGGCGCTATCGAACCCAACCGCACCGACACCAACCGGAACCGAACCGGCTCCGCCGCCAACGTACAAGCCCGGCGATCAAAAGACCCTGGACCGTATCATCAACAACAATAATCGCTGACCGCGGCGGGACTTGTCATCGGCTGGTAACAAGGCGATAAGACCCCATATCTGGTAGGGCCGGACGGGCAAGGACGAGGGCGCGCATGCTGACGACCGGCCGCGGCGACGCGGATCGTTTTCACGAGGAATGCGGCGTCTTCGGCGTCTTCGGCCATCCGGACGCCGCGGCGCTGGCGGCGCTCGGCCTGCACGCGTTACAACATCGCGGCCAGGAAGCCGCCGGGATCGTCGCCTATGACGGCGAGCAGTTCAACGCCCACCGTGGCATGGGGCTCGTCGGCGACCTGTTCGGCTCGCCTGACGTCATCCGCAAACTGCCCGGTTATTCGGCGATCGGCCACGTCCGCTACGCCACCACGGGCGAGGTGGCGCTGCGCAACGTCCAGCCGCTCTATTTCGATTTCGCGCTCGGCGGGATGGCGATCTGCCACAACGGCAACCTGACCAACTCCTATCAGCTGCGCAAACAGCTCGTGCGTCGCGGCTGCCTCTTCAACACCACCAGCGACACCGAGGTCATCAATCACCTGATCGCGACCAGCGAGCAGAGCACCATCGTCGACCGAATGGTGGATGGGCTCAGCCAGATCGAGGGCGCCTATTCGCTCGCCGCCCTGACACAGAATTGCGTCATCGGCCTGCGCGACCCGCTAGGGGTGCGGCCGCTGGTCGTCGGCCGGCTCGCCGATGCCTGGATCATCGCCTCGGAGACTTGCGCGCTCGACATTATCGACGCCGATTTCGTCCGCGACGTCGAGCCGGGCGAGATCGTCATCGCCGATGCCGACGGCTTGCACAGCGTCAAGCCGTTCCTCAAGAAACCCGAGCGCTTCTGCATCTTCGAGCACATCTACTTCGCCCGCCCCGACAGCGTCATCGAGGGCAAAAGCGTCTACGAGGCCCGCAAGAGCATCGGCCGGGAACTCGCGCGCGAAAGCCATGTCGATGCCGATGTCGTCGTGCCCGTGCCGGATTCAGGGGTTCCGGCCGCGATTGGCTACTCGCAGGAAGCGGGCATCCCGTTCGAGCTCGGCATCATCCGCAACCACTATGTCGGCCGCACCTTTATCGAGCCGACTGACCAGATCCGCCACCTGGGCGTGCGACTCAAGCACAACGCCAACCGCGGCGACCTCCGCGGCAAGCGGGTGATCCTCGTCGACGACTCGATCGTACGCGGCACCACCTCGACCAAGATCGTCGAGATGGTGCGCAACGCCGGAGCGCGCGAGGTGCACATGCGCATCTCCAGCCCGCCGACCACACATCCCTGCTTTTATGGGATCGCCACACCCGAGCGCGAACAGCTCCTCGCCGCGCGCTACGATGTCGACGAAATGGCCAAGTTCATCGGCGTCGATACCCTCGCCTTCATCTCGATCAAGGGGCTTTACCGGGCGATGGGCGAGCCCGAGCGGGATCCACTGGCGCCGCACTTCTGCGATGCCTGCTTTACCGGCGACTATCCGATCCCGCTCGTCGACGCCGAAGACGGCAAAGTATCAGCCCAACTGTCATTGCTTGCGCCGGCTTAGCCCTCAAATCCTGCGACCGATGGTTTGGCTTTTCCCTCGCTAACGGGACAGTTAAGCTGTGCTTTCTTTGAGGCAACGCTAAGCACGTAAAGGGACAGGGATGGCTACCTCCAAATCCGCGGTCGGCGACACGGCGCCGGCAACTTCCTCGCTCAAGCGCGTCGTCATCGCAGCGACCATCGGTAACGTCCTCGAATGGTTCGATTTCGTCGTCTACGGTTTTCTCGCCGTGACGATCTCCGAGGTGTTCTTCCCGGCCAGTAACCCAACCGTCTCGCTGCTGGTGACGTTTGGCGCATTTGGCCTCGCCTACCTGGTCCGACCCCTGGGGGCGATCCTCATCGGCTCCTATACCGACCGACGCGGCCGCAAGGCGGGCCTCACGCTGTCGATCGCGCTGATGACGGTCGGGACATCGTTGATGGCGATCACGCCGAGTTATGCGGCGATCGGCCTCGCGGCCCCGGTCTTCATCACGCTCGCGCGCTTGCTGCAGGGGCTTTCGGTCGGGGGCGAGTTCGGCACATCCGTCGCCTTCCTGTCCGAGCACGGCTCGGGGCGCCGCGGCTTTGCCGCGAGCTGGCAATTCTCGGTCGCCGGCATGATCACCGCGCTTGCTTCGCTGTTCGGCCTCGCGCTGACGACCCTGCTGACACACGATCAGCTGCTGAGCTGGGGTTGGCGGCTTCCCTATTTCTTCGGCATGTTGGTCGGTCCTGCCGGTCTCTACATCCGATGGAAGCTTTCGGAGACACAGGAGTTCCTCGAGGCCGAGCAGCCGGAATCGATGCCGATCAGCGAATTGCTGACCAAATACCCGCTGCCGGTGCTGCTCGCGCTTGGCGCGGCGATCATCTCGAACAGCTCGTTCTACATCCTGGCCTATATCCCGACCTACGGGCAGAAGACGCTGCATCTGCCGGCCTACACCGGATTTACCGCAACCTTGATTGGCGGCTTTGTGCTCGCGGTCTTTGCGCCGATCTTCGGGCACTGGTCGGACAAGATGGCGTCGCGGCCGCGCATCATGGTGGTCACGGCTTGGCTGTTCTTTTTCACCTCGTGGCCGTGCTTCTTCCTGATGTCGGCGTGGCCGACACTGGCGGCATGCATCATCGCCGTCTCGTGGCTGCAGCTGCTCAAGGCCGGCTATAGCGGCGTGCTGCCGTCGGTGCTGGGGGAGCAATTCCCGGTCGCGGTCAGGGCGGTGGGCGTCTCGCTGAGCTTCAGCACGGCGGTGACAATCTTTGGCGGCTTCGCGCCGTTCATCGCGACCTGGCTGATCGCACAGACCGGCGATCCGTTGTCGCCAAGTTTCTACCTGGTCGTGACCGCGGCGCTGAGCGGCATCGCGCTGTGGGGAATCCAGCGGCAAGCGGCACGTAGCGCTCGGCTGAAACTGTCGCCTTCGCCGGCCTAATGGCGGGGCGGCTCGCCGGTAAAATCGCCCTCATCACCGGCGCCTCGCGCGGCATCGGCGCCGCCGTCGCCGAGTGTTTCGCCCGCGAGGGCGCGCATCTGGTGCTGGCGGCGCGCACACCGGGCGGGCTCGAAGAGGTCGACGATAAGGTGCGCGCCGCCGGCGGCAGCGCCACGCTGGTGCCGCTCGACCTGCGCGATTTCATCAAGATCGACGAGCTCGCCGCCGCCATCTACGAGCGCTACCAGCGTCTCGACATCCTCGTCGGCAATGCCGCCGAGTTCGGCACGTTCTCGCCGCTCGGGCATATCGAGCCCACGCTGTGGAACGAGATCATCGACCTCAACCTCACCGCCAACTGGCGGCTCATCCGGGCGATGGACCCCCTGCTGCGCGCCGCGCCGGATGGACGGGCGATATTTGTCACCAGCGGCATCGCCCGCGCCCCGCGCGCCTATTGGGGCCCGTATGCGGTGAGCAAGGCGGGGCTCGAAGCGTTGGTGAAAACCTATGCCGCGGAGATCGAGAAGACCCGCGTGCGCGCTAATTTGATCGGGCCGGGGGTCGTGCGCACGCGGCTGCGCGCCAGCGTCTTCCCCGGCGAAGACCCGATGACCCTGCCGCCTCCCGAGAGTGTCGCCGACGCCTTCTTGCAGCTTGCTTTGCCGCAGTGCCAACGCAACGGCGAAGTCGTCAACGCCAGCGATCTTGTGGATACTCAGTCGCGCGCATAGGGGTTTTCCCCCTTGCGCAACATCATCCGGATTGGCGTTCCCGGCAGGTCGAAATCCTGGCGCAACGCGTTGATCAGAAACCGCCTGTAGGAGTCCGCCAACTCGCCCGGTTTCGAGGCGAACAGCGCGAAGGTCGGCGGCCGTGTATTGACCTGCGTCATATAGCGAAGCCGCAATCGCCTCGCCCCGACCAGCGGTGGGGGGTGGCGCTCCTGCATCGCGCCGAGCCAGCGGTTGAGCGCCGGGGTGGGTACGCGCCGGTTCCACACCGCGTCGGCGGCGATGACGGCCTTCATCAGCGCGTCGAGCCCCGTGCCGCGCAGCCCCGACACCGGCACCAGCGGCACGCCCTGCAGCTGCGGCAGCGATGCGGTCACCCGCTCGCGCAGTTGTTTGAGCGTAGCCGCCTTATCGGTCACGGCGTCCCATTTATTGGCAGCGAGAACTAGCGCCCGCCCCTCTTCCGCAACCAGATTGGCGATGGTCAAATCCTGCCGGCCGAGCGGCTCCAATGCGTCGAGGAGCAGAACCACGGTCCCGGCGAAGCGGATCGTCCGCAGCGTATCCGCCGCCGCCAGCCGCTCGAGCTGCTCCTCGATCCGCGCGCGCCGGCGCAACCCGGCGGTATCGACCAGCCGGATCGGCCGCCCCCGCCATTGCCATTCGAGCGCGATCGCGTCGCGGGTGATCCCTGGCTCGGGTCCGGTCAGCAGCCGATCCTCGCCAACGAGGCGGTTCACCAGCGTCGACTTGCCGACATTCGGCCGGCCGACAATCGCCAGCTGCAGCGGCCGCTCGGCCGCCTCTTCCTCGGGCGGAACCTCTTCATCCGGCAATGGCGCGAAATCGCGGAGCCGCTGGTAGAGCTCGGCGAAACCCTCGCCATTCTGCGCCGATAGCGGTATCGGGTCGCCAAGGCCGAGCGCGTAAGCCTCGCCGATCGCACCGAGTTGGTCCCGGCCTTCGGCCTTGTTGGCTACGAGCACGACAGGCTTGCCGCTCTCGCGCAGCCAGCCGCCGAAATGTCGGTCGGCTTGGGTCACCCCCTCGCGCGCATCGATCAACAACAGCACGACATCGGCGACGTCGAGCGAGCGTTCGGTCTGCGCTCGCATCCGGCCAGCGAGCGTCGTCGGCGCCGCCTCTTCGAGCCCGGCGGTGTCGATGACGCGGAATTCGAGGTCGGCGATACGGCCGTCGCCCTCGCGGCGGTCGCGGGTTACCCCCGGCGCGTCGTCCACCAGCGCGGCGCGCCGGCCGACAAGGCGATTGAACAGCGTCGACTTGCCGACATTCGGCCGCCCGACGATCGCGACCGTGAACGCCATCGCATCACCACCATCTTTACCGGTAGGCCGACAGATTGGCGTCGTCGGTCAACATATAAAGGGTGCTGTTGGCGATGATCGGGCCCAGATAACACCGGTCCGACAGATCGTTCTGACCCAGGATTTCACCGGTCAGCGGCGAGACGTACATCGCCACCCCGGTCGAGGACAGCGCGATAAGCTGATCGCCGCCAAGCACCGGACCCGCCCAGCGAATCGGGTCTTCCTTCTTCTTCTCGTTCTCGTAATGCGGCAGCGGCTGCGCCCACTTGACCTTTCCCTCGTTGCGGGTCAGGCAGACGACCTCGTTGTCGTTGGCCAGGATGAACACGAAATCGCCGACGCACCACGGCTGGTGGCTGCTCGCCATGTCCTGCTCCCAGACATGGGCGCCGCTGCGCAGCTCGATCGCCATCATCCGCCCGCTGTGGCTGACCGCGAAAACCCGGCCGCGGTCGATGACCGGCCGGCCATGGATATCGGCCATCGCTGAGATCGCGTTGAGGTGCCGGCCGGAGGCCAAATTCTCGTTCCATACCGCGCGGCCGTTCTCGACCCGTAGCGCGAAGAGCTCGCCCGAACTATAGGCGACGACGACGTTCTCGCCCTCGACCGCCGGGCTGGCGCTACCGAGAAGGCCCGCCGACTCCGGGATCCCGTTATGCGACCACAGCCGGCTTCCGTCCTGGGCGGAGAGCGCGACCAGCTCGTTATCGACGGTGACGATAAAGATGCGATTGTCGACGACGGTGGGCGCGGCATGCACCGGCGATCCGACATTCTGGCGCCAAATGACCGACCCGTTGGCCGGGTCGAGCGCCGCCACTTCGGCGTAACCGGTCGAGACGTAGAGCCGATCGTTCCAGAAACACGGCCCGCCGCCAAAGGCCGTGCCGCGCAACTTCTCCGGCTTCAAATCGACCTGCCAAATCTTGCCGCCGGCGGCGGTGTCGAGCGCGCTCACCTGAGTGCCGCCATCCATCGCGAAGATCTGGCCCTTGGCGATAACCGGTTGCGACATGACGCGGGTATAGCGCGAAGAGCCGTCGCCAATGCTGCGATCCCAGGCCCGCTTGACCTGGTTCCCCAGCGCCGGGTTCCCCATCGCATGAGCGGGATTGCCGCCCGGCTCCGGCCAATCCGGGTTGACCGCGGCCGCGGGCAGAGTGACGGGCGTATTGGCCAGTTTGGGATCGGGTTCGACGGAACGGTCGAGCCCCAGAACCGAAATGCGCTCGCCCGGCAGGCGCGCCTTCTTGTCGTCGAACAGCCCGCACGCGCTCGTTGTCAGCGACGCGGCCGCGGCCGCGACAAATTGCCGGCGGTTCATCGACACGAAACGGCGGTCACGGCTTCAGCGCGGAAGCCATTTCAGCGGCTCGGCTGCGAACACCCTCGGGCGCGCTCTGATCATCCGCGAGCTGCTTGTAGATATCGAGCGCGGCGGTCTTGTTGCCGGCCTGAAGCTGGGCCGCCGCGGTCAGCTCCAGCGCGGTGGCGCGCCACGGATTGCCGCTGTCGGTTAGTGGCTTGAGGCGTGTGATTTCGGCCTGGGGATCGGTGTCGCCAAGGCTGTTCATCACCGACAGCAAGGTCGCCACATCGCGAAGCTCGGCATCGACATCGGACGAAGCTGCGATCCGGTCATAGGCGGCGATGGCCGCCTTGCGGTCGCCCGACTTGGCGGCGAGGTTGGCCGCCTCGAAATCCGCAAGCTTTGCGTAGCCGCTGCCCTCCTGGGCGACCGCGAAAAAAATCTTGGCGGCTTCCGCGTCCTTGCCCTGGCGCAGCAACGACATCGCCGCCGCATAGCGCACCGACACCGCCTGGCGCTCGGTTAGCTGATGATTGCGCCACGCGACAATTCCCCCCGCGATCGCCAGCACGACCACGACCCCGGCAATCACATAGCGACCATAGAGCCGCCACAGCTTCAAAAGATTGTCGCGGCGCAGCTCTTCGTCGATTTCGCGGAAAATGTCGCTCACGAACGCCTCGAACCCCCCGCAGTGAGCGGCTGGCTAACACATTTCCGCCGCCGAGGCGAGCCAAACCGCGCCGTCGTGCAACGGTGCCGCAGGCGCCGTTCGGGAGCACGCAAGACGGTGGACGGCTTCGCTGAAATGGTCAAAATTACAGCTCGATGACATTGAGCGACGGTCGGCGATGAAGACCACGAGCGCGACGGTCTTTCCCCTGCGAGACTACCGGGCGGGACGCCGTCCCCAGTTCTTTACCCGCTCGGAAATGAACCAGCTGCTCGGTCTCTACAGCCGCAATGTATCGCGCGGCATATGGCGTGACTACGCGATCGACCATCGCGACGGTCGCGCGCTGTTCTCGGTCTTCCGTCATACCCACGAGAGCGCCGTCTACACGATGGTCAAGCTCAAGCCATCGCCCGCGGCGCCCGCCGAGTTTTTCGTGATGAGCGGCCACCAGCGCCTGAGCGCCGGCGCGACGCTCGCCGAGGCGCTCGAAGTCTTCCGCAGCAAGCTGTCGCTGGTCCCGTCGGGCCCTATCTAGAAGCGACGCGGCAGCATCCGCTCGAAGATACCGTCACGCCGGATGAAGCCGTGCACCAGCGCGGCGCCGATATGCAGCACAAGAAGCCCGTAGATCAGGAATTCGCCCAGGAGGTGTAACGCCACGGCGGTCTGGGCCAATCGGCCGCTCTGCGGCACCAGCGGCGGGATCACGACGAGGCCAAAAAAGCTCACCGGCTGGCCGGCGGCCGCGAGCATCGTGTAGCCCGAGATCGGCATCGCGATGAACAGCACGAACAGTGCCCCCTGCGTCGCGTGCGCCAGATAAAGCTCAATCCGGGTCAAAAGCGGCCGCCGCGGCGGGGCGGGGTGGCGCAATCGCCATCCTCCCCAGAGCAGCATCGCGGCGAGGATCGCGAGCCCCACCGAACCATGCAGCATCAGCAACAATTCACGCGCGTCGCTGGGCCGCGCGGTACCCGAAATGCCGTAGGCGAGCGCGACCGCGAGGGCCGCGAGTATCGCATTGAGCCAGTGCAGGGCGCGGGTGGTCGGATCGTAGACCGGTTCCATCACCCGGCTCCGTCACCACGGTCCAAATGGCGCCGCGTCGCGATCACGCCGGAAACGCAACCTCGACCCGGCCGAGCCTGCCGTAATCGGCGGCGATCTTGACCCCGGCCTCGGTGAACACGAGCCCGGTATGGGTGCCGGTGGTGATCACCGTGCCGGCGGCGATGCCGCCGCGGTCGTTGGCGTGCTGCACCGCCGCGAGCACGAGCTCAATCGGCGTCCCGGCGCGCAGGCCAGTGCAGTCGGCAAAATGCTTGCCGTCGGCCGTCACCTCGATCGGCGGATGCGCGAGATCGATCCCGTCCCAGTTGGCCGCCGCCGGCCCGTAAACCAGCCCGCCATTGGAGAAATTGTCGGCCAGCACCAGCAACCGGTCGAGCGAGCGGAAATCCTGGTAGCGCGAGTCGACGATTTCGATCGTCGGATGCAGCGATGCCGCCTCGAGCACCTCGTGCCGCGAATACGGCGCCGGGCGCGCGGGAAGCGCCTTGTTGAACCGAAAACCGATCTCGCATTCGATGCCGATCAGCTTGAACCCGCGCGCCGGCAGGCTCGCCGGGCTCGGCTTCACGGTCGAGGCATAGATCGGCGCGGCGAAATGCCCACCGAGCGGCGAGATGCCGACCTTCCAGCCGCCAACCTGCTCACCCAGTTTGGCGCGCACCGCGTCCTGGATTTGATACGAGTCCGCTTCCGATTGCGGGATCGCGTCGGCTGGCAGCGAGGCGATCGCCGATCCCTTGCGGGCGGCGACGAGGGCGTTGGCGGCGCGTTCGATCTGGTCGGGGGTCATGGCTTGCTCCTCCTCTCGTTATCGTCACCCCCGCGCGGGCGGGAATGACGAGACCACTTAGGCCGCGAGATACGCAAGCGCCGCCGCGACCCCGCCGGCTTTGTGCGGCACACCCGCTTTGGCCAGCCCCATCTCGACCCCGCACAGCGTGCCGCACAGCATCAGATCGTTGAAATGCCCGAGATGGCCGATGCGGAAGATCCTGCCCTTCATCTTGCCGAGCCCGGTGCCGAGCGACATGTCGTAGGCGTCAAGAATTTGCTCGCGCAACTTGTCGGCGTCGTGCCCCTCGGGCACCAGCACCGCGGTCAGCGAATTGGAATGCTCGCGCGGGTCGAGGCAGACGGTCTCGAGGCCCCAGCCGGCGACGGCGCGCCGCGTCGCCTCGCCGTGGCGGGAATGCCGGGCGAAAACATTGTCGAGCCCCTCTTCATCGAGCAGCATGGTCAGCGCCTCGCGCAGCCCGTAGAGCAGATTGGTCCCCGGCGTGTAGGGGAAGAACCCGGTCGTGCCGGTTTCCAGCATCGCCTGCCAATCCCAGTACGACCGCGTCAGCTTGGCCGCCTTTGACGCCGCCAAGGCCTTGTCCGACACCGCGTTGAACCCGAGCCCGGGCGGCAGCATCAGCCCTTTCTGCGAGCCGGCGACGGTGACATCGACCTTCCACTCGTCGTGCCGGTAGTCGATCGAGGCGAGCGACGAGATCGTATCGACCATGAACAGCGCCGGATGGCGCGCCCGGTCGATCGCCGCGCGCACGTCATTGACCCGCGTGGTGACACCGGTCGAGGTCTCGTTATGGACGATGCACACCGCCTTGACCCGGTGCTCGCGGTCGGCGGTC
>DASYXG010000334.1:0-19050 GCA_035935235.1 Allostellaceae bacterium
CGCCCCGCCTGCCCGCAATGCCGGGCCTGTGTGCCGGTACGGCTCGCGGTCGAGCGCTTCGCCCATAAGAGTTCGACACGGCGGGTACGCAACGCCAATCGTAGCCTGTCGGGGAAGCTGACTGCGGCGCGAGCCTCACCGGAGCAATACCAGCTATTCACCTCCTACCAGCGCGCACGCCACCACGACAGCGATATGGCGGCGATGAGCTATGCCGACTATCGCAGCATGGTCGAGGACACACCGCTGCGCACGGTCATCGCCGAGTTCCGCGATGGCGCCGGGGCGCTCATCGCCGTCTCGCTGCTCGATCGGCTAGATGACGGCGTCTCGGCGGTCTACAGCTTTTACGACCCCGCCGACGCGCGCCGCAGTCTCGGCACCTGGAGCATCCTCTGGCTGGTCGAGGAATGCCGCCGCCAGGGCCTGCCTTACGTCTATCTCGGCTATTGGATCGCCGAGAGCGGCAAGATGGCCTACAAGGCGCGCTTCCCAGCCGTGGAGCGTCTGACCGAAACGGGGTGGGTTCCGCTGTAGACCTCCAGCGTTGTCATTGCGAGCGCGGCGAAGCAATCTCGTTCCAGTGCGCACTCACGTCGAGATTGCTTCGTCGCGCTTGGCGCTCCTCGCAATGACAGCAGGGGTTTGGCCATGACCATCGGCATCCTGCAATCGACGCTGTTCGGCGATCTGTTTGGCACTGCGGCGATGCGAGAGGCGTTTGGGGAACCGGCGCTGATCCGCAATTGCGTCGCGGTCGAGGCGGCGCTGGCGCGCGCCCAGGCGCGCCTCGGCATCGTGCCGAATGAGGCGGCTGAAGCGATCTCCCGGGCCGCCGAGACCATCGTCTCGGGCCGCGACGCGCTCGACCTGGAGCGGCTGAGGCGCGAGACCGCCACCGTTGGCTTTCCGATCCTGCCGCTGGTGCGCCAACTGTCGGAGCACGCGGGCGAAGCCGGGCGCTGGCTGCATTGGGGCGCGACCACCCAGGACATCATCGACAGCGCCGTCGTGCTGCAAATCCGCGACGGGCTGGCGCTGATCGAGGCCGAGCTGACGACGCTGCGCGGCCATCTCGCGGCGCTGGCCAAGAAACATCGCGACACGCCGATGCCCGGCCGCACCTTCTTCCAGCAGGCGCTGCCGATCACCTTTGGCTACAAGGCGGCGGTGTGGCTCTCCTCGTTCGACCGCCACGCCGAGCGACTCGGCGAGGTGAAGCGACGGGTCCTGGTAGCCGAATTTGGTGGCGCGGTCGGCACCCTCGCCTCGCTGGGCACCGGCGAAGAGGCGCGGCGCACCGTCTCCGAACTGGCCCGCGAACTGGACCTCGGCGAGCCGGCGATCACCTGGCATGTCGCCCGCGACACCATCGCCGAGACCGTGCAGTTTCTGGCGCTGCTCGGCGGCAGCTTGGCCAAGATCGCCGAGGATGTGATGCTGATGTCGGCGACGGAGTTCGGCGAGGCGGCGGAGCCGTTCGAGGCCGGACGCGGCTCAAGCTCGACGATGCCGCAAAAGCGCAACCCGATCTCGTGCGGGGTCATTGTCGCGGCGGCGCGGGCGCTGCGCCAGCAGGCCGGGCTGGCGCTCGATGCGATGGTCAATACCTTCGAGCGCAACGCCGCCGCCTGGCACCTCGAATGGATCGCGGTGCCGGAAGCCTTCGGCTACGCCGCCGGCGCGCTGCACCAGACGGCGTTCCTCGCCGGCGGCCTCATCGTCGATGCCGGCGGTATGAAGAAGAACCTCGCGCTGACGCACGGGCTTATCGTCGCCGAGGCAGTCATGATGGGTCTGGCGCCGGTCATCGGCCGCAACGAGGCGCACGACCTCGTCTACGATGCATGCCGCGCGGCGATCGAGCGTGACCGGCCGTTTTACGACGTCCTGCTCGAAAACCGCGAGATCACGGAAAGGCTCAGCGCCGAGAGGCTTAAGGCATTGACCGACCCGGCAAACTATCTCGGCGCCGCCCAGGCGATGGTCGACCGGGTGCTGGACGGGAGGTAGCCATGCGCACCGCGCGCTCGGTCGCCGAGCTGCGCCGCCAGGTCGCCGCGTGGCGTGCCGCCGGCGAGCGCGTCGGGCTGGTGCCGACGATGGGCGCGCTGCACGCCGGTCACATGGCGCTGGTCGCGGCGGCGCGGGAGCGCTGCCGGCGCACGGTCGCGTCGATCTTCGTCAACCCAAGGCAATTCGGCCCGCGCGAGGATTTCTCAAGCTATCCGCGGCCCATCGAGGACGATCTCGCCAAGCTGACGGAGGCCGGCGCCGATCTCGCCTTCATCCCGGCGGTCGAGGAGATGTACCCGGAGGGTTTCGCGACGACAATCAGCCTCGGCGGGCCAGCCGAACCGCTGGAAGGCGCGCACCGGCCTGGCCATTTCGATGGGGTCGCCACAGTCGTCGCCAAGCTGCTGATCCAGGCCGCGCCCGACGCCGCGTTCTTTGGCGAAAAGGACTACCAGCAGCTGATGGTGGTGCGCCGCATGACGCGCGACCTCAACCTCCCGGTCGAGATTGTCGGCGTGCCGACCGTGCGGGAACCCGACGGCTTGGCGCTGTCGTCGCGCAATGTCTACCTGTCGCCGGAGGAGCGTCGGACCGCGCCAAACCTGCACCGGACGATGCGTGAGGCGGCCGCCGAGATCGCGGGCGGAGCCACACCGAGCTTGGTGCTCCGGCGCAAGATCGATGCGCTCAACGGCCTGGGGTTGCGCGTCGAATACCTCGAATTGCGCGACGCCGCGACCCTCGCTCCGCTGGCGGACACCCCGAGCGCGGCGGCCCGGCTCCTCGCCGCTGTTCACCTCGGCCGCACCCGCCTCATCGACAACATCGCGGTCGCGATAACTTGACCGGCCGCGCTCCTTTCGGTGGACAACGAAACGCAATAGCATGGCGGTTGTAATAGAGCTGTAATGGTCGCCGCAGCGCAGAGGGAACGATCGATGAGCAACGCATCTCGCCGTGACGTCTTGAAGATCGCGCTTGCCGGTGCGGGCGCAGCAGCCTTGCCGTTACGGGCACAGGCCGAAGGCAAGACGATCACGCTGCTGCACGAAACCTCGTTCATCAAGACCTTCGACGAATACATGCAGAACACGCTGGCCCCGGCCTACGAGAAGGAAACCGGGGTCAAGGTCGTCTACGAGCTGACCAGCGTCGGCAGCCTGCCGACCCGCACAAGCACAATCATCGAGACCGGGTCGGGCGCCGATGTCACCATGATCTTTCTGCTCTATCCCTTCCTGTTCGGCGACAAGCTGCAGGACGTCAGCGACATCGCGGACGAGGTCGGCAAGGCGCAGGGCGGCTGGTACGACGCCGGCAAGGAGGCGGGCATCGTCAACAGCAAATGGAAGGCGATCCCGCACAGCAATATCGGCCAGCTGATGAACTGGCGCACCGACTGGTTCGCCGAGGTCGGGGTCACGAAGTTCCCCGAAACATGGGAGGAACTGTATGACGTCGGCAAGAAGCTGAAGGCCAAGGACCATCCGTTCGGCTTCGAGCTGGGTCATGGCTTCGGCGACAACCACGGCTGGATTTATCCGCTGTTGTGGTCATATGGCGGTCACGAGGTCGAGGCCGACGGCAAGACCGTGGTTATCGACTCCGACGAGACGGCGAAGGCAGTCGACTTCGCCCGCAAGTTCTTCAAGGACACGATGCTCGACGACGTGTTGAGCTGGACCGACGTCAGCAACAACAAGGCGTGGATGGCCGAGCAGATTTCCTGCACCAACAATGCCGAAAGCATCCTGTGGTTCGCCAAGCGCAATTTCCCGGACATCGCCAAGGTCACCGACCAGGCGCAGAACCCGGCGGGTCCCAAGGGTCGCTTCCATCTGCTCAATTGCGTCAGCCACTCGGTCTTCGACTTCAGCCCCGAAAAGGAGGAAGCGCATAAATTCCTGCGCTGGATGATGGCGGAAAAGCAGTTGGGCGGGTGGTACGCCTCGGCCGACAGTTATTACCAGCCGTTCCTGCATGCCTACGACAACGCGCCGATGTGGCAGGTCGAGCCGCGCAACATTCCCTATCGCGACGCGATGACCACCGCGCACCTCCCGGGCTGGCCGGCGCCTCCGGGGCGGCAGCTGGCGGAGAGCGTGGCCAAATACGTCATCGTCGACATGTTCGCCAAGGCCTGCAGCGGCGGCGCGACCAAGGATGTCATCAAGGCGGCTGACGCTCAGTTGAGGGAGATCTACCGCGCGGTCTAGCCGCGCGCACCGCCATGGTCGTTCAGTCTCAACCCGTCGTCGCGGTCGGCCGGCTTCAACGCCGGTCGGTTACCTTGAGTACGTGGCTCGACCGCGGCAGCGTCTTCAGTTGGCTGATGATGGCGCTGCCGATCCTGTTCCTTGTGGCTTTTGTCGGCTACCCGTTCTTCTACGGGATCGCGCTCAGCCTGGAAGACCGCATGGTGGCGCAGCCCGGCACCTTCGCCGGGTTCAAGAATTTCGCTCACGACGCACAAGACCCGGTGTTCTGGACGGTGGTCTCGAACACCTTCATCTACACCGGCGTCGCCACCCTCTTGAAGATGGTCGGCGGGCTCGGACTGGCGCTGGCGATGAACCAGCAGTTCCGAATGAAGAACCTGATTCGGGCGCTGCTTCTGCTGCCGTTCATCGTGCCGACGGTGCTATCGACAGTCGCCTTCATGTGGATGCTCGATCCGGCGTTCAGCGTCGTCAACCGGCTGCTGATGCAATTCGGCGTGCCGAAGCCGGGCCCCTCCTGGCTCGGCAACCCGATCCTGGCGATGTTCTCGATCATTATGATCAACACTTGGCGCGGGCTGCCGTTTTACGGGATCACGCTGCTTGCCGGGTTGCAGACCGTTCCGGTCGAGCTTTACGAGGCGGCGACCATCGACGGCGCCGGTGGGTGGCAGCGCTTCCGCTACATTACACTGCCCATCCTGCGGCCGATCATCCTGATCGTGACGCTGTTTTCGGTGATCTTCACCTTCGCCGATTTCCAGCTCGTATACGTGTTGACGCACGGCGGGCCGCAGAACGCGACCAACCTCCTCGCCACCTACGCGTTCGACATCGGCATGGGCGCCGGCCAGCTCGGCCTCGGTGCCTCGGTCGCGCTGACGATGCTGCCGGCGCTCGCGCTGTTGATCGTCGCGATCACCTTGTATCTGCGGAAGAAGTCTTGATCACCGGCTACGGACCGATCCAGCGGGCCATGCGCGTATGGCTGCCGGTGCTGTTCTTCCTCTTCGTCGCGTTGCTGCCGTTCTATTGGATGGCGATCACCTCGATTAAGCCCAATTCCGAGCTCTACAGCATGAAGGCGAACCCGCTATGGGTTCATGCTCCGACCTTGCAGCACTATGTCGGCTTGCTCGCCACCACCAGCTTCCTGACCTGGACTTGGAACACGATGCTGGTCGCCGTGATCTCGACCGCGATCTCCCTGGTGCTGGGGACGATGCTGGCCTACCCGTTGGCTCGGATCAATTTCCCCGGCGCCGGACTGATCGCCATCGCGGTCGCGGCGATCTACCTGGTGCCGCAGCCGCTCCTCTTCATTCCCCTGGCCGACGTCATCAACCGGCTCGATCTCGGCAACACGCTGACCTCGGTCATCCTCACCTATCCAACCATGTTGGTGCCGTTTTGCGCCTGGCTGCTGCTCGGCTATTTCAAGACGGTGCCGATGGAGCTCGAGGAAGCGGCGCGGATCGACGGCGCCAGCCGGATGCAGACGATGCGGCGCATCTTTCTGCCCCTCTGCACGCCAGGCTTTATCTCGGCCGGCATCTTCGCCTTCACCCTGGCGCAGAACGAGTTTCTCTACGCTCTCATCTTCCTGACCAAGACCTCGGTGCGCACTGTGCCGGTCGGGGTCATCTCCGAGCTGATCAAAGGCGATGTGTTTTACTGGGGTCAGCTAATGGCCGCGGCGCTCCTCGGCTCGATCCCGGTGGCGATCATCTATTCATTCTTTGTCGAGCATTACGTCGCCGGTCTGACCTCGGGCGCGGTGAAGGGCTAGCGCCTTATCCGGCAAAGCTGGAGCGGATCGCGATCGCCCATTTCCCGTCGCGCCGGGTGACGATGTAGAGCGAGCGGTAGCTGCCGATCGCCGAGTTGTCGGCGCGGTAGCGGGTGAACTGCACATCGAAATGCACTTTCTCCGGCCCGGCGACGATGACGCGGCGGAAATCCCAATGGGTGTGATGCCAGTCCTCGCCGGCACGCGCGAGAAACCCCGCGAAATACGAGGCGTCCGGCTGCTCCCAGACCCGCATCGTCACCCCGGCGAGGCGGTAATGCGGGAAATGCATCGTCGCCAGCAGCGCCGTCTGGTCGCGCGCGTTGAGCGCCGCCATGAAGCGGTCGAGCACATCCATCCCGGCCGCGACCGCCGCCGCGTCCGGCTCGACATGGGTCTCGTCGATCATGCGGCGGCGCGGCTCCACAACCGGTCGCTGGCGATACGCGCGCCCTCGGCGAGGGCGCGCAGCTTCGCCCAGACGATCGACGGCACCACCATGTTCTGCTGCGCGGCGAAGGTGGCGAAGCCGCAATCGGCGCCGGCAATGACGCGTTCGCGCCCGACCAGCGCCGCGTAATTCTCGATCCGCTGCGCGACCAGTTTGGGGTGCTCGACGAAGTTGGTCGTCGAGTCGAGACAGCCCGGCATCAAGATCGTGTCGTCGGGGATCTTCTTCGCTTTCAGGTCTTCCCATTCGTGCGCGTGACGCGGGTTGGCGGCCTCGAACAGCAGCGCCTGCGGCCGCGCCTTGACCGCGACGTCGAACACCGTCGCGAACGGGATGTCGTGGGTGTGCGGCCCCTCGTAATTGCCCCAGCAGATGTGCACCCGCATCGCCTCGCGCGGGATGTTGCGCGTAGCGTGGTTGACCGCCGCGATGTTGCGCTCGGCGATCTTGAGAAACTCGGCGTCGGAGAGATGCTGGTACTGGTTATGCCGCGCCGAGCCGAGGTCGGGGGCGTCGATCTGCAGGATGAACCCGGCCTTCCAGATCGCCTCGTATTCCACTTGGAGCGCGTCGGCGAGCGCTTCGACGTACTTCTCCTCGTTGTTATAGTAGCGGTCGGGCACGAACTTGGTGAGCACCCCCGGCGAGGCGGCGTTCATGAACGCCTCGACCGGGTGCTCGCTCGCCACCGCCGCGGCCAGGTTCTTGAGATCGGTCTCCAGCGGTCCGCGGTTCTCGTAGGTCACCGGGCCGGTGCAATACGGCACCGCCGCCGCGGCGAACCACGACGTGCCGCCACGCGCCGCGCGCAACCGCTCCTGAAAGTCGGGATGGTCGGCGATATCGCGGTGCGCCGCGGTCTGCGGCGGTGCGGCGATATCGACCCCGCCGACCGCGCCGATCCCGGAGAGCCGGTGGCGGACGTAAAACGTATAGCTGATCTTGCTCTGCTCGCCGTCGCAGACGCTGTCGATGCCCGCCGCCATCTGCTGCCTGACGATATCGCGCACCGCGGTGGTTAGCCGCGCCGAAAAGGCGGCCTCGTCAAGCGGCTCGCCGACCTCGCGCGCCATGGTTTGCGCCAGGAGATCGGGCGGGCGCGGCAGGCTGCCGACATGGGTCGTCAAAATGCGGTCGGTGCTGGTCTTCATCGCATTGCCTCCCACTCAGGCATCATTGGCTGCCATCTTCCGCCATCGTTATAGCGCCAAAGGCGACTGTTCCCGTCACTCTCAATCGGTAGCGCCGGCGAGGGATTGATCGCCGACCCCGCGCCGGCCGACACGGCGGATGATCAGCCCGAGGGGCACGCAGAGCAGCAGCATGAAGGCGCCGAGAATGAAGAAGCTTTCGCTGACCCCGAAGCGATCGGCAATCGCCCCCATCACCGGCGGGATCACGATCGAGGTCAGCCGCTGCCCGGTCTGACGCAGCCCTACCACCGCGCCCTGTTGATGGCGGCCAGCGGCACGCGCCTGCACCGACAGCACAAGCGGCTGGATCACCCCTTCCAGCCAGCCGCGCACCATTTGAAACAACACGAGCAGCGCGAAAATGCCACCCAGCAGCGGGGTTAGCGCGATCAACAGGATCGACAGCGCGGTGCCGCCCAGCATCGTGCGCTGAGCGTTGCCGAGACTCATGGCGCGACCGGCGAACAGCGCGCCAAAGCCGCTGGCGATCTCGGCGGCCGAGAAGAGCAGCCCGATCGTGGTGCCGACCAGCCCGACCTGTTTGAGATAGA
This sequence comes from Allostellaceae bacterium, assembly GCA_035935235.1. GTDB lineage: Bacteria > Pseudomonadota > Alphaproteobacteria > ATCC43930 > CGMCC-115725 > DATARH01. Next base: position 8,220 of record DASYXG010000334.1, read on the forward strand.
CGACATAGACCGAGGTCTGAATGCTGTAGGTCGTGTTGCGCATCGCCATGATCGTCAGCGACAAAGCGATCGCCGGAATGGCAAGCAGCAGCAGCGAACCCCAATAGTCGGACAGGCGGGGCCAGATGTCGCGCGCGCGGAACCGGCCACGCGTGGCGCCCGCCTCGTGCGGCGAGGCGAAGAACTCGGCCTCTGGCGCGCATAGCAGCGCGACGGTCAACACCGCGCCCCAAGCCACGCCGACCAGATAAGACGGCCAGACACCGCCGAAATCCCAGACCGCGCCGCCAAGCAGCGGCGCGGTGGTTGACCCGAGCCGGGCAAAAAAGGTGAAGCGGCCGAGAGAGCGCGCCTCACCCTCAGCCAATTGCGCAACCAGCGTCTGCGCGCCCGACCAAGCGAACGACACCGCCGCGCCGTTGACCACCTGCAGCAGCAACAGGCTCCAGAACCACGGCACCAGCGGAAACAACGGCGCCATCGCCATGCTGGCCCAGACAAAGAACAGCGTCACCTTGCGCGTGCCGAACCGGTCCATCAGCACGCCGATATGGATCGACAAAAACATCGCGACGATCGAGCGGGCGCCGACAAGGATGCCGACCTCGCCCGCGTCGAACCCGAGCGACAGCGCGTAAAGCGGCATCAGGAAGGTGTAGAAATCGATGTAACCCATGCTGAACGGCCCGGCGACATAGAGTGAGGTCAGCGGCTGGGGGCGAGCAGCGTTCATGCGTGGGGCAGTCCGGAAGCGCGCGCGGCAATGTCCTTACGACGCCTCACTATACCGGGCCGATCGTCAAACGCGCTGGCTTGATCGCAGCCGCGTCACCGGAAGCCGGTATGCGTCATTGCCGGGGCTTCTCGCGGTGCCATGCGTCCAGCGCATATTGTCGCAGCTCGTACGATACCGTAGCCTCTACTGATCATCAGCCAAGCCAGGGTGTGCGTCGCTCCAGAACCGCCGGTAGAACGAACCTTGACGGCCTCCCTGTTCGACAGCAACCGGGACGAAGAGGAGGAAAGTCAATGGCGTACGATCTGTTGATCAAGAACGGGCGCGTTGTCGACGGCTCGGGCGAGCCGGCCTTTCACGCCGATGTGGCAATCCAGGACGGCAAGATCGTCGGGGTCGGCAAATCCAACGGCGCCGCCGCCAAGCAGACGATCGACGCCGAGGGGCGAGTCGTCGCGCCGGGCTTTATCGATCACCACACGCATTTCGACCCGCAGGCGGTGTGGGATCCCTATTGCGGCTCCTGGGTGCATAACGGCCACACGACGGTCATCGTCGGCCAATGCGGCCAGGTCATCGCGCCTGTGCGTCCCGGCGACGGCGAATGGTATCTCGAATTCTTCTCCGACGCCGAGCAGATCCCGCTCCCGGTGCTGAAGGCCGGTGTCGATGTCACCTGGGAGTCGGTCGGCGACTATCTCAATGCGCTCGGGAAGAAGCGCGGCATCAACGTCGGCACCTTGGTCGGTCATTCCGGTATCCGCCGTTACGTCATGGGTGAGGCTTCGAGCGAGCGGGTCAAGGCGACCGATGAAGAATTGGCGGCGATGCAGCGGCTGATTCGCGAGGCGATGGTCGATGGCGCGCTCGGCTTCTCGACCGCGCCGAAAGATCGCGGCGACCCGGCCGGCCATTGCGACGACGACGAGCGCTGGGCGCTCGCCAACGTGCTCGCCGAGCTCGGCACCGGCGTCTTCCAGGTCGCCGGTGGGGCGCCGGGCGGCACCAAGCAGACCCGCGCGGTTGCGCGCGAATTAGCGGCGCGCACCGGCCGGCCGTCGATCTACAATCTGATGTCTGATCCGATCGGCAATCCCGACGAATGGGTCGAGCACCTGAAGTGGCTCGAGGACGGGTTCAAGAACGGCGCGCGCTGCTACGGCTCGTGCCTGTCCACCGTCGCCGGTGCAATCTTCAACCTGGAGCGCGGGCTCAACGTGCCGCAGGACGAGGACATCACCCATCCTGAGGGTTTCTTCCGCGGCATGCCGACCTGGGACAAGGTCATGGCATTGCCCTATCAGGACCGCATGCGCGCCTTGCACGACCCGGAAATCCGCCGGGCGATGTCCGCCGAGGCGGTCGAGGGCACTGTCGCGCAGGAAGGCGGCATGACCGACCGGCGCGGCCGTGCGCGCGGCCTCTTCAACCGGCGCTGGGACCTCGTCGAGGTGTTCATGACCGCGAAGGGACAGAACCGTCATCTCTCGGGCAAGAGCATCGAGCAGATCGCCAAAGAGCAGAACAAGGGCATCATGGATGCCTTCCTCGACCTGTCGCTCGACGAGGATCTGCAGACCTGTTTCCAGACGGTCGACCGCAACCACGATCCGAAAGTGCAGAAGCACATCCTCGGCTCGCAGTACACGGTCATCGGCACCAGCGACGGCGGCGGGCGGCCGCACACCGCCGACCGGCACGAGACCAGCACCCAGCTCCTGGGGCATTGGGTGCGCGAACAGCAGGCGCTGACACTGGAGGACGCGGTCTATCGCCTCACCGGCAAGACCGCGCTGATGCACGATCTGCACGACCGCGGGTTCATCCAGGCCGGCAAGGTCGCGGACATCACCATCTTCGATCCCGACACGATCGCCTCGAAGCCGCGCGAGCCTGTCAATGACCTGCCCGGCGGCGGTGTTCAGGTGAAGCGCGACGCGGTCGGCATCGACCGGGTGATCGTCAACGGCCAGGTCCTGTTCGAGAACGGCGGTCTCACCGACGCGCTGCCAGGCCAGATCGTGCGCGGCCCGCTCTACCAGGGTGCGTAGCCGCCGGCAGACGGGGCCGGGCCGATCCGGCCCGTCTGCGCCCGACAGGAGCCGCTGAGCTAACGGGCGCTTGTTGCCAGTCCGTGTACCTCCAGCAAAAGGCGGCGGGAACGCAGCGGCTTCAATACAAACAACGCCATCAGAACGACGACAAAGTTCATGACGGCGGTGACGACGAACACCATATGCCAGCCGCCGGTCGCCGCCTTGATCAGATTCGCCAGTGGCACCAGAAACGCGGCGACCCCCTTGGCAGTATAGAGAAAGCTGAGATTGGTCGTCGCGTAAAGCGGGCCAAAGCTGTCGGTGCAGGTCGATGGGAACAGGCTGTAGATCTCGCCCCAGGTCAGGAAGATGAGCCCGGCGAAGACGATAAACGCCCAAGGTGTCGTCCCGAAGGAGCCAAGCAGCCAGTAGCTGATCCCGCCGAGCGCAAACGCCAGCGCCATCGTGTTCTCGCGGCCGATATGATCCGACACCCAACCGAATAGCGGCCGCGCCAGCCCGTTTAAGACATTGTCGACGAGCAGCGCCACTGTCAGCGCCGTTGCCGCACCCACAATCGCGAAATTGGCGACGTTGAAGTCGCGCGCAATGAGCGCGATCTGCGCCGTCGCCATCAGCCCGCTCGCCGCAACGAGCAGGAACATCACATACATGACCCAGAAAACCGGCGTCGCCAGCATCTGCCGCGGCGTGAAGCTTTCCGTGGTTTGAATGACCTTCGGTGCGGCCGCCGCAGGCGTTTCGCCGCTATAGGGTCCGCGCATCAGCCAAGCCAGCGCGAACACGATGGCGCCCTGCCCGAGCCCGAACCAAAAGAATGCGGCCTCGTAGCCATAGGCGGCGATGACCTCGCGGATCGGTACGACCGTCAGCGCAGCGCCGGCGCCGAACCCCGCCGCGGTCAAACCGACCGCCAGCCCACGCCGGTCGGGAAACCACTTGACCGCGTTGCCGACGCAGGTCGCATAGATCGCGCCCGCGCCAACGCCTGACAAGATCGCGCCCAGATAGAGCATGGCGAGCGAGTCGGCGACGGAGTTGATGACCCATGCTAGGGCGATCACCACGCCGCCAGCAGCGATCATCGAACGAGGCCCCATCTTCGCGCCGATCCGATCGACGATCCAGCCTTCGATCGGCGTCAGCCAGGTCTCGAGCGCGACGAACAGGCTGAACGCGACCTGGATGTCCGCAACCGGCCAGCCGTGCTTCGCTTCCATCGGATGGACAAACAGGGTCCAGCCGTATTGCAGATTGGCGATCATCACCATGCAGACGATGGCGACGATCAATTGCAGCCAACGGCTCGCTGCCGCCGGCCGCTCCGGTGAGCCTCGCATCGCATTCCTCCCCGTCAATGCCTGATGCCGTTTCGTTTTGCCTGGTGAACGGCGCCGGGCGCAGGAAGATGCATTACACGCGTAAAATTCCTCGTGAAGTTTGAGCCTCGGAGTGCCTTTAGGGGTGGACTGCCCTACTCCGCCGCGGCGACCTCTTTGCGCCGGCCCAGCTGCTTCAAGGTCCGGTCGATCCACAATCGGGTCAGCTTCTCCTGCGCGCCGTTTTGCGACAGGCGGCGGCGCAGGGTTGGGAAATCCACCCGGTCCATGTCTTGGTCCTGGTTGAAACAGGAAAAGACGATGGTCTCGGTGCCGGTGATGGGATCGCGCTGGCGCTGCAGGCACTGCGCGCAAATCTCCTTCATCATGCACTGCATCGGCGAGTTGATCGATGCGATCGCCCGGTGTCCGGGACGGAAAAAGGCGGCGAGCTTGGCGTGGCGCGCTTGCGCGACCGCATTCATCATCATGTCGGAGCCGATAGCGATGATACGGTCGATTTCGGCGAGGGGGATCTCGATCGGACCGAGCCTGCCGGCACCATAGGCCTCGATCGCCTCGACGATATTGCCGACAAAGGCGCGATCCTGTTTGCGGTTCGGCTCGAAGCCGGGCGCCTCGTCGCAGCACCACACGATGGTGTCGGCAGCCGCCTCGATATCAGCGACCTTGTAGCGGTCGGCCAACGTCTTGTAGCCGGCGAAATAGAGCACGCGCGAACCCTCTGCCCGCAACGCCGCGCCGATCGAGAACAGCACCGCGTTGCCGAGCCCGCCGCCGACCAGCAGCACGGTCTCGCCCGCCGGGGTCTCGGTCGGCGTGCCGGTCGGGCCCATCAGGATCACCGGCTCGCCCGGTTGCAACAGCGCGCAGAGGTCCGACGAGCCGCCCATCTCGAGCACAATGGTCGACAGCAGACCTTGCTCGCGGTCGATCGACGCGCCGGTTAGCGCTAGGCCCTCCATCGCCAAGGTCGTGCCTTCGTTCTTGGCGGCAAAGGTCTCGTAATTCTGCAGCCGATAGAACTGACCGGGTTGGAAGGCGCGTGCCGCCATCGGCGCCCGCACCACGACCTCGATGATGCGCGGAGTGAGGCGGATGACCTCATGCACCCGGGCGCGCAGCTCGTCGTCAAGCCGCGCCTTCAGCGCCTCAGGCGACGGTTCGGAAACCGGACGCCGCGCCAGCACCCGGCTGACCACAGGATAGCCGCGCGTCGCACCACCCATTGCCTTGACGACGTTGCCGGCAAAGCTTGGGTGCAAATCGCCGAAGAAGCTGACCGCACGGCCGTCTGCTATCAGGCTCATCAGCACCTGCGTCTCGGCCGGTTTGGCGACGCGCTCGGGCGTCACCTTGTTGCCGGCCTCGTCGAAGGCCTGGAAATAGCGCCCGTCGAGCGCAACATGCGCCGGGTCCTCGCGCGCCAGCACGGTGTTGGGCTGGGTTCCGGCGGCAACGAGGATCGTGTGCGCTGGCAGCACCACCTCGCCCTCCGGCTCGGCGCCCGACAGCCGTAGTGCCACCGCTTGCTCGTCCCGATCGATCTCGACGGCGATCGGGGTCAGGCCTTCGGCGAAGCGGATACCCTCCTCCATCGCTTTCGCCACCTCCTCGTGGTTGAGGGTGTAACTCGGCGCGTCGACGAGGCGTCGGCGATAGGCGATGGTGACCCCGCCCCAGCCATCAATCAGCCCGGCGAAGCGCGGCGCCCTGCCCTCGCGCTTGGCAACCTTGCGCTCGGCGCGCAGCGCCTTGGCATGAGCGATGAACTCGTCGGCGACCGCGCTCTCCGCCTCGCTCCAGCCGGCGCGCACCGAAGCCGCGCCGCGCTCGGCGGCAAGCGTCTCGTAGCGCGTGAGGAACTTCTCGACCTGCAGCGGGTAATAAGCGAGCGCCTCGGTCGCAGTGTCGATCGCGGTGAGGCCGCCGCCGATGACCACCACCGGCAGTCGCACCGTGAGATTGGCGATGCTCTCGGTCTTGGCGGCGCCGGTCAGTTGCAGCGCCATCAGAAAGTCGGAAGCCTGGCGCACCCCAAGGGCGAGACCGTTGGCCATCGGGATCACTGTCGGGCGGCCGGCGCCAGCACACATCGCGATATGGTCGAAACCCATGGCGAAGGCGTTGTCGATCGTCACCGTGCCGCCGAAGCGGATCCCGCCATACATTGAGAATTGCGCGCGGCGCTCCAGCAGCAGCCGCACAATCTTGAGGAAGTTCTTGTCCCAGCGGACTGTGATGCCGTACTCGGCGACCCCGCCGAACCCGGCCATCGTGCGCGCGCCCAAGCCTTCGTTGAGACTGGCGATGTCGCGGATCGGCTGGAACGACACGCGGTCGCCGGTAGCCAGTACGCCCGACACCTCTGGCGCCAGCGGCTCAATCTTCAACCCGTCGATCGCGGCGACGAAATGCCCGTCATTGATCAGGTGATGGGCGAGGGTGAACCCAGCGGGGCCGAGGCCGACCACCAGCGCCTTGTAGCCCGAGGCCGGCTTCGGCAATGGCCGGCGCAGGTTGAGCGGGTTCCAGCGCGTCAGCAGCCCGTAGATCTCGAAACCCCAGGGCAGCGCCAGCACGTCCTTCAAGGTGCGGGTCTCTATCTGCGGAATGTCGACCGGCTCCTGGCGCTGGTAGATGCACGCCTTCATGCAGTCATTGCAGATGCGGTGCCCAGTGGCGGCACAGATCGGGTTGTCGATCGCGACGATTGCAAGTGCACCAACGCTGTAGCCGCGCGACTTCACCAGATTGAGCTCGGAGATCTTTTCGTCGAGCGGACAGCCGGCGAGCGTGACGCCGAATACTGTTTTGCGGAAACCGCCTTCCTTTTCCTTGAGTCCGGTGGAGCAGCTGTCCTTGCCCTGGTTGTGGCACCAGATGCAGTAATTGGCCTGGTCGAGCGCGCCGGCAAGGTCGGTGCCGGGATCGGTGAGCGCGAACCCGTCGCGCGCGCGCCAATCCTGTTCTGGCAACCGCATCATCGTCACGCCATCGCGCTCGATCGCCTCGACCGGCACCAGATGGTTCATGTCCAGCCGGTGCGGCACCTTGAAGAGCAGGCCGTGGCGATGCTTGTCCTTGCCGGCCGGCGACAGCGTCGCCCAAGCGGCGTATTCGATCGCGGCATTGATTTCCGCCGGATGCGCAGCCTCGTCGTCGAGCCAGGCGGAGACCACCGTGGCGAAACGCTGTTCCCAGGCGAGGACGCCGGCCCGCGTACTGGGGAAATCACTGGCGGCGAGATGCGGTGCCAGCGCCCGGCGCAGCGCGTCGCCGTCGAGGAGCGCAGCCTGCTCCTCCTTGATGTCTTTGACCGCGCGGCGTTGCACGAAGAGCCGCTTCACCGAATAGAGCGGCGCTAACGTATCGTGGCGCGCCTGCAGTTCGCGGATTTCGGTTGCGATGCCAAACAGTCCGCCGAGGAAATCTTCGACATGCGGCGCGAGCTCGACGATCAACTCGGACTCGGCCTTCCGGTCGAGCGTGTCGGGCTCGGCGCGCGTGGCCAACAGCCGGTCATGCAGTCCGACATCGCCCGCGCGGAGATGCACGACGAACTCGCGGTCGAGCTTGATCAGCCCGTCGCGGTCGTAGAGCTCGGTAAAGTCGAGCCCGTATTTGAGGGCGAGATCAGCCATCGGCGCTTGTTACGCGAAGATCTGTCGCTAAACCATCGGCAAATCGCCGCGACAACAATGCCACAGCGGCTCCAGCAAGAGATGGGCGTCTTCTGCGTCGATACAACAACATGGTGAATGCCGGTGAAACCATATCGCGCAAGAACTTGGAAACTCACCGCAGTCATAATGACGATGCGAGGCAGCCTTCGGACTCCCCACCAGGCGCGCTCGCCAGGACGAATCTGATGCGGTTCGTATTTCTCGCCATCGCGTTCGCCGTAACCGTCGCGTTGCTGACCACGGTACATGCGGCGGTTCCCACGCCCTCCTACGGGCAGCGCGACAGCGATTTCCGCCCGATCGTCGCCGACGGTTGCGGCTATGGCTGGCATTGGGTCGCTGGCCACGCGACGCTCGACGGCAGCTGGGCCGCCGGTCGTTGCCAGATCGACGGCTAACCTTCAGATCCACCCTCATTTTACGCGGATAGACGGAGCCGCCCCACGCGGCTCGGTTTAGTGGCGCGTTTTTAAGCAACGCCCAACAAATATGCGGCGTGATGCTTTAATTGGCGATCTGATTATTATTTGATCAGAAAATTATCTTCTTTCATGACTCGATTTTATTTGCTTATTGTTATCCCCAATCATCTATCACGGGAAGGGAGGTGCGCCATCATGCGATCGCGCGCCACGGCCCTGTTCTGACCGATGCGCGGCGATTGCCGCCATCAAGGAGCAGGACATGGCCGACACCACCTTCGACACCGCGATCGAACGCGATCTGCAAAAGCGCTACCGCCAGCCGAACGGGGTCGAGCATTTCGGCATCGAGGCGGTCCCCGAAAGCCGCAAGACGGTCAAGTGGTATGACCTCTTCAGCATCATCCTCAATTTCTTGGTCAACCCGGCGACGATCCTGCGTGGCGGGCTCGGCGTCGCCGCCGGGCTGTCGTTCCAGGGGTCGCTGCTCGCGGAATGCTGCGGCATCGTCATCGCCGCATCGTTCTATGTGATCATGGCAACCGTCGGGGTCGATTACGGCATTCCCGGCCAGGTCGCGACCCGTGCCGTCTATGGGCTGCGCGGATCGAAGCTGGTGCCCTCGTTCCTACGCTCGCTCGCCTCATGCTACTGGTTCGCGTTCCAGACCGTGATCGGCGCGACCGCCATCGTCGCGGTCTTGGAAAAGCTGACCGGGACGCATTACTCGCTGATCATGGTCAGCGTGTTGTTCGGCATCGTGCAGGCCTTTGTCGCGGTCGTCGGCTATGACTCGCTCAAGGCGCTGTCGCGCGTCGCGCTGCCGGTGAAGCTGGCGATCTTCGCCTATCTGTTCATCGCGCTCGCCAATAATTCCGACCCGAATTTCGCGCCAAGCGCGGTGTTCGCGTTCCCCGGCAAGAGCGGGTGGAACTGGGTGATCTTTGTCGCCTGGCTCAACGCTTCCGCCGCCGGCTGGCTCACGATGATCACCGATGCCGCCGATTTCTGCCGCTACTCGCGCACCCGCGCCGATATGTGGGTGGGAACCTTGTCGGCAGCGGCGATCGGGACGTTTATCTCAGGCGCCCTCGGCGCTTACGCCGCGGCGGCGGTGCTCGGCAAGAGCGGCAACCCCTTCGTCATCATCGCCGGTGTCAGCACCTCGTACCTGACCCTGGCGCTGATCCTCGTCTTCATCGCCTTTGACAATTGGACGATCAACGTCCTCAACCTCTATACGGGTGGGTTGTCGATCTCGAATATCTTCGAGCGGCTCGGGCGGTTTTGGACGACGTTGATCGCCAGTCTCGTCGGTATCGCGCTGTCGGCCGTTCCCGACGTACTCAACTCCTATCTCAGCTACGCCACGCTGCTCGGCAATTTCTTCTCACCGATCGCCGGGGTGCTGGTGTTTGACTACCTGATCCTGAAGCGCACCCAGCTCGACGTGCCGGCTCTCTTCTCCATGGACGGCCGGTACCGCTATTGGGGCGGCTTCAACCTGATCGCGATCGGGTGGACGGCGCTCGGGTTCCTCTTCTACATGTTCGTGGTGCCGGCCACTTGGATCCCGACGGTTTGCACGATCGCCTTCAGCGGGGTCGGCTATACGCTGACGGTGATGGCGATCGCCGGGCGCTCGCGGATCCTGCAGCTGGCCAGCGATACGGTCGAGCCGGTGCCCGCGCCAATGCTTGCCGCAGCAGACTAGCTCGACGCTGAATCCGGGCTGGCGGCCTTATTCGCTGGCGCGTCAGCCCGGTCCAACACCGCGTTCAGCAGCACCGCGCAGCCGGCGGTGAGGTCGTCAGGCTTGGCGTCCTCGATCTCGTTATGGCTGATGCCGCCGACACAGGGCACGAAGATCATCGCCGTCGGCGCCACCCGGGCCATGTAGACCGCGTCGTGCCCGGCGCCGCTGATGATGTCTTGATGCGGAAGTTGCTGCGCCTCGGCCGCCGCGCGCACCGCGCCGACCAGCCGCTCGTCGAACGGCGTCGGCGGGAAGTACCAGAACTCCTTGACCTCGGCTCCGAGCTTTTGTGAGGCCGCCGCCTCAGCGCAGGCAGCGCGCAAATCGCGGTCCATCTGCCTCAGCACGTCGTTGTCAGGATGGCGGAAATCGACCGTGAAGAACACCCGCCCCGGGATGGTGTTGCGCGAATTGGGGCTGACCTGGACAAACCCGACCGTGGCACAGGCATAGGGCGCGTGCGCATGGCCGATACGGTTGATCGCGTCGATCATCCGTGCCGCGCCGACCAGCGCGTCGCGCCGCCGCGGCATTGGCGTCGGGCCGGCATGCGCCTCCTGGCCGGTGACGGTGATCTCGTACCAGCGCTGTCCCTGGGCGCCAGTAACCACGCCGATCGGCAGGCCGGCGGCTTCGAGGATCGGCCCCTGCTCGATATGCGCCTCGAAATAGGCGGCGACCGGGTGCTCGCCGACCGGCGCCTCGCCGGCAAAGCCGATCCGCGCCAGTTCCGCGCCGAGAGTCACGTCGGGAGCATTGTTGTCTGGAGTCGCCAGCGCGCTGTCGAGCTCGAACACGCCGGTAAACGCGCCCGAGCCGACCATCGCCGGCGAA
>DASYXG010000335.1:0-2126 GCA_035935235.1 Allostellaceae bacterium
TTGGGTGCGTCGAACACCGCGGCGAGCGCCGGGCCGCCGTCGCCCGCATAGCCACGCGCGGTGGTGCCGGCGATGGTCGAGATGATGCCGGTCTGGGGATCGACCGCGCGCAGGCTGCTGCCTTGGCGCTCGAGGATGTAGACCGTGCCATCAGACGCGACCTTGACCGCGCGCGCGCCGAACGTACCTGCCTTGGTCGCGGGGCCGCCGTCGCCCGAATGCTCGGCGGCGCCAGTGCCGGCAAAGGTGGCGATCGTGCCGGTCTGGAGATCGACCACGCGCACCCGGTTGTCGGCGACATCGGTGATGTAGAGCCGGCTCTCGTCGGGGCTGAAGGCGAGGCCGTTCGGCTCGGCGAGACCGGCCTGCGCGGCCGGGCCGCCATCGCCGGAATAGGCCGCCTCGCCCGTGCCAGCGAGGGTGGTCATGATGCCGCTCGCGGCGTCGATCCGGCGGACGCGGCGGTTGAGCCGGTCGGCGATGTAGAGGTTGCCAGTGCGGTCGACAACGACGCCGTAGGGCTCGTTGAGCGCCGCCCGGGAGGATGGTCCACCGTCGCCGAAATAGGCTTTCTCCCCAATGCCGGCGACGGTGGTGATGATCCCGCGCCCATCGACGCGGCGGACCCGGTTGTTGAACGTGTCCGAGAAATAAAGGTTTCCGGCGCGGTCGAAGCAGAGGTCGAACGGGCCGTTGAGCAGCGCCTCCTCGGCCGGTCCGCCATCGCCGGCAAAGCCTTTTTCGCCGGTGCCGACCGCTGTCGAAATGATGTTCGGCATGCCCTCGCCTCACGCTCAAAAAAACGCCTCACCGCAAAGTACGCCAAGGATCAAAGAAGGACGCAAAGCTAAATTCGGTCGCGCAGCGACCAAAATCTTACAGTGAGGCAATGAGACAGTGAGCTAGCCTGCGCACTGAGCCCTCACTGCCTCATTGTGAATTATGGCGCTTTGCGCCAGCCCCTTTGCGGCCTTAGCGCGCCCTCCGCGCCCTTCGCGGTAAAGTGTTAGTCTGGGTGCGAGACGCATTGGAGGGCAAAATGGCGAAAGGCAAGAAACCCCGGCTGGTCGGCATCAATCACGTCGCGATCGAGGTCGGGAATATCGACGAGGCGCTGGAGTGGTACGCGCGCATCTTCGATTTCAAGCTGCGCGGCAAGGGCGAGCGCAACGCCTTCATCGACATGGGCGACCAATTCATCAACATGACGCTGGTCAAGGATTACGCCGCCGAGGGCGAGGAAAAGCGCCATATCGGCTTTGTGGTCGACGACCGGTCGCAGATCATCGAGCTGGCGAAGGCGGCGGGCGCGCGGTTTGTCGATGGGCCGTTTCTCGATTTCCTCGACCCCTGGGGCAACCGGCTGGAGATCATCGAGTACTCCAACATCCAATTCTCCAAGACGCCCGGCGTGATGCGCGGCATGGGGCTCGACCTCGACAAGAACGCCAACGCCAAAAAGGAATTGGCCGACAAGGGCATGGCCGACGATGGCTGGGTTTAGGCTCAGCCTGATCGTCCGCGGCCAGCACCCGCCGGGCGACCCGGCGGGGCACCTCGCCGACGATCTGGAACTGGTGCGCGCCGCCGACCGGTTCGGCTTTGACGGGGTGGTGAAGGGTTCGCATTTCAGCGCCCACCCGTTCCAATCGGTGCAGCAGATCCCGTTTCTCAGCTATTGTGCGGCGATCGCGCCCCGGCTGCGCATCATCTGCGGCCTCGTGCTGGCGCCGCTCCACAAACCGCTCGATCTTGCCGAGCAGCTGGCAACGCTTGATTTGCTGTCGGGCGGGCGGCTCGTCTTTGGCGCCGGGATCGGCTACCGCGATGTCGAGTTCAAGGCGTTTGGCGTGCCGCGTGGGCATCTGGGCGCACGGTTCGAGGAGGTAATGCTCGCGGTCAAGCTTCTGTGGAGCGAGGATTTTGTCGACATGGTGGGCGACGGCTGGGAGCTCGACCACGCCACCTGTCCGATCAAGCCGGTACAGCAGCCCGGGCCGCCGATCTGGATCGGCGCCAACGCCGATATCGCGGTCAAACGCGCGGCGCGGATCGGCGATTGCTGGTACATCAACCCGCACAACACGCTGGCGACCATCGAACGCCAGATGGAGTTGTACAAGCGC
>DASYXG010000336.1:0-12381 GCA_035935235.1 Allostellaceae bacterium
TGATCGGCTGGTTCCTACGTGATCCCCGGCTCTCGCTGGTGCAGACGCCGCACCATTTCTACTCTCCCGACCCGTTCGAGCGGAACCTGCGCGCTGGCACCACCGTGCCGAACGAGGGTCAGCTCTTCTACGGGTTGATCCAGGACGGCAACGACCTGTGGAATGCCTCCTTCTTCTGCGGCTCTTGCGCGGTGATCCGCCGCGCGGCTGTTGAATCAATCGGCGGCTTCGCGATCGCCACAGTCACCGAGGACGCCCACACCGCATTGAAAATGCACCGGGCCGGCTGGAATTCCGCTTACCTGCGGCTGCCGCTGGCAGCGGGTCTGGCGACCGAACGATTGGCGATCCATGTCGGCCAACGCATGCGTTGGGCACGCGGCATGACCCAAATCTTCAGGGTCGACAATCCGGTCCTGGGGCGAGGTCTCAGCTTTGGGCAGCGCGTCTGTTACCTGAACGCGATGCTGCACTTTTTCTTCGGCCTGCCGCGCTTCGTGTTTTTGACGGCGCCGCTCGCTTTCCTGATGTTCCGGCTGAATATCATCGCCGCCAGCGGTCTGATGGTGATCGTCTACGCTGCGCCGCATCTGATTCATTCGACGGTGACCAATTCGCGGCTGCAATCGCGCTATCGCCACTCGTTCTGGGGCGAAATCTACGAGAGCGTCCTCGCGCTCTATATTCTGCGTCCGACCCTGGCGACGTTGATCAACCCCAAGCGCGGCAAGTTCAATGTCACCGAGAAGGGCGGGCTGCTGCCCAACGATTATTTCGATTACAAGATCGTTCGACCGCATCTGATCATCTTCGGACTGCTCGTCATCGCGCTGGTCATCGGTGTAGCGCGCTGGTTGCTGAGCGACCTGGCTGACACCGAGGTACTGGTGCTGAACGTCGCCTGGGCGATCTTCAACCTGTTAACGATTGGTGCGGCGATCGCGGTCGGCCGCGAGACGCGGCAACTGCGCAGCTCAGTGCGGCTCGGGCTCGAGATTCCGAGCACCATCCATCTACCGGATGGACAAACGCTGATCACTCAATCGCGAAATCTATCGACAACGGGCGGGCTCTTCATCGCTGAGCGCCCGGATGGGATCGCTCTAGACGATATCGTCCAAATAGAACTGCCAGTCGGGGACCGCACTGCCGTGCTGCCGGCGCGGGTGGTTGCGTGGGATGGGGAGGTACTACGCGTGGCCTTTGAGCAATTGACGCTGCGCCAGCAGCGCGATCTGGTTCGGGTGGTTTTGTGCCGCGCCGATGCGTGGCTTGATTGGGAAGAACACCCAGTAGATCGGCCGTTGCGCTCCGTGCGCGAGATCTTGGCGAGCATCGGCGGTTTGTTCGTCCGCCATCATTTCAGAGAGCCGACAGGTCGTGGGGCGCCGCAAGCTGCCGAAGAACGGCGCCGCGAGCGCGTGCTGCCAAGCTTGCTCCTGGCTGCCGGTATCGGTCTCGGCGGGCTGCTCGCGGGTGGGGTAGCGATGGCGCAGACCAATGCGCCGCCGCAGAGCTTGCCGACAGCGCCCAGTGCGCCGCCGTCTACCGGCGTAACCCAAAGCTCGCCGGGCCAGTTGACCGGTGCAGCTGCGCCACCGCCCGGCGGTGCGCAGGTGCCGGTCCCGGCGGCGACCGCTCCCGGCACGATGGCGCCGCAAAGCGTGACGCCTCCGGGTCAACCGGGGTTACCCGGCCCGGCGGGAACGACCACCGGAACTCCCACAGCCCCGACCGGTTCGACCCGGACACAGGTGCTGACGCTCAAGGACCTCGGCGCCAACTCGCCGATCCGGCTGATCGGCGTGCAGGGCGAGGGAAGCCTACCGTTTTCCGTGCGTCGCGACGAAGTGGTGACCGGCGGCAAGATCGACCTGACCTTTGCCTATTCGCCGGCGTTGATTCCCGAGCTGAGCCATCTGACCGTGCTGATCAATGGCGAGGTTGTCGGAAACATACCGCTGCCCAAGGAGAAGGCCTCAGGCAACACCGCGACCCTGCCGATCAACCCGGTGCTGCTTCAGGAGGACAATCGCATCCTCTTCCGCTTTATCGGCCACTACACGCTGGGTTGCGAGGATCCGCTCCATTCGAGCCTGTGGCTGGTGCTGAGCAATACGACGTCGATGACAACGCAGCTGCAAAAGCTGCCGCTGCCCAACGATTTGTCGCTGCTACCGGCCCCGTTCTACGATTCGAAGGACATGCAGTCGCTGTCGCTGCCCTTCGTGTTCGCCTCTAAGGTTTCGCCGACGACCCTGGAGTCGGCGGGCGTGGTCGCGTCATGGTTCGGGAGTCTGGCCTCGTACAAAGGCGCAAGCTTTCCGACCAGTCTCGACACGATCCCCAACGGCAACGCAGTGGTGTTCGCGACCGACACGGAGAAGCCGAGCGGGCTGACTTTGCCGGATATTACCGGTCCGACCGTTGCCGTGGTGGCCAATCCCAATAATCCCGAGGCGAAGCTGCTCCTGGTGATGGGACACAACGCCGACGAGTTACGCGCGGCCGCGGATACGCTGTCGCTCGGCTCGACGGCGTTGACCGGCCAGACCCAGGTTGTCGGTACCCCAAATATCCCCGCGCGCAAGGCTTATGACGCGCCGCGCTGGGTTCCAATCGATCGGCCGGTTCGCTTTGGCGAACTGGTGCAACCGACCGATTTGCAGGGGAACGGCTTGGTGCCGGGATTGCTGACCCTCAACTTCCGCACCGCGCCGGACCTGTTCGTGTGGGGCAATGCCGGGGTGCCGCTCAATATCCGCTATCGCTATCCGGCGGGGAGCTGGATCAATTTCCCTGAGTCGCGGCTCGATGTCTCGATCAACAACTCGTACTTGCGCAGCTTGCCGCTGACCAAGACCGGGGTGGTGCAGCAGGTCAAGGACATCATCTCGCCGGATTTCGTGCTGAACGAGCAGACCGTACGGGTTCCGCCTTACTATGTGTTCGGTCAGAACCAGCTCCAGTTCTATTACGATTTGCGGCCGGTCAAGATCGGCGAGTGCCAGGATGTTCTGCCCAACAACATCCAGGAGTCGATCGATCCCGACTCGACGATCGATCTGTCTAAGACCGACCGGTTTGCCTCGTTGCCGAACTTGTCGTTCTTCGCCAACTCCGGCTACCCGTTCACGCGGATGGCGGATCTGAGCGATACCGCGGTCGTGCTGCCCGATCAGCTGACCCCGCAGGATATCGAGACCTATCTCGATCTTATGGGGATAATGGGCGACTCGACCGGATTCCCAACGGTGAGAAACAAAGTCGTGACACCGGACGGCGTCAGTCAGGTTGCCGACAAGGACCTGATCGTCCTCGGTTCGATCTCCCGGCAGCCATTGATCACGAAATGGGCCGATAACGGCAAACTCAGGGTTGAAGGCGGACACCTTCGCGTCGGCATGACCTCGCCGCTCGACCGCGTCTATACCGTTCTCGACCCCAATGCCGCGCAGGAGCGCGAACGGGTCGATAATCTGCTGGTGTCCCAAGGCGATAACCTCGCCGCGATGATTGGACTGCAATCGCCGCTCAACTCGTCGCGCAGCGCGGTCATGATCACTGGCTCGTCGCCCGACAAGCTGCTCACGGTGGTCAGCGCCTTCCGTAACCGCGAGCTTAATCCGTCGATCCAGGGCGATTTGATGATCGCGGGCGCGGGACGGGTGACCAGCTTCCGTATCGGCAACGAGTATTCGGTCGGACACCTGAACCCGCTGACTAAGCTGCGCTGGTGGCTTGGTAATTCGCCGCTGATCCTGATTTTGTTCACCTTGATCGGTGTGCTGATCGTTGCTCTGGTCGCCTACTGGCTGCTGCGCCGTCTAGCGATGGGGCGGCTTCAGTCCCGGTCGGTGCCTTGAGTGGGTGGCGGAACGGTTGATACTGTGCAGGCCGGTTTTGGCCGGGTGGGAGGCGCAGGGATGAAGGCGTGGGGCGGCTCTCTCGCGCTGGCATTGCTATTGGCCGTCGCGCTGCCATCGAGCGCGGTACACGCGGCCGAGAGCGCCGAGCAGGTGCTGCTCGATAAGGCGAATTATTGGCGCATCAAGGATCGCCCCGATCTCGCTGCCGAGTCGCTCAACAAGCTGCTCGAGATCAATCCCAAGAATCCCGAGGCGCTGTACCAATATGGCGTGCTGTCGGTGCAGCAGAACAAGATCGCCGATGCACAACGCTACCTCGCCAAGCTGCAAGAGGTCGCGCCGGACAGTCCGCATATCGCCGATCTGCAAAACGTGATCCGCACCGGCAGTGTGGGGGCTACCGATCTGAGCGAGGCTCGGCGGTTGGCGCAGGCCGGTCAGCTCGACCAAGCGATCAAGAAATACCGAGAGATTTTCAAGGGGCCGCCGCCCTCGGAATACGCGGTCGAGTACTACATGACCCTGGCCGGGACGCCAGATGGGTGGGACGAGGCGCGCCAGGGATTAGAAAAGGCCTCCCAGCAATCGCCGAATGACGCGCAGCTGAAACTGTCGCTGGCGCAGGTCTATACCTACCATGAGCAGACCCGGGTGCAGGGTGTCGCTCTACTCGCCCAGCTGAGCAAGAACCCGGTCGTCGGGGCGACTGCGATCCAGTCATGGCGTCAGGCGCTGACCTGGTTGACCGGTTCGCCGCAGCAGAAGCCGGCATTGCAGCAATACCTGACGCAATTCCCGCAAGACCAGGAGATGGCGCAGTTGCTCGCCGATCTGGCGAAGCAGCCGGCGGGTACGGCAGCGCAATCCGAGGCCTACGAGGATCTGCAAAAGGGTAATACGCTCGCGGCCGAAAAGCTGTTCCTCGCCGATCTTAAGGCCAACCCCAACGATCCGCAGGCGCTGGCCGGTCTCGGGCTGGTGCGCTTGAAGCAACAGCGTTTCGGCGAGGCGCGCGATCTTTTGGGAAAGGCGATCAAGCTCGCGCCCGACCAGCAAAAGGATTTCGCCGCAGCCTATGAGACAGCGGCATTTTGGGCGCGCGTTCAAGAGGCCAAACGCCTGACAGCCGCCAAGAATTACGCCGGCGCTCGCGCGATCCTCGCCCCGCTGCTCGCGCATCCGCGCGCTGACCAGGTGGGTGCGATGATGGTGCTCGGTGATATCGAAGTTGAGATGGGTGATCCCGCCGCGGCCGAGAAGACGTACCGTGAGGTGCTGCGCCTGCGTCCCGGCAATGGTGATGCCGAACTGGGGCTGATCGGCGCGTTGCGGGTGGAAGGCAAGACTGCGGAAGCCGATCAGCTGGTGAGCCGCTTGACCCCCGACCAGCGGGCTCGATTGGATCGTGGCGGTCCGGGTGGTGGGCCTGCCGAGAAGTTACGCGACGAAGCAAAGGCCGCCTCGGCCAATGGCGATGTCGCTACCGCGACCGCGAAATTCCAGGCGGCGATCGCCGCCGACCCGCGGAACCCGTGGATACGGCTCGACTATGCGCGCTTCCTCGCCGGTCAAGGCCACATGCAAGAGGCGTTCGCCGCCGTCGAGCCGACGGCTTCCGGCAATACGCCCAACAGCATCCTGGTGTCGGCGATGTTCGACGCGCAGCAGGACCGGTGGGTCTCGGCGCTCGACAAGATCAACAGCATCCCGGTCAATCAGCGCAGTCAAGACATCAAGAACTTCCGCGATCGAGTCTATGTGCGCGGCACGATCGATCGGGCCAAGCAATACGCCGCGAGCGGCAACACCGCGCAGGCGCGCGACATCCTCGTCCAGCTCTACCAGGACAAGACCGTAACGACCGACGAGAAGCTCCAGGCGCCGTTTGTTCTCATCGATACGCTCCACGACTACCCGACGGCACTGCAAATCACTCGGGATGCCTTCATGAGGGGTGGCCCCGGGTCGGTCAAGGCCGGCGCCGACTATGCGATGTTGTTGATGATGGAGGGCGGACACGACGAAGACGCCGCGAAGGTGATCGATCAGATCAACGCAAGCGGCCAGGTCAACGCCAACAATCGCGAGCAACTGACTCCGGCGGCAATCACTCTGGCGGTGCGGCGCGCCGATCAATTGCGTCAGCACGGCAATTACGCTGACGCCTATGATCAGATCTCGCAATTGTTCGCGGATAACCCGGACGATACGGCGTTGCTGATGGAAGTCGGCCGGATTTATGCGTCGGCTGGACGATCAAGGGAGGCCATGGAGTATTTCGACAAGGCCTATCAGGCGGATTCGAGCAATCTCGATGTGATACGCGGGGTAGTTATGGGGGCAATCCTGGCGAACCGGCTCGACTCGGCTCAGACCTATCTGGACAAGGGGATGGAAGCCGACCCGAACAACCCTTGGTTCTACTATCTGAAGGCGCAGATCGCCGAGGCGCGCGGCAATAACGGGGCGGCGATGCAAGCGCTGCGGACGGCTCGCGAGCTCAACCGGCAGCAGAACCCGATAGATACCGGGGCGCCGACGTCGCTGGCTCCCGGCGCGCCAGCTGGAACGCCGCCACCCAACCCGTTCCGCCATTCGCAATTGATCCTCCAGGATCCGATGGCGGCGGTGACGATGGCGGCCATCGACAACCCGGCTGCGCGCGGACGTTCGGCACAGCTCTCGGGGAGCTTGCTATGAAGCCGTCACCAAGCACCGTAACGCTGGGCTTGCTGCTGTCCTTTGCCGGATCGAGCGGCGTTGCCCTGGCGGCCGATCAGACGCCTCCCCCCGCCGCGCCGGCTCATAGCCTGCCGCAACTAGTGGCAGAATCCGCCGATAGCGACGACCTGATTGCCACTACACCGACGAAGCCGGCGCAGCAGACTGCCCAGATCGCGTCGCTACCGCCAGCGACCGTTAGCGATGCGACCTCCGATGTCCAACCCGCGCCTATAGCAGCGGAGAAGGCGGGGTCGAGCGATCTCGGCATTACCGCGAAGTCGGTGCAGCTATCCCAGCTCGAGCTGGAGCCGCCGCCGCCAGTCGGCGGGTATCAGCGACCGGCGACGACGATCACGTACTCGCCGAGCGATACGCTCGAAATGGATATCGACCGCAACATCGCGCAGCTGCAGCAGGAGAGTAATCCGAAGCTGACCGCGGGGCTCGGCTTCCGTTGGCATGACGGCGTAAACGGGCTTAACCAGCTCTCCGAGATCGGCGTTCCGATCGAGGGCAGCTTCTCGCCTTGGTATACCGGCACCGCGCGGTTCGCCGTGCTGCCGGTTGCTCTCGATGCCGGGTCGCTCAGCACGGCTAATTTGAACCTGTTTGGCGCCAACCCGATCCTGATCGCCAGGGGTTTGTCGGCTATCTCACCGCGGGCGCAGACTGCGGCAGGCGTCGGCCTGTTGGGCGGCTATTCCTATGGCGACTTCAGCGGGCAGTTTGGCACGACGCCACTGGGCTTCCCGGTGACGAACCTCGTTGGCATGGCGGCCTATGCGCCGAAATTCTTCGACAACACGCTGACCATCCGCTTCGAAGCGTTGCGTCAGCCAGTGACGGACAGTGTGTTGTCCTATGCCGGCACCAAGGCGTCTTTGGGTGTCCCGAATGCAATAACGGGCGGTGCCTTCGGCAACAACGCAACCTGGGGCGGGGTCGTCAAGAACGGCGCCACCGTCAACGCCTTTTACGACGATCAGATGTATGGCGCCTACGCCAGCGCGGGGCTGGCGTCGCTGACCGGAAAGAATGTGCCCACGAACAGCGAGGTCAATGGCTTGCTTGGGGCGTATTTCCGCCCCTACAAGACCGACAACGATACTCTTCGCGTCGGCATCTCAGCCTACTACGCCGGCTTCGACAAGAATTTGAGCGGGTTCACGTTTGGCCAGGGCGGTTATTTCAGCCCGCACAATTTCGAGGCCGTGACCGTCCCGATCGAGTGGACCGGTTATCACGGACCGTGGAGCTACCTCGCCTCGGTGGCTGCCGGGATTCAGCATTTCAACACCGATCCGAGCCGGGTCTTCCCGTATAACGCGTTCGCGCAGACGGCTTTGGCGACCACGCCCGGAGCAATTGCGATCGTTCCGGGGTCTACCTCAACCGGTCCCGCGATCAACGTGAAAACCCAAGTTGAATATGCAATCGACAACTCGGCGGCGATCGGATTGGCGGTAAGCTTCGACAACGGGAATAACTATAACGAGGTCATTACCAAGCTTTACCTGCGCAAGACCTTCGATTGGTTTGCGCCGGTGGCGTCGACCGACCCAACGGCGATCGCCAAGCGCGATCTGCCGCAAAGCCGGCTGTAGTCGGACCCGACTGCCGCACGGACGAAGCCGCGAACGTCCTAAACAAGGGCACGGCACCGGCGTGGATCTGTCTGTGCTATTCGGTCGCGCGCGCCCGGACGGGTATCTAATCGCTTCTTAACCGCTCACCTGCGATAGAGTGGCGACAAATCGCGGCTTGGCGCGGAAAAGGATCGACCCTTGGTGAACGCCGCCCTCGCGGGGCTGGTCGTCCTGATCATTGGCGACAGCCATATGGCCGTGAAAGATTTCCTCTTGGGGTCGCTACAGGATGCCTTGCTTAATCAAGGCGCCATTGTGCATTCCTATGGCGTTTGTGGCTCGCAGCCGCATGATTGGGTGGCGCAAACCGAGCTCCCCTGCGGTCGCGCCGAGCGGCACAATGCCGACGAGCCGATCGTCGACAAGAGCCCGAAAGTCAAGACTTGGTCGCTTGAGAAGCTGATCAAACAACATCACCCCGACCTGCTGATCGTCGAACTCGGCGACAACATGGCGGGCTATGGCATTCTGCCGGCGCTGCCGAAGGAATGGATTTCCTTCGAGACCACGGAGATGCTGCAGCCGATCGCCGCGCACCATCTGCCCTGCATATGGGTCGGACCGCCTTGGGGAACCGAGGGGGGACCGTCGAACAAGACGTTTGCGCGGGTCCACGATCTCTCGGACTATCTGTCGACCATTGTTCACCCGTGCCGCTATGTCGATTCCCTGCGCTTCTCGCAGCCGGGGGAGTGGCCAACGTTTGATGGAGAGCACCTAACCCCCGACAGCTACCGGCTCTGGGCCGCCGATATCGCCAACGCGACGTTCCACCTCTCCGCGGGAATGCGCGCGCGCTGACTCATGCCCAAGGCACACGGTCGCCCGGTTGGTAACTCAAAATTAACGACGAAAATCAGTGATTTATGAAATCCATACTAAAATTTGAGCGGAATTATTGGCTGCATTCGCCTAGGTTCCGATTGTGGTCGTTCCGGTCCACCGCAGGCCGATACGAAGGGAGTTGGGACGATGAATATGGCGTTGGCTGGGCTTGTGATCCTCGTGCTCGGGGACAGCCACATGGCGGGCGGCAATTATCTAATCTCTTCGCTGCACGATGCGCTGGTCGCCGATGGCGCCTCCGTTCATTCCTACGGTATGTGCGGCGCGAGTGCCGATGCCTGGCTGAATAAGACGACCGTCAGTTGCGGCCGCGCCGAGCGTCACGACAAGGCCGGGCCGATCGTCGACATGGGCAAGCAGGCCTACACCTGGCAGATCAACGAGCTGCTCGCCAAGCATCATCCTAACTTAGTGATCGTCGAAGCCGCCGACGCTATGGCCGGTTACGGTTCGCCACAGATGCCGAGGGCTTGGATCTACGAACAGACCCATGCTCTGGCGACGCGTATCGCCGCGGCGAGTGCTTCGTGCATCTGGGTCGGTCCTGTCTATGGCGCGGCCAATTCGCCCTATCACAAGGACGATCAGCGCGTGCAGGAACTGTCGCAATTCCTGTCGCAGTCAGTCGCGCCGTGCAAATACATCGACTCGACGCGCTTTGCGGCGCCGGGACAGTGGCCGACCACCGATGGTCAACACCTAACCTCGACGGGTTACAAGGCGTGGGGGCAAGACATCGCCAACGCGGTGGCTCAGCTGAAGTAGCCCAAGGCCGGCGTGAGCGGATTGTCGCGTGATGGTCGCGTGATTCTTCAGGATTCGAGCGGTAAGGCGACCGACACGTTAACCATGGATTAGCCTCGGGCGGCTTACTTTACCGCTTCCGGGGAATGCGATACCTGATGGCGCTCGGCAGGGCCGAGTTGCGGGGAGATTTGTCGGTTATGAACGGGGTTTTGGCGGGGCTGGCGATCTTGCTTATCGGCGACAGCCACATGGTTACCCGCGACTATCTGATCACGACCTTGCACAACGATCTCGAGGCGCAAGGCGCGACGGTCAACACCTATGGCATGTGCGGCGCCAATGCCGGCGATTGGGTCTACCCGACCACCGTGTCGTGCGGTCGCGCCGTGCGCCTCGACAAAGGCGAGACGAATATCGATCGTCGGCCCAGCATCCCGACCTGGACGATCGACGCCCTAATCGCCCAGCACCACCCCAATCTGATCGTCATTGAGATGGGCGATACAATGGCCGGCTACGGCCAGGCCGCCTTCCCGCAGGGTTGGATCTATCAGCAGGTTCACGCGCTCACTGGCCGGATTGCGGCGCAGAACATCCCATGCGTCTGGGTTGGGCCGCCCTGGGGGAGCGAAGGCTCGACCTATCACAAGACATTTGCGCGGGTGAAGGAGATGTCCGACTTCCTGGCGACCGCGGTGGCGCCATGCAAATTCGTGGACTCGACCCAGTTCTCGAAGCCGGGCGACTGGCCGACGATTGACGGCCAACACCTGACCTCTTCCGGCTATCGCTCGTGGGGGCAGGACATTACGGCGCAGCTGGACCAGTTGGCGCCGCAGCTTGTGCACCGGCCTTGAGACCCGTGATGCCACCATCATTCGGTCGCCTTGTCGGTGCGTTCGGGCTCATTGCCCTCGCCGGCACGGCATTCGCTGCTGACGGCCGGCTCTATCCAAGCGGTCCGCCGAACGGGGTTGCCTACCTGCGCTTCGTCAACCTCGCTCCGGCGGAGGTCACCATCGTTTCGCCTGCCGCGAAGATCACGATCCCGACCGATGATACGCATCGCGTCGGCGAGTTCGACCCGGTTACCCCGGGCGTGGCGCTTACCGGCTCGGTTCAACTCGGCGAAGCGACCAAGCCGATCAATGTGACGTTGCAGCAAAATGAATTCGTGACGGTCGCGGTCACCGGCACGGCGAACGCTCTCGTGGTAACCCTGCTGCGTGAAACCCCATCGGATTTCAATGCGCTCAAATCCTCGCTCGGCCTGTTCAACCTCGACCAGGCCTGCGCCACCGCGCAGCTCGTCGCCGGGGACCAGCACATCGCGGTGGTCTCCGATGTCGCTCCGGGCGCGGTTGGCAGGCGAATGGTCAACCCGGTCGATGTCGGGCTTGCGGTGTCGTGCGGCGATCCAGCACAGGACGTGCCGGCGAAACTCGGCGGTCTCGTCGCGGGTGACCGCTACAGCGTTTTCGTCGTTGGCAGCGGGTCGGGCCGTCAGGTCGTCGCCACACGCGACGAGCAGGCGCCATTCCGCCCCTGACGGCCGCGCGCTAAAACCCGCTCCACGGCCGGCTCATGGTCTTTTCCTCGGTCGAATTCCTCGCGTTGTTTCTGCCGCTGTTCTTCATCGCCTACCTGGCGACACCGAACGGCACTCGAAACCTGACTCTGTGTTTCGGCAGTTGGGTTTTCTATGCATGGTGGAAGCCGGTCTTCCTGCTGCTGATCGTCGGCATCACCTTTGTTGCCTGGGCGCTCGGCCGGGTGATCGCAGAGGCCGGTGACCGCCGCCAGCGCCGGGTTCTGGTCGGCGGTATTGTCGTCATTCTCGGCTGCCTCGCCTGGTTCAAATACGCCAACCTTCTGGTTCGCACCGCCGACGAGGCGCTCGCGGCGCTGCATGCCGGCCCGATCCCGTGGAGCAACGTGATCTTGCCGATCGCGCTGTCCTTCACCGCGCTGCAGGCCGTCTCCTACCTGATCGACGTGCGCCGGCGGACGGTCGCGGCCGAACCGAGCTTTGTCAGCTTCGCCGCCTATCTCGACATGTTCCCGCATCTGATCGCCGGCCCGATCATCCGTTACTCATGGGTCGACAAGGCGCTGATCGAGCGCAAGCTTACCTTCGAGGACATGTCAATCGGCGCGCGCCGATTCATGATCGGCTTTGCCGTCAAGGTGTTGATCGCCGATACGCTGGCCCCCGTAGTCGAAGCCGCGTTCGAGCTGTCGAACCCGAGTTTTGTCGACGCCTGGATCGGCAACATTTGCTTTGCGTTCCAGATTTTCTTCGACTTTGCCGGCTATAGCGCGATGGCGATCGGTCTTGGCCGGATGCTCGGCTTCAAATACCCGGAGAACTTCCGCGACCCGTATCTGGCGGTAACGATCCAGGATTTCTGGCGGCGTTGGCACATCAGCCTGTCGTCGTGGCTGCGCGATTACCTCTACATCTCGCTTGGCGGCAACCGCTATGGCGATGTCCGTACTTACACCAACCTCTTTCTCACCATGGCGATCGGTGGGCTGTGGCACGGCGC
>DASYXG010000337.1:0-7740 GCA_035935235.1 Allostellaceae bacterium
CGCTGCGGCCGAGGGCAAGCTCATGGTCAAGAAGTGCAACGCCTGCGGCGAGCTGCATTTCTACCCGCGCTCGATCTGCCCGTTCTGCTTCAGCGACAACACCAGCTGGCAGCAGGCCTCAGGCGACGGCACGATCTACACTTACAGCGTGATGCGGCGCGGCGCGCCGGTGCCCTACGCGATCGCTTACGTGACCCTCGCCGAGGGGCCGACGATGATGACCAACATCGTCGATTGCGACCTCGACGGCATCAAGATCGGCCAGAAGGTCAAACTCGTGTTCAAACCCAGCGAAGGCGGCGCCCCGGTGCCGTGTTTCGCGCCGGCGTAGGTTAACCCCTCTCCCGCGAGCGGGAGAGGGTGCCGAACATGGCGAGGCGGGTGAGGGTATAATCATCCGCCGGCCCTCACCCGGCCGCCGCTGACGCGGCAGCCACCCTCTCCCGCAAGCGGGAGAGGGGAAGATCGAAGGAGTGGAATTATAATGGACACGCTGAACGTCCAAATGTCGCGGCCACGCCACATCAGCCCCGAAGAATGGGTAGTGCGGGTCGATCTCGCCGCCTGCTATCGCCTCGTCGCGCATTTCGGCTGGGACGATCTGATCCTCACGCACAACTCGGCCCGGGTGCCGGGCGAGCCCGACCACATGCTGATCAACCCGATGGGGCTGATGTTCAACGAGGTCACCGCCTCGAACATCCTCAAGGTCGATTTCGACGGCAACCTCGTCGAGCCGTCCGAGTATGAGCCGATCTACGCCGGGGTCGTCATCCACGGCGCGATCTATCTCGGCCGGCCCGATGTCGAATGCGTCGTCCACACCCATACCGAGGCCGACATCGCGGTCGGCGTGCAGGAAGAGGGGCTGCTGCCGCTGTCGCAATGGGCGATGCGCTTCTATGGCCGGCTCGGCTATCACGATTACGAGGGTGTCTCGCTCGACATGGACGAGCGCACCCGGCTGCAACAGTCGATTGGCAACCATCCGGTGCTGGTGCTGCGCAATCATGGCCTGCTGGCGACCGGCCGCAATGTCGCCGAGGCGTTCTCGCTGACCTATCATTTCGAGCGCGCGGCCGAGGCGCAATTGAAGGCGCAGGCGGCGTGTGCGTCGGGGGCGAAGCTGGTGTTCCCGCCGGTGGAGACCTCCGAAAAGCAGGCGGCGCAATTCGCCACGATGGGCAATACAGTGAGGCTTGGCGGCCAGCGCGAATGGCCGGCGCTGCTGCGGCTGTGCGACAGTCTCGACCCGAGCTTCCGGACGTAGATTTACAAGGCCGGCGGTAGGACGGCGAGAGTTCAACCACTCAAATTAGAGAGCCAACCTACTACCTCGCCCGCCGTTTCCGCGGCCTCAGCAGCCAACCCACGAGGAAAGGGTACATGTGGTTCATAGTCGGCTCGGTTTCGTAGGGACCGAAGCCGAGGTAGTCGGTGGTATCCAATCCGTTTGAGCAATGGGTTCGAGGAAACTTTAAGGAAGCTGATTAGATCGCGATGGTCGTCGGCTGTTGATTTCGCGATGAACCCGTATTGTGAGGCAAAGGCGATCGTTACATTAAATGCTGCGAAATACCGGGATGCCACCGTCCTGTATTGTGTCTCGGTAGCCGCAACTGCAAGTAGCTGATGGACTTTCTCAATTGGAGTCATTCATGCGGCGCTCAACATGACGTTTTTGTACCAGCACGGGGCGGAGTAAATTGGCACAATAATTTCGTTAACAAGCTCCCAGTGATCGATGCTCAGATTAGAATCTTTGAAATGCTCATCGAGAGAGACACGTATTTCTTCTTCAAGCGCCAATCGGGATGCGTAATCTTCATTCAAATATACGTAGCGCGATAACTGCCAGGCTCTATATGTGCCTGGCGTCAAGACGAGCTGGTTAAAGACTTGCCTTCCTGCAGTTTTTTCTCGGACGATCGCTTGCCGTTCGGCCAGCTGCGCTGCAAAGCCGACCTCGGTGATCTCGTCGATAAAAGCAGGCCAAACACCCATCGGCGAGGACGCCTCCGCGATAGTCGAGGCGAGCCTATCGAGGTCGCCTAGACCCCAAAAAATTACAACTCCGATTGAATCTAGGTTCGTTGTGCCCGGTATCGACGCACGGTGCTGACGTAGTTCATCGAACAATACGGTTGCGTTTTCGTAGGACCCAATTTGGGCAAGGACGATTAGATAAGTAGCGAGTTGCTCGATGCCCAACAGGTGCTTACGGTGCCAAATGCGGTCGGACAGAAGTCCAGCCTCCTGCGCTTTGCCGGTCATCATCAGCGCGTAGAGGAGGGCCACTTCGGGCAAGGGATCGCCGTGACGCGCCCGGACGACGCTCCGGAGGCGCCACTCCAAGCGGGCTAGCGCATCCGCTTCCTCGGGAGCCCGTTGTACGAGATCGTTGAAGATTTCGACAGCTTCCTCGAGCGGTGCGCTCTCTGCCATTCACCATCTCCGCAAATCGAAAAGGCAATTGATAACGAACGCGCGGTCTGGTCAATCATTTCGGGCAGAGCCGGCTTTCGAACAAGGCTCTCGAAAACGCGAGGGGGCACTATTATATCAGGGCCATGGCGCTGAGTTGCGGATGGATGCAGCGAATTAGGCACCCGGTCCTCGTCTGAGGGTCGGGCCGCATTCGTTTTCGCCGCATCTCTTCCAGGGACTCACCATGCCGACGGATTATCGTCCGACCGTTTTCCTGCCCAAGACCGACTTCCCGATGCGCGGGGATCTGCCGAACCGTGAGCCGGCGATCCTGGCGCGCTGGGAAGAGATGGGGCTTTACAAGAAGCTGCGCGAGACCTCGAAAGGCCGCGAGAAATTTGTCCTGCATGACGGGCCGCCTTATGCCAATGGCGAGCCGCATCTCGGCACCGCCCTCAATAAGATCCTCAAGGACATCGTCAACCGCGCCCAGCAAATGCTTGGCAAGGACGCGCCCTATGTGCCGGGCTGGGATTGTCACGGGCTGCCGATCGAATGGATCGTCGAGGAGCAGTACCGGGCCAAGGGCGAGTCGAAGGACAGCGTGCCGATCGCACAGTTTCGCAAGGAATGCCGCGACTTCGCCGCGCATTGGATCAAGGTCCAGAAGCGCGATTTCAAGCGGCTCGGCGTGGTCGGCGACTGGGACAATCCGTATCTGACGATGAGCTATGACGCCGAGGCGCAGATCGTCCGCGAGATCGGCAAATTCCTGATGAATGGCGGGCTCTATAAGGGCTCGAAGCCGGTGCTGTGGTCGGTGGTCGAGCAGACGGCGCTCGCCGAGGCCGAGGTCGAATACGCCGACCACCGCTCGATGACGGTGTGGGTACGTTTTCCGATCGCGCATGCGGGCCGGCCGTCGCTGCGCCACGCCGGTGCGGTGATCTGGACGACGACGCCGTGGACCTTGCCCGGCAATCGCGCCATCGCCTACAGCCCCAAGCTCGAATACGCGGTGATCCAGGTCGACGAGGTCGGCGAAGGGAGCC
This sequence comes from Allostellaceae bacterium, assembly GCA_035935235.1. Classification (GTDB taxonomy): domain Bacteria; phylum Pseudomonadota; class Alphaproteobacteria; order ATCC43930; family CGMCC-115725; genus DATARH01. The sequence goes on from DASYXG010000337.1 coordinate 3,480, forward strand.
GCGCGGCTGGCCCGAAAGACGGCACGCTTGGCGACAAGCTCTTGGTGGCGATGACGCTGATCGACGATTTCTGCCAGCGCGCCAAGATCGAGCGACACACCATTGTCGATCTGTTTCCCGGCAGCGCGCTGGCCGGAACGGTCGCCAAGCACCCGCTGTCGAATCAGGATCAGGGCTACGATTTCGACGTGCCGCTCTTGCCGGCCGGGTTCGTCCTCGCCGATCAGGGTACCGGCCTCGTGCATATCGCGCCCAATGCCGGCCAGGACGACTGGGAGCTGGGCCGCGAGCACGGCATTCCGGTGATCGACACCGTGGGCCCGGACGGCGTCTATCTGCCGAGCGTCCCGCTGTTCGCCGGGCATTCGGTCTATACGGCCGACGGCAAGGAGGGCGACGCCAACCGGGTGGTGATGGCGGCGATCGACGCCGCCGGGGCGCTGTTGGCGCGCGGCACGCTGGTGCATTCCTACCCGCATTCGTGGCGGTCGAAGGCTCCGCTCATTTTCCGCAATACGCCGCAATGGTTCATCAGCATGGAGACCAACGGTCTCCGCGACGCGGCGCTAAAGGCGATCGAGGACACGCGTTGGGTCCCGCCGCAGGGCAAGAACCGCATCTCGGCGATGGTCGAGGGGCGGCCCGATTGGTGCGTCTCGCGCCAGCGCGCCTGGGGTGTGCCGATCCCGGTCTTCGTCAACAAGAAGACCGGCGAACCGCTGCGCGACCAGGCGGTGATCGACCGCATCGCCGCCGCGGTCGAAACGGGTGGCGGCGATGTCTGGTTCGAGACGCCGACAAGCGAGTTTCTCGGCAATGCCTACGACGCGGCCGAATGGGACAAGGTTACCGACATCGTCGAGGTGTGGTTCGACTCCGGTTCGACCCACGCTTTCGTGCTGGAACAGCGGCCGGAATTGAAATGGCCGGCTTCGCTCTATCTCGAAGGCTCGGACCAGCATCGCGGCTGGTTCCATTCGTCGCTGCTGGAGTCGTGCGGTACGCGCGGTCGCGCGCCGTATGAGGCGGTGTTGACCCACGGCTTCGTGCTCGACGAAGCCGGGCGGAAGATGTCGAAATCGCTCGGCAACGTGATCGCGCCGCAGGATGTGATGAAGCAGAGCGGCGCCGATATCTTGCGGCTCTGGGTCGCCGGCTCGGATTTCTCCGAGGACATCCGCATCGGGCCGGAGATTCTGAAACGCTTCGGCGACACTTATCGCCGGTTGCGCAATACGCTGCGCTATTTGCTCGGCGCTCTCGACGGCTATTCCCCGACCGAAGCTGTGGCGCCGGAGACGATGCCCGAGCTCGAGCGCTGGGTGCTGCATCGCCTCGCCGAACTAGACGGGCTGGTGCGCCGGACGGTCGATGATTTCGATTTCCACACGATGTTCACCGCGCTGCATAATTTCTGCGCGGTCGATCTGTCGGCGTTCTATTTCGACATCCGCAAGGATCGGCTCTATTGCGACACGCCTGACGACCCGGCGCGGCGGGCGACGCGGACCGTGATGGACCGCACCTTCGAATGCCTGGTGCGCTGGCTGGCGCCGATCATCTGCTATACCGCCGAAGACGCCTGGCTCGCGCGCCGTGGCGATGCTCCGGGCCGCAGCGTGCATCTCGAGACTTTCGCTGAGACGCCGAAAAGCTGGCTCGATCCGGCGCTGGGCGAGCGCTGGGCGGCCTTGCGCGACATCCGCCGCGTGGCGACCGGTGCACTCGAATTGGAGCGCGGCGCCAAGCGCATCGGTTCGAGCCTGCAGGCGGCGATCCAGCTCTACGTCCCGGCCGGGACAGCAGCAATGCTCAAGGATGTCGACCTCGCCGAACTCTGCATCACCTCGTCGGGCACGGTGATGGTCGGGGCGCCGCCCGCAGGCGCCTTTATGCTTCCCGACGTGCCAGAGGTCGGCGTTGTGGTCAGCGATGCGCCGGGCGACAAATGCGAGCGCTGCTGGCGTGTGCTTCCCGAGGTGGGCAGCGTGGCGGGTCATTCCGACCTGTGCCGGCGCTGCGCCGCCGTCGTCAGCTCCCCTGGGGGTCAGATGGTGGCGGAATGATCGGGCGCGGCATCGGTACGGCGGTGGTCGTCGTCGGTGTCGACCAGCTGAGTAAGCACCTCGTCCTGAAAGCTTTTGGGGAGGCTTCCTGCGTTCCGCAACAAGGCGTGCCGGTGACGGGGTTTTTCGACATCGTCTTGAATTGTAACCACGGGATGAGCTTCGGACTGTTCGATACCGGCAACGGGCTAAGTACGCCGTTCTTCATGATCTTGGCGGTGGTGATTGTCGGAATTCTGTGCTTCTGGCTGTCGCGCGTGCATAGCGAGGTCTTGGCCACCGCCATCGGCATGATCATCGGCGGCGCTATCGGCAATCTGATAGACCGGCTTTGGGGAAGTCACGGGGTGATCGATTTTCTCTACTTCCACCTCGGCACCTGGTTTAGATATCCCGCGTTCAACGCCGCGGACTCGTCGATTTGCATCGGTGTCGCCGTGATGCTCTTTGAGGGGTTTCTTCGACGTCGAAATTTGCAAGCAGCCGGGGAGGATGATCTGCGGCCATGAGGATGTTGAATCGTGTGGTTAGCGCCATCGGTGACCATGGCTTTTCGCTGGTTGCATTGGGGCTGGTAACGGTCGCGCTATCCGGCTGCAGCGATTTCAAGAAGGTGGTCGGGATCGAGAAGACCTCGCCCGACGAGTTCGCCGTCGAATCGCGCGCGCCGCTGACGATCCCGCCTGATTTCGACTTGCGTCCGCCGGCGCCGGGCGCGACTAGGCCGCAAGAAGTTAGCGCCGCCAACAAGGCGAAGACCGCGATCGACAATGCCGGGCCGGGCGACCCGGGCAAGCAGGCCGCCGGGACACTGCACTACCCGGGCACTGCGCCCGACGCGGACTCCCAGGTCGCCGATCAGAGCCTCGCGGCCAAGCTGTTGCAATCGAGCGATACCGGAAACAGCGTCGTGGTCGAGAAGCGCGAGACGACGCCGTTGCAGGGGGTCTACTAGACCCGGCACTAGCCTCGGGGAGCGGCGATGCGCAGTCTGTGGTCGAACCGCGATGCCGAAGCGATGGTGGTGCATTACGGTGCCGCTGGGGTTAGCCGCGACCTGGCGCTGCGCGTCTACACCTCGCGCCTGCTAGGCGGCGACCCAAGCCTGGTGCTGCATGGCGGCGGCAACACTTCGGTCAAGACAGAGGCGGCGGATCTTGTCGGCGACCCTGCCGAAGTGCTCTGCGTCAAGGGCAGCGGCTGGGACATGGCGGCGATCGAGCCGGCCGGGTTGCCGGCGGTGCGCCTCGCTCCGCTGCGCAAATTGCGCCAGCGCGAGGCGCTATCCGACGAAGACATGGTGCGGGCGCAGCGCGCCAATTTGCTCGATCCCGGCGCGCCAAACCCGTCGGTTGAAACGCTGCTCCACGCGTTTCTGCCGCATAAATTCATCGACCATACCCATGCGACCGCGGTGCTAAGCCTCGCCGACCAGCCCGACGCCGCCGCGCGCTGCGCCGATCTCTACGATGGCCGGCTGGGGCTCGTGCCGTACATCATGCCGGGCTTTCTGTTGGCCAAGAAGGCGGCCGAGATCTTCGACGAGGACGAAGCGGTCGAGGGGCTGGTGCTGCTGAAGCACGGCATCTTCACCTTTGGCGACAGCGCCGAGGAAGCCTACGAGCGGATGATCGCGGCGGTGACGCTGGCCGAAGAGCGGCTGCAGCGTGGCCGTCGCAACGTCTTCGCCGGGGCGACGCTGCCGCCGACGCTCGCGACCGTGCAACAGGTGGCGCCGATCCTGCGCGGCGCCTGTGCCCTTCCCGACGCCGCTGTGCCCGGTGCATACAAACGCTTTGTCCTCGATTTCCGCGGCGGGCCGGCGGTGATCGATTTCGTCAGCGGCGCCGAGGTCGAGCGCTATGGCATGTCCGGGGTCGCCACTCCCGACCATACGATCCGCACCAAGAACTACCCACTGATCGTGCCGCCGCCGGAAGCCGGCAAGCTCGACGATTTCGCCTCGGCGGCGCGCGCGGCGGTCGAGCGTTTCGTCGCCGAATACCACGCCTATTTCGCGCGTAACAACGCGGAAGTGGGCGGGATCAAACGCGAACTCGATCCAATGCCGCGGGTGATCCTGGTCCCCGGGCTGGGACTCTTCGGGCTCGGCCGCAGCGCCAAGGACGCCGCGGTCGCCGCCGACCTCGCCGAAAGCTGGATCCAGACCGTGACCGACGCCGAGGCAGTCGGCA